>JBBSVJ010000208.1:0-6031 GCA_038233665.1 Lysobacterales bacterium
CGGTCGCCGAGCAGCGCACCGCCCGAACGTCGGCGCGTCGGATCAACCGCGAGCACGGCAATGCGCATCGTCGGGAATGCATGCAGAAACCGAAGCAACAGCTCATCGACCACGCTCGATTTGCCCGCGCCACCGGTACCGGTGATACCGATGACTGGCGTCATCGACCGGGATGACTCGCCGTCCGGCTGCTGCGAGCCGGGATTCGTCAATCGAGAATCTGAAGAGCTGCTTGCCCATTTTTTGCGCAGATCAATCAACTCGGCTTCGCTGAAGTCGCCATTTTCGATCGCGGTGAGCATGCGGCCGATGCTGATCTCATCGTCGATGCTGGCGGCTTTTACTATTCCCGACTTGTCGCCTTTTTGAGTCTCCCTGTTCTCGCTTCCCACGCGTGCGCTCTCGGCGCGCGCAACCACATCCTCAATCATCGCGACGAGACCGAGATGCATGCCGTCATTGGGATGGTAGATACGCTCGACGCCGTAGTCCTGCAGCTCGCGAATTTCTTCGGGAGTGATCGTGCCACCGCCACCGCCAAAAACCCGAATATGTCCGGCTCCGCGCTCCTTGAGCATGTCGATCATGTACTTGAAGTATTCGACATGCCCACCTTGATAGGACGACAGGGCAATCGCGTCGGCATCCTCCTGCAGTGCTGCGCGAACGACATCTTCGACGGCGCGATTGTGGCCAAGATGAATCACTTCGGCGCCTTGCGACTGGATCAACCGGCGCATGATGTTGATTGCGGCATCGTGACCATCAAACAGACTGGCGGCGGTGACGAATCGCAAGGGCGCTTGATCGGAGGCAGTTTCGCTGGCAGGCAGATTCTCGGCTGTCGTGCTCATGACGGAATTCGGTTTTGCGGAAGAGGACCCTGATTCTAACGCGTCAACCGTAAATCCCGCAGCGAGCAGAAAATGTCGAATCGGATGTGCGACTCAAGCGGACGTCTTGCTGCGCCCGAAGTTCAAGCCTACGGACCCACCCGACTTGGATAGGAAAACAGGAACCCTTGTCCGATCAGGCATCCCATGGCGATCAAGGTATCCCGCTGCAGCGGGGTTTCAATACCCTCGCCGATTACCTCGACTTCCAGTGAGGCGGCGAGTGCGAGGATCGCCTTGACCACAGCGGCACTACTGCTTTCCGCACCGAGATCGGAAATGAAGGAGCGATCGATCTTCAGCGAGAAAATCGGAAAACGATGCAAATAGCTGAGCGACGAATAGCCGGTGCCAAAATCATCCAATTGGACCAGGACGCCCGCCTTGCGCAGTCGCAACAAGATATTGCGCATTTGTTCGGGCTGATCAAGCAAGGCGCCCTCGGTGATTTCCAGACGAACGCGGTTGGCTCGCAAGCCGCTCGATGCAATGGTGCGCAGAGCGATCTCATCAAAATCCGGTACCCGCAGGCGACGCGCCGAGACATTGATCGAAATATAGGTGGAATCAGGCAGGTGTCTTGCTTGCTCACAGGCAGCGGTGAAGATCTGCCAATCAATTTGCTCGATGCAGCCGCTTTCCTCAGCCGCGACAAGAAAGTCGTCAGGCGTCAACAAGCCGCGCTCTGGATGGTTCCATCTCAGCAAGGCTTCGTAACCGAGAACACGGCCATCCGTTAACGACACGATCGATTGGAAGTACGGCTCGAATTCGCGACGGGCCAATGCGCGGCGAAGGTCACCTTCAAGATCCAGCGTGCGCATCGCTTCGGCGCGAAGTTGCTCGTCGAAAATTTCGTAGCGTTGACGTCCCAGCGCCTTGGCGCGGTACATGGCGGTATCGGCATCGCGCAGGAGTTCTTCCGCGCGGGTGTAGTGCTCATCGGAATACGCAATACCAATGCTGGCCGACGTGAACATCTCCTTGTTCGTCAAACGGATGGGATCGTCGAAAACGTCAATCAACTTCTGCGCAACAATCGCCGCTACAGAGGGATCAGGCAAACTGTCGACCAGCACCGCGAATTCATCACCGCCTAGGCGCGCGACCATGAACGGGGCGCAGGCACCGGCCAGGCGCAAGGCAGCCTGCTTGAGCATCTCGTCGCCAACCAGATGACCGACACTGTCATTGACCACCTTGAACCGATCCAGATCAAGAAACAGAACGGCATAGCGGCATTCGGGGTCTTTCTGGAATTGCCGCATCGCCGTTTCGAGTCGTTGCAGCAACAAGGCGCGATTGGGTAGACCGGTCAAGACATCATGGAATGCTTCGTGGGTGAGACGCGCTTCTATGCGTTCGCGCTCTCTGATCTGGTTGATCAGATCACGATTGGCCAGATCGAGCTCGCGCGTGCGTTTGTTGACGCGGGCTTCAAGTTTTACGTTGTCGTGAACCAGCGATTCCTGGGCACGCTTGCGTTCAAGGCCATTGGCAATGTGATAGGCAACAAAGGTCAGCAACTCCTGATCGCGCTCGGTGAATGGCGCGTCCTTTGAATAGCTCTGCACAGCAAGAACACCGACCGCAACGTCACCGCAGATCAGCGGCACTCCGAGCCAATAATCAGCGCGGGTTCCGAAACGTGTGACTTCCTCCGCGGCCACCAGCTCGTCAATTTTGGATCGATTCGCGAGCAGGGCCTGACTTGTGCGCAGGACGTATTCGGTCATTCCCTTGGCAATTGGCCGCCGCGGACGAACCGGATTGACTTCATCGACCGAGTAGGCAAACTCGAGCTCATCGGTTTCATCGACGGTCAACGCGATATAGAAATTTCGCGCGTTGAGCAGACCACCGACGATCTCGTGAATGCTCGAATAAAATTCCGCCATCGAGTCAGCGGCAGCGGCACATTCCGCAATGCCGAACAAGGCGCGCTGCAAACGCTCCCCGCGTTGGCGCTCGGCAACTTGCTCCTGCAGCTCACCGACGGCCGCGGCCAGTTCACGGGTACGATCGACAACCCGGCTTTCAAGCTCGGTTTGCGCCTGCTTGCGTTCAAGTGCGGTCAAAATGTGCTGTGACACATAGTTGAGAATGGCGCGATCTTCTTCCGAATAGCGCGTATCGGGCAGATAGCTTTGCACCACAATCGCACCGCGGATCGCCGCTGCTGCACCAATCATCGGCACGCCAAGCCAGTCTTCCGACTCAGGGCCAAGGCTCGGATCCATATTGACACCCAAGACAGCGCGAACATCCCCGGAGGGTCCCATCTGCGACTCGCCGCTACGGATCATGGCCAAGGTCAGACTGTTCGGAAGATCGCTGGCCGCAATCTCGCGACTCGGGCTGAACGTGTCTTCGTCCATCGAATCAACAAAGTAAAGAAAACGCAGGCTGTCACGCTCGGGTTCGTAGAGTGCGATAAAGAAATTCTCGGCATACATCAGCCAACCGACAATTTCGTGGATGCCGTGCAGCATGTCGGGCATGTCGAGATCGGAGCTGGCCATGTTGGCGATCGCAAACAATGCGCGCTGGACATGTTCGGCACGTTCCAATCGGCGAACCGAGTGTGCAAGCGAATCCTGCTGCAAGACACGCTCGGCAACCAAGGCGAGATCGCGCAAATACTCTTCCCATTCCGGTCCTTCAGGAAGGCTTTGGCCTCGCGCTACCCGACAAGCAAGATCCGCACGCATTCCATTCGCCGCATGGAAAAGTGCGACGTGCTCAATATCGGTCCCCTCGATATTTTCTGGCGGATAGCAGCCGAAGCAATCACTGCTGCCGTCTGAGTTGACGCGCTCGGCATTCCAGCGCAGAGCCGCCTCACCAACGGCAAAGCGTTTTTTCGCTTCTTCGATGGCGAGTACCGCCAAAGCGGGCATGTCCTGAGCAGACAGCAAGCTTCGAACGAATCCGCTAGCTGACTCGATCATGCGGCCTCCAAAGTTTTGCTGTGCCGACGGCATGGACCGGTGTCCTCTCCCCTTGCCTGAGCGATAGAAATCCGCAGTGCTGCTCGCCCGCGCGGTTTTCGACCTTCACTCTAGGGGAATCTGCGCGATATTGCATGGCGAATGGATGCTGACTGGCGTGACCAGTCAGCTCACTGTCTTGGAAATGACGATTCAGGCGCTGATTGTGTCGGCAATCTCGGTGAATTCCGCGATCTGATCGAAATTCAGGTAACGATAGATCTTTTCACCATTGGCATTGATCACGCCGATATCGGCCATGTATTCGCCCTTGCTTGGAATACGCCCGAGACGCGAGCAGATTGCCGCCAGCTCGGCCGATCCAAGATACACATTGGCATTCTTGCCGAGCCGGTTCGGAAAGTTTCGCGTACTCGTCGAAAATACCGTGGCACCTTCTCGAACCTGAGCCTGATTGCCCATGCACAACGAACAGCCCGGCATCTCCATGCGTGCGCCAGCCGTGCCGAAGGTGCCGTAATGGCCTTCCTTGGTCAGTTCGGCAGCATCCATCTTGGTGGGCGGTGCAACCCAGAGTTTGGTCGGTATATCACGCTTGCCTTCGAGCAATTTGGCGGCTGCGCGGAAGTGGCCGATATTGGTCATGCACGAGCCAATGAAAACCTCGTCGATCACCGCACCGGCAACCTCGGACAGCGTTTTCACATCATCCGGATCGTTCGGACACGCGACCACCGGCTCATGCACATCAGCCAGATCGATCTCGATCACCGCTGCGTATTCGGCATCGGCGTCGGCTGCCATCAGCTTCGGATCCTTGAGCCAGGCCTGCATGGCTTGAATGCGGCGCATGATGCTGCGTACATCCTTGTATCCCTGGGCGATCATCCACTTCAGCATGACGATATTGCTGGTGATGTATTCGATGATCGGCGCCTTGTCCAGATGAACAGTGCAACCGGCAGCGGACCGCTCGGCGGAGGCATCGGACAGCTCGAAAGCCTGCTCGACTTTCAGATTCGGCAATCCTTCGATTTCGAGGATTCGCCCCGAAAAAATATTCTTCTTGCCCTTCTTCTCGACGGTCAGCAGTCCGGCCTTGATCGCATACAGAGGAATCGCGTTGACCAGGTCGCGCAGGGTCACGCCAGGCTGTAGTTCACCTTTGAAACGCACCAGCACCGATTCCGGCATGTCCAGCGGCATCACACCGGTGGCTGCCGCAAACGCGACCAGGCCGGAACCCGCCGGAAACGAAATGCCGATCGGAAAGCGAGTATGCGAATCGCCGCCCGTGCCGACCGTATCGGGCAACAGCATGCGGTTGAGCCACGAATGGATGATGCCATCGCCGGGACGCAGCGGAATGCCGCCCCGCGTACTGATGAACTCCGGAAGGTCGTGATGCATGGTCACATCGACCGGCTTCGGATAAGCCGCCGTATGGCAGAACGATTGCATGACCAGATCAGCACTGAAACCGAGGCAAGCCAGATCCTTGAGCTCGTCACGTGTCATCGGACCGGTCGTATCTTGCGAACCGACCGAGGTCATGCGCGGCTCGCAATAGGTGCCCGGACGAATACCCTCGCCTTCTGCGAGTCCACACGCGCGGCCCACCATCTTCTGCGCCAGGGTAAAGCCCCTGTTGCTACTGGCCGGATTCTCAGGCAGGCGGAACAGGGTCGACACCGGCAGCCCCAACGCTTCACGCGCACGAGCGGTCAAACCACGTCCGATGATCAGCGGAATGCGACCACCCGCGCGCACCTCATCAAACAACACGTCGGACTTGAGTTTGAACTCCGCGATGACTTTTCCATCCTTGAACGCCTTGCCGTCATAAGGCCGCAGCTCGACGACATCACCCATGTTCATTTCGCTGACATCAAGTTCAATCGGCAACGCGCCCGCATCTTCCATCGTGTTGTAGAAAATTGGCGCGATCTTGTTGCCAAGGCAGACGCCGCCGAAACGCTTGTTGGGAATGAAAGGAATATCTTCGCCGGTAAACCAGAGCACCGAGTTGGTAGCCGACTTGCGGCTCGATCCGGTGCCAACCACGTCACCCACGTAGGCAACCAGATTGCCCTTCTTTTTCAATGACTCGATGAAAGCGACAGGACCGCGCTTGCCGTCCTCTTCCGGGATGATGCCTTCGCGCTTGTTCTTGAGCATGGCCAAGGC
>JBBSVJ010000209.1:0-6028 GCA_038233665.1 Lysobacterales bacterium
GAACCACCCAATTTTTCCCAAGACCCGCCGTTTGTCCCTTCCGGAACATACGGTTGGGCGTCGGCACCCAAAGCTGCTTCGTATTCGCTGCGTATCAACCCGGTTGCCGCTTCCAGCGACGCCACCCAAGGAAACGCATCATTGGATTCGATCTCCAGCGCCGGCAGATCCGGCATGTAGAAGATCAACGGTCGCTGCATCGCTGTCCGATATTTTTCTTCCGTATCGTGGGTAAGCGGCCATGTTCCGTTGCGCACGCGATCGACTTCGGTTGACGACTGCGCTTCAAAATCATCTACCGAACGCTGATGCAATCGGGTCAAAAATGAGCATATGGAGGCATCTGCACGGCGTGAGTGAAGTCGCACCTCCGAGGGCGCGGTCAGATTGTCCTTGACCCGACGCACGCGTCCGTTCGCGTCATCTCCCAACGTCCAGACTGCAACCGCCAACTCGACCTCACCAGCCTCATGCAATGCTTCGCCGGCAAATAGCGCCATTCGTGCCTTGCCTGGCGCCTCAAGAAATTTCTTGACCAGTGCCACGACCGTTTCGGAACTCATTGTCTATCCTTATTCATTGGTACCAATTTGAATCAACCCGGCCATTTGCAGCGACTATGAAATTGAAAACTTTTTCTGGCTCACCCAAACAACCCGGGCAGTACTGCGTTCGAAAAAATTTTGCAAGCTTGAAGAATCCGCACTCGGAGACTCATTGACGCCTCCCGGTCCGGCGTCCGTTCAAGTGGATAGCGCTTCGCAATGCGAAACAACCTCCGAATCGGAACCGACAAACAGAGTAGCCGGAATCAGCGCTTCTGCATCTCGATGATAGTGCGCCGACAGCGCGCTGCCAGCGCCTGTCGATCCGACGCTGCGAGCTGCCCGGTTTGAATGGGCGATCCGGCTCGCAGTCGAATGCTGCCGGGACGCACCCTGAAGCCGGAGGCAGGCAGCACATCGCCGCTGCCTTCGATGAGGATCGGCAAGATCGGTACGCCGGCTTCGATGGCGAGCTTGAAAACGCCGCCCTTGAACGCACCGACGCGACCATCACGGCTTCGCGTCCCCTCCGGAAACGCACAAAGACTGTGACCTTCACGAAATATCGCAGCAGCCTTTTCGAGCTTGCGCGAAGCATTCCGCGCGGAATGGCGCTCGATAAACACCATGCCCATGGCGCCTGCGTAGGCACCCACAAAAGGAACCTTGGCGAGCTCTTGCTTGAGAACGAAACGCAGAGGCACCGGTATCGCCCGGAACAGGACGCAGACATCGATAATGGACTGATGGTTGGCGACAATCACAAAGGGCTTGGAAAAATCGATTGTCTCAAAACCCTCCCACTCCAGCGTGACCCCCGCTCCGGTCAGGAGAGCCGGCGACCAGGCACGCGAGGCCATACGCAGCGGCCAGCGCTTGCGTCCGCCAGTCAAGATCAGCACCAGCAACGCCAGACAGATCAGCGCGGCAGTCCAGGCCAGCGTGAACATCAATTGGATCACATTGAAAACACGCCAAGCGAGACCGCTCAGCACGCCTGAGCGGATCGATGCTGAAGTCACCGACATTGAGGATCCCCTGAAAACCGCAGGCATCATAGTTGAGCCGCCGCGATCTTCCAACTTGACCATTTCAAACAAGCATGCGTTTGCCTAACATCTGACTGCATGAAGCGCAGCGCGTGTTCGACCGAAATGCACGCCTATTGCTTCCGAAGCGCATTGCGTTTTTCGCTGATCGCAAGACCTTGCCCCATCCCACTGATCAGCCAGTCGCGCGCGGCGGTTACTGATACGCCCGCGCCGCGCGCAACCGCAATCAGGGCTTGCGCTGCTTGCGCAGCGACTTGAACTCGGATGCATCCTTCCATTCAGGCCAACGCGAGGAATTGGCAAGCTCGTGGCCGATGTCGAACATCAAACTGATGTCTTGCACTGCGCCATCAAGGTTCCAGTCCGGGCCATAGGCATCACAGGGCTGGTGATAACAATTGCCGGTGTAGTCGTCGACCCAGCGCTGCCCGGCCTCGCGGCCCCCATCGACAAGATCCGACGCGCCGGCGATACCCATCATCAGCAACACCGGCACACCCTGCTTTGCAAAGGAGAAATGGTCGGCGCGATAGAACAATCCACGTTCAGGCATGCTCTCAGGCGTCACGCTACGCCCCTGAGTCTTGGCGAAGCGCGCAAGGTCGTCTTCCAGACTGTCTTGTCCTGCGCCCACCAGAATCACGTCGCGGGCTTTTCCGGCAGTTTGCAGGATGTCGATGGTGAGGTTGGCGACCGTCTTGTCCAGTGGATAGAGCGGATCCGCGATATAGGCTTCCGATCCGAGCAAGCCGCGCTCTTCTGCCGTCCAAAAGCCAAAGACAATGCTTCGCTCGGGGGGCGGCAGACTCTTGAAGTGCCTCGCAATCTCCAGCAAACCAGCGACGCCGAGTGCGTCATCGTTGGCGCCGCTGCGCATGGTTTTGCCGTCGGCATCGGCCGGACCTATTCCGTAGGCATCCCAATGCGCACCGTAAAATACGACTTCGTCAGGATGCTTGCTGCCGGTAATCTTCGCCAGCACGTTGTGACTCTCGACGACCTCGTGCACGACCGGAATGTCCGCTGAGAACGTCGCGCCCTTGAGCGTGAGCGGATGGAAATCCGGCTGACGCGCAGCCTTGCGCAGCTTTGCCAAATCCTGACCGACGTCGGCGAACAGGCGGGTCGCCGCCTCGCCTTCAATCCAACCTTGTAGTGCGAGGCTGGTGAGCTGGTCCGGCGCACGCACGATGTCGTAGTTCTCACCCTGCGGACTGGCGACGACGTTCCAGCCATAACCCGCACCGGGCGTATCGTGGACAATCAGTGCACCGATCGCGCCGCGACGGGATGCTTCCTCGAACTTGTAGGTCCAACGACCGTAGTAGGTCATCGTCTTGCCACCGAAACGGCCCGCGACGGCTTCACTCTTGGTTGCCTCGAAGTCGGGATCATTGACGAGGAAGACGGCGACCTTGCCTTTAAGGTCGACATCCTTGAAATCGTTCCACTTGCGTTCGGGCGCACTGACGCCGTAGCCGACGAAGACCAGCGGCGCATCGTCAATCACCGCGCGATCCTGCGCTCGCAGGGTTGACACATAGACCTGCTCACCTTGCTGCCACGGTTGCATCGTGCCGCCGACCATCACGCCCAATTTGCTCGGCTTGCCGAGCGTTGTATGCAGCAATGGCGCGGCTTGGACCCAGCTTCCGTCCTTGCCAGCAGGCTCGAGTCCGATGGCCTGAAACTGCCCGATCAGGTAACCGACGGTACGCTCCTCGCCAACCGTTCCGGGCGCACGACCTTCGAAGAAATCCGAAGCGAGAACCTGGGTCGTCTGCGCAATGCGCGTGGCGCTGATGCTCTGCGCAGCGACCGGCACCGCCAACGATGAAAGCAGCAACGCGGGAATCAGAAATCTCATGGTCCGAGAACCTCTTTGATGGTGAATAAAGTGAAAGAAGCAGGATACCCAGCTTGGCATCGACATTTTCTTCCATGATGCCGAAATCGTTGACGAACTTAACAGGGTTGGACTCTGAGTTCTGACGATCGAACGGTCGATCTATTGGTAGCATCGCTACGACTTGGCAACAATCCGAACCAAGCCGGCCTCGCTGCGCTTGGCTAACGCTAGTCCAGTTTTCCTGAGTAACTCGGAGCTTCAGCACACATAGCGGATGGGAGATTTGAAGCGCGACCACTGTACGCGCCTTGCCGCGATCGGCGCCATCCCACGCCTCGACCTAACGACAAGCATAAACTGATAGCAAATATCTCACTTCTGTAAAAACCTCTAGATTAGATTAATTTCTCGCAAGCGCTCAAGCAAATATTCGTGCGCGGTGATCGGCATTGAATAGCGGCTGGGGTTTTCCGCACTGATGCAAGATGGCAGCACATCTAGGACGACATCGGGATTCGGGTGCAGAAAAAACGGGACCGAGTAGCGGGGCTTGCGCGCGTTGTCGTTCTGCGGATTGATTACCCGGTGGGTCGTCGAAGGATAAACGTGATTGGTCAGGCGCTGCAGCATGTCGCCGATGTTGACGACAATGGCGTCGCCCTCGGTGGTGATCGGCAGCCACTTGCCCTCTCGGGTCAGCACCTCAAGTCCTTCGGCGCTGGCGCCAACGAGCAAAGTGATGAAATTGATGTCCTCATGCGCACCGGCACGTACATTCGGGATATTCCCAGCGGTGATCGGCGGGTAGTGAATCGGGCGCAAAATTGAGTTTCCACTCTGAATTTTGTCCGCGAAGAAATTTTCTTGCAGATTGATATGCAGAGCGAGTGCTCGCAATACGCGTGCGCCAAGCGCATCAAGCGCTTTGTACAGGCCGTACCCATGCTCGCGAAAACCCTCGATCTCGCTTGGCCAGATATTCGGTGCCATGACATCGGCATATTTCGAATCGCGCGGAATCTCGCGGCCGATATGCCAGAACTCTTTCAAGTCGGCATGTTTCGAATCCTTGGCGGTCTCGACTCCAAACGGCGTATAGCCGCGCGCGCCTCCCGTCCCCGGCTGGTGATACTTCTGCTTGACCTCGGCCGGCAATGCGAAGAATTGCTGAAAGACCCGATACGCCGCATCGATATCAGCCTTGGGAATTCCATGACCACGGATGCCGCAGAAACCGAACTCGCGATAAGCCGCACCGAGCTCGGCGACGAACGCTTCGCGATCGCTGTCGAAGCGGGAAATGTCCAGCGTCGGGACGTGTTTCATCATGAGTTTCCGTGGCCTGATTTTAATGCGCCGACAGAATGGAGCGAGAGGAGTGGGCGGTTAAGCGTCACCCTTCGCGATCAGCGCAAGCCTCGATTATTCCACGAGATCTCAGGCAACGCGCGTCTGCGCTGCACGAACGGCATCGGCGAGCTGATCAACCAGGCGCGCGACGATATCGGCATCGGTTGCCTCAACCGTGACTCGAACCAGCGGTTCGGTACCCGACGCACGCAAGACCACCCGTCCCTGTCCTTCGAGCTCGCGCTGAACATTGGCGAGCACTTTCTGCACCTCGGCATCCTCAACGAGTGTCCTGCCACCCTTGGCGCGAATATTCACGGTTGTCTGTGGCACCTTGTGCATGCCATTGGCCGCGTCAGCGATACTCTGACCACTTCGCGACAAGGATTCCAGAACCTGCAAGGCGCTGACGATGGCATCACCGGTTGAAACCCGATCCAGGCACAAGATATGCCCCGAGGTTTCTCCACCGAGCACACCGGCATGCTCGCGCAGGGCCTGCATGACGTAGCGATCTCCGACCTGGGTTCGCATGAACGGTACGTTGAGCGCCGCCATGGCCTGCTCAAGTCCAAAATTGCTCATCAACGTGCCGACCAAGGGGCCTTTCATTCGCCCCTGAGCATGCCAGTCGGTCGCAAGAATGAAGAGCAGCTCATCGCCGTCAATCACGCGCCCATCGGCATCAACCATCTGCAGGCGATCACCATCACCGTCGAAAGCAATGCCGAGGTCCGCACCGGCATCAATGACGGCACGGCTCAGTGCATTCGGACTGGTTGAACCCACATCCCGATTGATATTAAGCCCGTCGGGCTTGTTGCCAATCGCGGTGACGGTTGCGCCGAGTTCACTGAACATCTTCGGAGCAACCTGATAGGTCGCACCGTGCGCGCAGTCGATGACAAGATGCACGTCATGCAGGTTGAACGATCGTGAAACGGTTGATTTGCAGAATTCCAGATAGCGCGCTGAGGCGTCATCGATTCGCACGGCCTTGCCGATGTTCTCCGATTCAACCGTGGAAAACGCGGCCTCCAGCTCGGCTTCGATGGCCAACTCGACATCGTCGTCCAGCTTTTCGCCCAGCGCCGGGGTCTCGGCAATGAGTTGGAGCAGGGCGGGCCGGTCGCGGCCGTAAGCGGCGAGGTGGTCTGAAACCGCCACGCCTTCGGCCTCGACCGGGGCGCCGTGAATGGCCAGGTGGGCCGTTTGGCTGGGCGCTGCAGGCA
>JBBSVJ010000210.1:0-6010 GCA_038233665.1 Lysobacterales bacterium
GAACCGACCAAGATCATCGGGCCGAGACTCGTTGCACGCTCGCCGAAACGCGCCGAGAAAATGGATTGAACCCCAGTATTCGGATCGATTGAAAGGAGGATCCGGCCAATCCTGTTCGACTGAACACGCTTCCAACAAAGGCGACGGTGATAGCATCCGTCGCCATGTTTACTACTCAACAGCGTTATCAAGGTTTGACCAGCGAGCTCGCGCAGCAGGCGGCGGCGGTTGAGCAGGCCATGGGCGAGCGGCGGCTGGATGATGCGTCACGCGGAATGGACAAGCTGACTCGGCAAGCGCCGACGCATCCCGAAGTGTTGCGTCTGCGCGGCATGATCGAGTTTCAGAACGGCCGCGCACAGTCCGCGCTGGAGCCTCTCATCTCGTCGTTGCAGCAACGTCCACAAGACCCCCTCACCTTCAGTTATCTGGGCGCCAGCTATGAGGCCTTGGGTGATCATGAGAATGCGCTCAAGGCTTTTCGAAAAGCCTGTGAGCTGGGCCCTGAGAACGCCAGGCACTGGTTGAATTTCGGTCGCGTGTTGACCGCCAGTGGCTGGAGCGAACATGCCGCCGTGGTCCTTCAGCAGGCCTTGAAGATCGCGCCGCAGGATCAGCTCGCGCGCGCGATGCTTGCCTCGGCATTGCATCAAGAGGGCCGCAGCGCCGAAGCGGTGACCGAGTACCGCAAGATCCTCGCGCAGAATCCAGCCAGTGGTTCCTCTTGGTGGGGAATGGCCGTGATCAAGCCGATGCCACTGGGTGCGGAGGATGTAGCGCGTATGCGAGCTGTGCTAAGTCGGGCAGATACCGATCGCGACGAGCGCATTCCAATCGGTTTCGCTCTGGCGCATGCGTTGGAACACCTCGGCGAGCATGCCGCAGCGCTGGACAGTCTGGCTCAGGCGCATGCCTTGATGGCCGCAAAACATTCATCCTGGGATTCGGTCGAAACCCGAAATATCACCTTGCGTGGTCTCGATGCGTTTGCCGAACTTCCGGCCGTACAGCCGGATGATCCGGGCCGCGAGGTCATCTTCATCGTCAGCATGCCGCGCTCGGGCTCGACGCTGACCGAACAGATTCTCGCCTCGCATTCGCAGGTCAACGGCACACTGGAATTGTCAGACTTGCCACAAATCATGTCGGATACCTCAGGCCAGCATCAGGTTGCCTATCCGAATTGGGTAGACACATTTTCGCAAGAGGATTGGCTCGCACTCGGTCAGACCTATCTCGAACGTACCCAGCGTTGGCGGCGTGAGCGGCCGCGCATGACCGACAAGATGCCCGGCAATTGGCGCTACCTCGGTGCAATCCTTTCCATGCTGCCGAATGCGCGCGTGGTGGTTGTCCGGCGTGATCCGCTGGAAACCTGTCTGGCCTGCTATCGCATGCTGCTCTACGGCCACGAATACACCCACGATTTCGCCAGCTTGGCCGAATGCTGGCATCAATTCGACCAAACCGTTGAAGCATGGCAAGCACGTGCTCCCGACCGCGTGCGCGTGCAAAGTTACGAGGCCCTGACTCAGGATCCGGAGACCCAGATTCGCGAGCTGCTGACTTTCTGCGACCTGCCGTTCGAAGAGGCCTGCCTGAATTTTCATTCCAATCAGCGCCGTGTTTCCACACCCAGCGCGGCTCAGGTTCGTCAGCCGATGCGTCGCGATACCGCCCGCGCCGACACCTTCGGCCCACTACTCGACCCGCTGCGTAGTGCGCTGGATTTGCCTGCTTTCACGGCCAAGAATGAGTGAATGCCCGCGAAGTTACGGCGAAATTGCGCGGCTGACTTTCATCCTGATCCCGAGGTCGAATCGAATTGGCCTGCACAGAAACGTCTATCGATCGGGCGCTCGTCTGCTCCTAACTGACGACGGAAATATGGGTCGCTGATTCTGTCCAATGCCGCTCATAAAGGGGTTGGCAGAAAAGCGGTGATGAGCGGGCATCATCGCAATCTTCAACGATCGGGAAGCTCGATTGCCGCGAAGCGCAATCAGACTCGCGCGATTCACGACAACCGTGTTTGATAGTGATAAGTCAGCGACTTTGCGCTGACCTTCATGGCAGCCAAAGCTTTCATCGTTCAAGGCCACTAATGACTAGGTTTATCGAACCAACGCCGCTGATTCACCTAACGTTGGCTTATAGACCCGTATCAATGGACGGATATTCGGCCTGTTCGGGGAGTCTGCTGGTCGAACCCACTGGGTATATGGAGGCGTTTATGTCATTCGGGATCTACTTGCTTGGCTATCTGATTTTAATCGTTGGTTTGGGTGTTGGGGCCAATATGCTGAACGTGCCACTGGAGTGGATTGGGGTCGGTGTGCTGTGTCTGGTCGGTATCGCCATTATTCATGGCGTCACCTCGACGCGACAGAAAGATACTGCCGCCTGACCAAGTCGACCGTCTCGGACGCCGGACTTGGTGTCACGACCGATGTCCAATGACTATTTGGTCGGCCGGTTGCTTGCTGCCAAGTCACTGAATGAAACGCCGGGTAATTCCCGGCGTTTCCGCGTTGTCGGCCAGCTCATGGCAAGTGGTCAGACGCGCTAGGTCGATCGAAACACCATCAGCTTGCAAGGGTTGTCGCGATGCGCGCCTTCTGTCGGCTGAGAGTGTGGATCGCGCAATAGCCTGTATTCCATAGCACCAAAGACGATTACGCGACTGCAATCCTTTTACTTTTTGAAATTTCAGTTTGACGCTGCTCTCAACATTCGTCCGAACGCTGATTCGAAACTGGTCAGTTGGGTATGCAGCGAGAGAGCCACGCATAGTGCGCCGCTAGACCGCAGGCATTCCGCTGGATCCGCAAACTTCATCAAACAAGCCCTGATTTGCCGTAACCACGGAGTCGGCAAGCGCGCCTGCGATATAAAAACCCTGCTTCGGATTTTTCGCGCAATGCTGCTCTTTCGCTGAACTCTGGATAACGCTTACCTTGCTCGTTCAGCCATTCGTCGGCATGCATATCGTAACTTTGTGTGACTGTCCAGGGTCGCCGACAACAGATTTGAAAGTTGATTTCGCTTCACTGATATCTGCGGTCGCAGCGTTTTTAACGCCATGCTCTGGACTCTTATCTATCTCATTTCTATCAACGGGGAGAAAACGATGCAAACCAACGTGACAGAACGAGTCGTCGAAACAGGGGCACTCGATGATTCCGCATCAGGGGTCAGTTGGCCCGCGATTTTTGCCGGGGCAACGGGCGCTGCGGCGTTGTCCTACGTGCTGGTGATTCTTGGATTTGGTCTCGGCCTTTCCTCGGTATCGCCGTGGATGGACGGCGGAAGCAGCGCGAAGGCGTTGGGCATAGCGACCATTGTGTGGCTTGCCTTCACGCAGATTGCCGCATCGGGTATGGGCGGCTATCTGGCGGGACGCCTGCGCAGCAAGTGGGCCGGCGTGCACGATGACGAAGTCTACTTTCGCGATACCGCGCACGGCTTTCTCAGCTGGGCAGTCGCGTCATTGGTTGTTGTTGCATTTCTTGCCAGTTCGGTGGCGGCCATCGTCAGCGGTGGCGCTTCCGTGGCCGGCGCGGCCGTGGAAGCTGTCGGTAGCAGCGCAACTGCGATGGCGTCGAAAGTGTCGGATGGAAAGTCAGACGCATCGAGCTACTTCGTCGATACGCTATTCCGTAGCAACGACGCAGCGCGTGCGCCGGCCATGTCGGTTGACGAAGGGCTGCCAGGAGAAGCGGCTGTGACCACAAATCCGCAACGCTCGACGGCTGCCAAGCGCGTTGAAGCTGCGAGGATATTCGCGAACGGCTTGGCCAATGGCTCGCTGCCTCAGGACGACAAGGCTTATCTGGGCCAAGTCATTGCCAATGCAACGGATCTTAACCAGTCTGAAGCCGAGCAGCGCGTCGATACCGCTTTCACCAACATGAAGCAGTCGATAGAGACGGCCAAGGCATCGGCACTGCAAGCCGCCGACGATGCGCGCAAGGTATCGGCACACGCGTCGCTCTGGCTGTTTGTGTCACTGATGCTCGGCGCATTCTGCGCGAGTGTCGCCGCAATCTTTGGTGGCCGTAATCGCGACAAACTTGTCTGGACATCCACGCGGACCTACCGCTAATCAACCCGGAGGCACTATGCGTTCCTTACTTCTTTTCTTCATCGGCATTCCGATTCCAATCATCATTTTGATCGCGTTGTTCACTTAGATCTGACTGATTAGCTGGAACTGCGGCAAACGTCATCCTCGACCTTTCGCTCTGAGTGAGAGCGTGAAGGTCGAGGCTTTTTTATGGCCAATTTTATCAGCGCAACTCGGCAGATTTTGCGCGGCTCGTAGCTAGCCGCGCACGATATCGGCGCTAGCATTCTTGCGAACTTTGGACGCCGATCAGTGCGCCTCCGCGAGGAAAATATCAGTGTCGAACTCGCTTGCACGCGCCGCGTCGAGGATCATGCTTGGACCAAGCGTCGCCAGGCGAGAGTTCTGATACTTCGACGACAGTCGAGTGCAGTCCGTCGTCAGCGCCTAATCCTTCATCCCATCAGAGAACAATTAAATGCTTGGAAAAAAGCCTAAAGCTTCGAACTCAATAGCGGCGAAGTCAGCGGAACTCGCGTTTGCGGTTCCCCAGGTCGTCGCTCATCGGCTGACGCGCATGGCGCTTGCCGGTCCAGCTCCCGGTAAAGAAGATCGGCGCGAGATCAACAAGATGATCGCGGAGAAGCAGGCCGCGTTCTCCCAGGCTTGGATCGCAATGGCCAATGAGACCCTCCGCGCCAATCACTCGATCGCGGCATCGATGTTGGGTAGCTTCATGTTTCCGCAGGCTGGATCCCAGTCATCGACGGCAAGCATCTCCAGAAAAATGCAGAGCGCCGCCACCTCCATCGTCGCCAAGGGCCTCGCACCCATACATCGAACAGCGATCGCAAACGCAAAGCGACTCGGGAAGTTCAAATCGGGCTGATCGTGCATCGGCGAGGCGACGCTGGCGCACCGATTTTGGCTTCAACAGACTCGACGCTCCGCTCGGTTGTTTTGAGGTGAGGGAAGGCAACACGAGTCAGCAAAAGATTTCCGGTGGCGCGCGAACTTGAGTTTCGTTACACCAACACCTGCCGGGTAGTCGCCAGAAACTGGTGAATCTCATCTTCAGTGCGCGGATCGATCATGTATTTCGGGCGTTGACCGTTGGGACACAGCATCCGTGGCGTGGTGCCAAAGAGGCGGCAGATCAACGGACGCTCGGCATAGACTTCGCAACCTTGGGCGCCCAGATGGGGGCAACTCAGCTCTGCGAGAGCCGCCTCGTGCTCGGCCTCGGTTTTGACCGGTAGCCTGGCCATTTCTTCGGACGAAGCAGTCACCGGACCGCAGCAATCGTGGCAACCCACGATGCAAACGAACGACGGAATCCGTGCGCGCAATGCGTCTATTTTGCGGTCGTTGGTGTCGATGGATTTTCCCCTATTTTGCTGAACCGGCCGAAAGCTCATCGAGCCGTGCGCGATTATCGTCGCAGAGCGCGCGCGCCGAAAGTCCAATATCGGACTAACCGGAGCGAGTCACTAATCCACGGCACTCGATACGGTGGGAGCGACTAGAGTCGCGACGCTTTTGTTTCAAGCCATCAGAAACGCGTCACGACTGAAGTCGCTCGCACACGTTTCAAGATTTTTTCCTCGCGGAACGGGCCTGAGAAGGATGCTGGATTTCTCAGGCCAGCCAACCACGGTAACGCACCAGCCGCCCGATGCCGAGAGGCGCATCAAGGGCAACATCGAAGTGAAAGCGGTCATCCTCGACATATTCGCGCGCCTCACTGCGGGGCAGCAGCCACAGCGGCAGCGGGATGCCAAGCAGCCAACCGCGTCGCACAGGAAAGTGCAGCGCGTTGTCCGCAATGTGCAAACCCAACTCAAACTCGAACGGGCCAAAACGCTCGCGCATGCACCGATCTTTCACGCGCAGGCGAGAGAGAAAGCATTGGGCACCAAAGCGTCGCTGCCACAGCTCGGTGTC
>JBBSVJ010000211.1:0-5989 GCA_038233665.1 Lysobacterales bacterium
CGGACGCCGAGGGTCTCGATTCAACCGACATCAATGCGACGCTCGATACCGCACTGAGCCTGCTTGCTCCAATCTGGGGCGAGCGCATTGTGATCGAACGGGAGTTTGCCGACTTGCCTGCCGTGACCTGCATGCCGGCACAAATCTGCCGTGCATTTGTGCGGATTTTCGAGAACGCGGGTGAAGCGATTATCGATCGTGGGCGTATATCGGTGACGACTCGCGCGGGCGGTACGCGCAATGTCGAGATACGTATCGCCGATTCAGGCCGGGGCATTGCCGACGATGTGCTGCCGGAAATTTTCGAGCCTTACTTTTCAACGCGTAGCCAGTCGCTTGGATTGGGTCTCAGCATCGCTCACGGAATCATCAAGTCACATGGTGGCTCGATCAATGTGCGCACTGCCGCCGATAGCGGAACCAGCATCATCATCAGTCTGCCGATCAATGCCGCGATGACGGCAAGCGCGTCGGCAGCGATTGCGTCTCGCGGATAGCAGCGCCAGGGTGGATGTCCCGCCATGACGCGCACCTTGGTCATTGGGGCAAGTGGTCAGATTGGGCGTGCGCTGATCCCGAGGCTGCTCGATCGCGGTCATCAAGTGACTGCATTGAGTCGCGTGCCGAGATCAACAACCCGGCCCAATCTGAGCTGGATCGTTGGCGATGTTTTCGCAGCGATGCCGACCCTGTCAGCGCCGGATGTGATCTTCAGTCTGGGTCCCTTGAACGGTTTTGCCGAATGGCTTGCCAAGACTTCGCTGGCCAATCGGCCGCGCGTGGTCGCCTTTGGTTCGATGAGCGCGGAAACCAAACGCAACTCGGAAGACCCGGCTGAGCAAGCGTTGTCGCGCACCTTGCGTCGTGCCGAAAGTGAACTGATCGAGGCGGCCAGCTTGGCCGGCCTCAAATGGACCTTGTTCAGACCCACCTTGATCTATGGCGGTGGCCAGGACCGTAGCCTGACCCGTTTGGCGCGCATGGGCTCGCGCTGGCGGGTTTTTCCTCATCTGATCGCCGCCACGGGCTTGCGCCAACCGGTGCATGTCGATGATCTGGCGTCTGCTTGCGTCGCGGCGATTGGGCGTGATGCGGCGAGTCGCCGCAGTTTCGATCTCGGCGGCGGTGAGCGCCTGAGCGTCTCCAGCATGCTTGATCGCGTGCGCCGATCCTTGCCCGGGCCGATTTTGCCAATCCCGGTGCCTCTGTTTACCGCCCGCCGATTGCTCGGCCTCGTCCATATGAATCCGCATTGGCGTCATATCGGACGCGCTGCGGTAACCCGCTTGTGCTCGGATTTGATTGCTCACGATGAGGATGCAAAACGCGACCTCGGTTGGGCGCCGCGCGCTTTTCAGCCCACCGCAGACACCTGGAAAGCAGCAGACCCGCTGTGAGTACTGACGAGTTCACCATCCCCCGGCGTATGGTGCGACGCAACATATTGTTGTAACACGTGATTTTCTGTTAAGCGGACGTTGCAAACGAGCGTTTGAACGGCCTAAGATGAGGTTGATGAAATTCCATGAGAAGGGGATACAAATGCAGGTCCGATTGATCGCGGCAGCGCTTCTGCCGTCCTTGCTCCTCGCCGCTTGCGGCGGTGGTAGCAATAGTCCCCGAGCGGTTGATACCACTCCGCCGACCAATAACGATGGCTCGCCGGTCACCGCGATCATCACCGCGAGGTTCAGCCCTTCTACTGGCGTAGTGCCATTTCCGACCAATCTGCTGCTTTCAGGCACGACAGATTTGACGCTGAATATTCCGGTCGCCGACCCGGCCAACTTCGGTGATCCGAAAGTGGCCATGAATGCGCTCGACGGCTTCAGCACGGTCGCTCCGTGGTCAACCACGTTCTCCGCCCCGCCGAGCCCCGGCAGCGTCGTTGCGGGTTCAACGGTTCGCGTCTTTCAGGTGACCCTGAGCGGTCCAGGCGGCGGCGTCACCGGCGTGACCCGCGAGCTCGTGCCCAATGCAGATTACGTCGTAGCATTGGCCAGCTCCGACAGCACGGGCCGCACTCTGGCCATCGTTCCAACCAAGCCCTTGCAGCAGCTTGCGTCGTACCTGGTCGTCTTGACCGATGGCATCAGCGACGCTGCCGGCAACAATGCGACGCCGGATCAGACCTATTTCCTGACCCAGCGCACGAGTCCGCTTTGCACGGGCGGCGTGTCTACCGATCCGCTGCTGCCAAGTGCTTCAGCCTGCGCGCTCGAGCCGCTGCGCCAGTTGACCAATTCGCAAGAAGGCGCCGCTGCCGCTGCCGGTATCACCCGGAGCAAGATTGTCCTTTCCTGGGTTGCTACGACACAGAGCATTACTCCGGTACTCGGCGCTGTACAGGCTCGTACCGCGCAGATTCCTGCAACCTCGACGTTGATCGTGCCGACCGGCCTCAATCTCTCGCAAATCAACCCCGCGCTGCCGCCGATCGCCAATGTGTACGTCGGTGCCATCGATCTGCCGTATTACCTGGATTCGCCGAGTGCCGATGCACCAACCGCTCCATTGACCGGATTCTGGCGCGCCGCTCCGGGTGCCTATGTGCCGCCGTTCGCCGGTGTGCTTGATCCGCGTTCGACTTTTGTGACCTTCGCCAATCCGCTGCCAGTGGCCAAGTCCACCCAGCGTGTTCCGCTATTGCTGACGGTACCGAACGCGAGCTCGGGCAAGACCAAGCCCCCAGCTGGCTGGCCAATCGTGATCTTCCAGCACGGCATCACGCGTGATCGCACTGACATGTTCGCGGTTGCCGGAACGCTTGCGTCACAGGGTTTTGCCGTCATCGCGATCGATGCTCCGTTGCATGGAATCACCAGCGCGCAGAGTCCGCTCAATGCGGCCAATCCGGCATTCGCCGCGCTCGGCGCTCGTGAGCGCACGTTCAATCTCGATCTCACCGACAATGTCAGCGGCGCCTCGGGCCCGGATGGCGTGCCTGATCCGTCCGGCAGCTATTTCATCAACTTGCCGAGCTTGCTGACCTCGCGTGACAACATCCGTCAGGCAGTCGCCGATCTACTGGTGCTGGCGCGTGATATTCCCTCGGCGCGTTACAGCGGCAGCGGTACGGATTTTGACGCCTCGCAGATCAGCTTCGTCGGTCAATCACTCGGCGGCATCATCGGCACGGTTTACATGGGCGTGCAGCCGGATACAAAGATCGCGCTGCTCAACGTTCCTGGTGGCGGAATCGCCAATCTGCTCGAAGCCTCGCCGACATTCGGACCGCGTATCCGCGCAGGTCTTGCCCAGCTCGGGCTTTCGCCTGGGACGCCTGACTACAGCGCATTCTTCGGTGCCGCGCAGACCGTGATTGATTCCGCTGATCCGATCAACTGGGCGCTGCCGGCCAACAACAGCCTGCTCGCGTCGAAGTCCTTGTTGCTGCAGGAAGTGGTGGGCAGCGCGGATTCGCTGCCCGATCAGGTCATCCCGAACTCAGTGGTCGGCGCGCCGCTATCGGGTACCGAGCCTTTGATTCGCATCCTCGGACTCAGCTCAATCACGCAATCGACGCAATCGGCGAGCGGAATCCGTGGCGCGGTCCGATTCACCGCGGGCGATCACGGCTCGTTGCTGAGCCCGGCGGCTTCGGCGGCGGTCACGGCGGAAATGCAGGGTGAGATGGCCAGCTTCCTTGTGTCAAAGGGAACCGCGGTCCAGATCAGCAATCCTTCCGTCATCCGCACGCAATAACTCACCGGCACTGGAGTTCACCATGAAGTCTTGCAACACCATCCAGACCGGTTCGCGCTTGCGCCGACCGGCCCTGTCGACACTTTCACTATCGCTGTCCTTGGCCTTGGCCGGGTTCGCCAGCCAGGCTCAGGCATTCGAGTTCGGCAATCAGGACGGATTCAACGGTACCGTCAATTCGACCATCGGTTATGGCATCGGCTGGCGCACTCAGGATCCTTCAGCCGACCTGATCGGCAAGGCGCAGTTCAATCCGCTGGTCAGCGCGCTGGGACTCGGCAGTCCAGCTCAGCGCAATGCGCCGGGCCGCTACTCGGTCAACGGTGATGACGGCGATCTGGCCTATGAGAAATGGTCACCGATCTCCAATGCAGTCAACGCGGTTGTAGAAGTCAGCATGCGCTACGGACCGGACTGGGGTGGATTCATCCGCGCCACGGGTTTCTATGATTTCGAGAACAATAATCGTGACGATCTTTCTGACGCCGCCAAGTCCCGCGTCGGTACGCAGTCGCGCATTCTCGATGCCTTCATCTATCACAACTTCGAGGTGGGTGGCCGTCAGGCCTCGGTGCGCTTCGGACGTCAGGTGGTCAGCTGGGGTGAGAGCACGTTTATCCAGGGTGGTATCAACTCGATCAACCCGGTTGATGTTTCCAAGCTGCGCGTTGCCGGCTCCGAGCTCAAGCAGGCTTTCCTGCCGGTCAACATGCTCTGGGGCTCGTACAACTTCACCGACAACTTCTCCGGTGAGGCGTTTTACCTGCTCGATTTCCAGAAAACCGATCCAGATCCGGTTGGCACGTTCTTCTCCACCAATGACTTCGCCGTCATCGGCGGCGAGTACGTGATGCTCAACTTCGGCACGGTGCCTCAGCCGGTAATCAATCCGGATCTGTACGACGAGGTTTGCCGTCAGGGCAACTTCGCCGCCAGCGACAATGGCCTGCCACCGTCTCTCGTTGCTGCCGGCTGCAGCGCGTCATTCCCGCGAAGCAATACGCGGCTGGCGAAGGACTCAGGTCAAGGTGGTTTTGCGTTGCGCTATCTCGCCGAGAACCTCAACAACACCGAGTTCGGTTTCTACGCGATGAACTACCACAGCCGCGTTCCGCTGATCAGTGGCGTTGCGGTGACCAACGCATCGCCGACCTCGGGTTCGTTCTTCACCGAATACCCGGAGAACATCCATCTGTTCGGTCTCAGCTTCAATACCTTGCTTGAAGCCACCGGAGTCGCACTTCAGGGCGAACTAAGCTACCGACCGAATCAGCCGTTCCAGGTAGATGATGTTGAGTTGCTGTTTGCCGGACTGTCACCGTTGAACGGGGCCATTCCTGCGCCTTATCTGCGCTTCAATAGCCAGCTCGGCCAGTACGCGCCGGGTGAGGAAATCCCAGGTTACGAGCGGCACAAGAGCACGCAGTTGCAATTCACTGCCACCAAGGTGTTCGGCCCTGGCAACTGGATGCGCTCCGATCAGCTCGCCTTGGTCGGTGAGATCGGATTCAACGATGTCGACTTGCCCGGCAATCTGCGCTTCAACGGCGACGGCACTGATACCGGCGGCGGCGGTGATGTCAATACGGGCGTCGGACGCAACCCGATCACTCAACGTGATGGTTTCGCGACTCGTTTCTCTTGGGGCTATCGTCTCGCCGCGAAGGCGACCTATGAAAACGTCTTCGGCACCGCAGTCAGTCTGGCGCCTCGAATCGCGTTTTATCACGACGTCAACGGCAACACGCCGGGTCCTGGCGGCAGCTTTGTCGAAGATCGCAAGTCGATCTCGATCGGAGCGGAAGCCAACTACCTGAGCAAGTGGATTTTCGATATCGCCTACACCAACTTCTTTGGTGCCGGTTCGTACAACCTGATCCGCGACCGCGACTTCTTGCAGGTTGCGGCCCGCTATTCGTTCTGAGAGGACGCCACATGACACTGATCAAAAAAGCAGCACTCGCGACTGTCATTGCGACGGCCATGCTGGCCAACGTGGCGATGGCCAAGGTCAGCGCCGAGGAGGCCAAGAAACTTGGCGTTACCGGTACTGACTTGACGCCGCTCGGCGCCATGCGCGCAGGCAACGCTGATGGCAGCATTCCGGCTTGGACCGGCGGCATCACCCAGCCGCCTGCAGGCTACAAGGTCGGCATGCATCACCCGGATCCATTTTCTGCCGACAAGCCGGTCTTCACCATTACAGCGAAGAACTACAAGGATTATGGCGACAAGTTATCTGTTGGTCAGAAAGCCATGTTTGCCAAATATCCAGACTGGCGCA
>JBBSVJ010000212.1:0-5977 GCA_038233665.1 Lysobacterales bacterium
AGCTCGCCCCTGGTGGGGCTCCTACAGGGACGTTTCAGTTTTTCGCTGTCGGCTTGGTTTTCGCGGGTTTTGTTTCAAGCGGTTTGAGCAGCTCTTCCATGCTCTTGTCGATATTGCCGATCTTGAAACCCGGCAGGACAAAACTCCAGCCAGTGAACGCGGCGTTGAGCATGCCGACTTCCGAGGCGATCGCTGCCAGTCGCTGATCCCGATTTTCGGCCGGGGTTGGCGTCGGTTTCGCATCAGCCGTTGCCGGAGTCTTGCTTGCGTCTGCATCGGCATCATCGGTAGTGGATGCTTCGGCTGGCACGTTGCTCTTGTCCGCTGTGGCAGCAAGACTCTTGACCATTTCGGCATCAACGAACTTCTGCGCCAGATCCGTATCCTCTGATGCACGCATGCTGATGTAGTGCTTGTCGCCAACCTTCCAGGCGTCCGCGTCGACGATGAGGCCATCGAATGTGGCGTAGCGAATCGCGGTGACCTTGTCAGGCGCCGGTATCTCGTTGCTCGAAGCAACATCATCAATTTTCAGATCGGCGAGCACCGAAGCCAGACCGTCGGCTGCGAATTCCGAACTCGGCTCACGCCCTTTCGGCAGATCGGCAATGGTGTAGTGCGCAGCCGACGGCTTGTCCTTGAACACGCGCAAGGTCTTGCCATCCGCGTGGGTAATTGTCACCGATGCAACACGATCGGATGGGATATTCGCCAAGTCCTTGCGCAACCATTGGGCTGGATCTTTCTCAGGGATCAGGTTCCCCGACGCCAGCCAGGTCTGTTTGTCCGCAGTTCTTCGAATAAAGGTACCGCCGCCCTGAGCGTTGAAGATGCCGGTGATGAAACTGACCGGCGACGCCAAGCCATTGATGGTGACCTGAGTACCCTTCGCCTTCGCGTCACTGATATCGGAAACCCCGAGATCGGCGTAACGATCGGCTTTTGCGGTTTTCTTCTCGATCAATTTGGCCTCAGCCACCTTGAGCAGGTATTCACGCAGCTTGCCGAGATCGGCCGGATAACCGCCCTTCTCAGCAACACTCCATAATCCCTCCTTGTTCTCCAATGTGACGTCGACCTTCTTGTTGGCCGAGGTGACCACAAAGCGACTGATCGCGTTGATGTGATCGCCGATATCGACAACCAGAGGACCGGCCTGCTCACTGAAATCACTCACCGGTTTGCGCGAGTGCTGGATCGCAAACGCAATCGCGAGAATCGCCAGCGTTGCGACGCCGAGCCCGATGAGGTTCTTCTGATTCACCATGATGTTTTCTCCCTTGGGCTCAAGATGACTTGCGTCGACGCACCTGCCAAACGGCAAATCCGATTGCGATCAAGGTCACCAGCAACGGCACCAGCACGATATTGAGGAATTTCAAACGACTGCCCAGCGATTCAATTTCGGCATCTAGCGAGCGGCGCACATCGCGAAGCTCCTTGCGGATCTCGGCCTTGCGCTTGACGAACTTGTCCAGCTCGGATTTCTGCTCTGGCGACAGGATCATCGCCTGATCGGTAGTCTTGGCGCTTTGCAACTGGGCCAGTTTCTGCTCGGTTTCCTTGAGTTCGCTTTGCAGCTCCTGCTCCTTGGCGCGGAAGCGATCGTCGGCGCTGCGCTTGAGTGCTTCGACGGTGGTGAATGGACGCTGCGAGGTGGCTCTACCACGAATCGAAATCAGTGCCGAGGAACCGGTCAGGTTGTCGATGGTATTGAGGACGAAATCTCCATTGTTGGCGAATGCGTTCATGAGCTTCTGACCGAGGAAGTTCTGCACTTGCACCCAAAGTCGATCGCCGAGGATGTCGGTGTCGGCGACCAGCACGATTTGCCCGGGCTCCTTCGACTCGGCCAAATGACCTGCCTCAGTGCGCTCAGGGAATGCACTTTTGAACTTCCCCTCAACACGACCGGCAATCACGTAGCGCTCACCGCTTGGTTTGAAATCCTGCAACAAGGCGCTGGGATCAGGCAGCATTTTCAGACGACTGACCGGCGTGGTCATGGCATCGCCCGAACTCTGCATCAACGGCACAAGCTTGCTCGTCGCATCCTTGGCCAAGCCGAAATATCCCGTGCTGGATACATTGATTGAATCGAGATTGGCGGTGACCACGTCATCGTGGTTGAGATCGGCTGCGAGCAAGCCGATGATTCCTGGATGAGGCACCGGCGCGCGATCCTGCCCCATGCTCACCGTCACTGCGCGGGCACGATCAAGGACAATATTCGTGGGGTCGTAGTCGATACCCCAGGCCTTGAAAAGTTTGGGCAGATCCGAGGAATGATCCGCGAACATGGCCGCCTGTGGATTCTGCGGATCAGCACCACTGGTATCGAGCTCGGCATCGGGATCGACGAAGACCAGCAGATGACCGCCGCGCAGAACGAACTGATCGATCGCGTATTGGGCCTCCTCGGAAAGCTCCTTCGGATGCACGAGCACCAGCACGCTGACATCGGCACCGATCGACTTGATACCGCCCGCATTCAACTCGCGCACATCGAAGGACTGTGAAAGCTGTTGCTGGATCGCCCAAGGATCGCGCATCTGACGTGTCGCCGGATCGAAACCCACACCCATCGGCAAGCTTGAAACCAGCGCGACGACGGGTTTCTTCGGCGTTGCCAATTCATGGATCAGCTTGGCCACATCGTATTCGAGAAACGCTTCCTTGTCCGGCTGGAAAAACGGAATCACCGATTGCCCACTAGTCGAATTGGTACCCGCCAGACCGAGGAAAATCTTGTCGCCGCCGGCGGTTACCGGGACCGCCTGCAAACCGTACCCGCTCGCGCGATCCTCATCCTCTGAAAACGGCAGCGGATCGATCACTTCGAGATGGATGTTTCCATTTGAGCGTGAGGCCATTTCCTCGAGCATTTCGCGAACGCGGGTTGCGTAGGTACGCAGCTGTGGCAGATTCTGCGTGCCCTTGTCCGAATAAAACAAATACAGATTGATCGGCTCGTCGAGCTTGGACAGGATTTCCTTGGTGCCACTGGACAAGGTGTAGAGGTTGTTCTGGGTCAGATCGACGCGCGCGCCACGGAACAGCACGTTGACGAGGAGCATCAGGCCGATGAACAGCACGACCAGAATGAGCAGAGCGCCGCCGGAAAGAGTCTTGCGATTGGATGTCATGGTCAGTCTTCCTCAGTCTGCTTTTTTCAGATCGATCACGATCGCACTGGCATACAACCAGAAGCCGATCATGAGGACGAAATACAGCAGGTCGCGCAGATCGATCACGCCTTTGCTGATCGAGGCGAAATGGGTGAGGAAACTCAAACTGGCAATCGCATCGACAAGCACCTGTGGTGCCCACGAACGAAACGCATCAAGCACCAGCGGAAAGCCCGCCATGACCAACAGGAAACACACCACCACGGTGAGAATGAAGGCGACCACCTGATTGCGCGTCGCCGCAGAAATGCACGAACCGATGGCCAGGAATGCGCCGGACATCAGCCAGGCGCCGAGATAACTGGCGAAAATCACGCCATTGTCCGGATCACCGAGATAGTTGACCGTGATCCACAGCGGGAACGTCAGCGCGAGGGCGATACCGATGAACACCCAAGCGGCAAGGAATTTGCCCATCACCGCCTGCCACATGGTGATCGGCAAGGTCAGCAGCAATTCGATCGTGCCGCTTTTGCGCTCTTCCGACCACAGGCGCATCGACACGGCGGGCACCAGGAACAGATAGAGCCAGGGAAGAAAACTGAAAAACGGCAGCAGATCCGCCTGGCCGCGCTCGTAGAAGTTGCCGAGATAGAAAGTAAATGCGCTCGACAGAACGAGGAAGATAACAATAAACACGTAAGCAACCGGGGTCGCAAAATAGCTGCTCAGTTCGCGCTTGCAAACGGTGCTGATCGCGCTCATGCCTGCGCCTCCTGTGGCCTGCCTTGAGTGATTGTGCGAAACACCTCATCAAGCCGACCGCCTTCGAGAGCAATCTCGCGAAAGACGACGTTGCGCTCCTGAAGTGCTTCGTTGACGGCAACAAAGATCTGCTTGCCCGGCTTCGGAAAGGCGGTAATCCGGCCATCCTGGGCATCGACTTCAATTGCGGCGACGTCGGCGACGCGCGACAACGCTTCCTTGGCTGCCTTGGTATCGGCCGCACTCAGCGAAACCGCCTGGTAGTAGCGCGAGCGCGCTTCGAGTTCGGCCGGAGTCGCATCGGCGAGCACGCGACCCTTGGCAATGATGATCGCGCGGCTGCAAACGGCGTGGACTTCTTCAAGCACATGGGTCGAGACGATGATGGTCTTGTCCCGCGCCATCGCATTGATCAGCGTGCGCACCTCGTGCTTCTGGTTGGGATCGAGGCCATCGGTCGGCTCATCGAGGATCAATACCCTGGGATCATGCAGAATCGCCTGGGCCAAGCCTACACGGCGCTTGAAACCTTTCGACAGGGTTTCGATCGGCTGCTCAAGCACGCCTTCAAGATTGAGTCGATCGACCGCATCTTCAAAGCGCTTGTTGCGCAGATTGCCGGGAATTTTTCGCACATCGGCGATAAAACCGAGGAACTGGCGCACGCTCATTTCCCCGTAGCTTGGCGCGCCTTCCGGCAAATAGCCGACAACCCGCTTGGCTTCGATCGGCTGTGTTTCGACATCAAAGCCGCAAACTTTCGCGCTGCCGGAAGTCGGCGCGAGAAAGCCCGCGATCATCTTCATCGTGGTCGACTTGCCGGCACCATTTGGGCCGAGGAAGCCGAGCACCTGACCGGGTTCCACCTTGAAGGTGATGGCGTCGACGGCGACCAGATCACCGTAGCGTTTTCCCAGAGCTTGGGTTTCTATCATGTTCGAATCACCCTGATATCTCGATTCATGCAGACGCCGCCGAAACGGAAGGTACGATCATTCATCGCGACAATCCCGGCGCATCGATACTCACCGGGGCAAGAGTCCGGATCCATCAACGGTCAAGGATTGCGAGCGACCCGCAATGTACCCCACGGGAAGGCAAAAAGTTCCCGCTGATCAGTAAATCGCAGGCTTTTCGTCGGTGGCGGAAATTGTCGCAAGGAGCAGCTGCCACCATGATTTACCTTGATGGGAAGGAAAAATATCAGGCGAAAGGCCTCGCTTACAGCCGCCGTTGGTGGCGTGTCGCCTTCTTGCGCGCATTTTGCTTGCGGCGTCGTTCTTCACCTCTTCAACCAACGGCGCAAGAGCTTGGGAACTGCAGCGCAGTCAAAGCACCGCAACAGGCGGATAGCGACGACCCGGACGCAACGGTCGGAAGCAAGGCGTCTCAACAAAAAAACGCGGATTCATTGCGTCGGCATGCCAACCCGGCACGCCGGATAACGGCAGCGGCCGAAGGTTTTGTGGATCGGCAAACTCAGTTCCGCCACTGATCAGATGCGCCACGCGCGAATCGATCAGGCCGCGCACCGACGCGGCATCCGTTTGCAATCGTTGGACCGTTTCCTGATCGGTCATCAAGACAATGCATTTGGCCACCAGCAGACGCTGCGGTTGCAAGGCCAGCTCGAGAATGGCGTGACCAAACACCTGCACGGCGATGCGCGAATCCCACGCTGATCCCTGATCCCAGAAAAGTCCCTCCCAGTCGTGACGATCCCAGCGCGCGATGAGATCAGTATCGCTGCACAGCACAATCGCGCCCGCTTCATCAAAATGCGTCATCGCGCATTGCGCACGCGTGCGCTCACGGCGTCCGATACGAGCAATATCCCGGCACTGCGCGACGTTGAGCGCGTGTTTGATGCGCGGATATCGCAACCAGACCAGCGCATTAAACAGGTCGTGCCAGTTGTTTTCTCGAGTGGCCAGCAGCCCGCTCATGATGCGCTCCTCATAGTGCAAACCGTCCTTGAGCAGCGCGGGAGATTGCGCGGCAATCCGCGGCCTGGCGACGCCATCGGTCAGGATCGCCTCCAGGCGCAAGGCATCGAGCTCCGCGATGGTTGGCCAGCGCGAGCG
>JBBSVJ010000213.1:0-5972 GCA_038233665.1 Lysobacterales bacterium
CCATCGTGGGCGAAGCGAATCTGGGTGGGCTGGTCGAGCCCGCTGAACGGAATCGTGTGGCGAAAATTTGCCGTTGGCCAGGATTGCGCAACCGCTGCCACTGGCGCCGTGGCGAGCAGAAGAATCAGCCAGCGACGCCCGCTCATCGTTGAACGCCGTCTACTCGCCGAGTTCTTCGCGCATGAACTGTGGCAATGTCAATGCGGCCTTGTGGATCTCGGCGTTGTAGTAGCGCGTCGCAAACTGCTTGGTCTGGGCACCGCGCTCACGGAAATCGGAAAGATCTGCACCCTTTCGCGCCAGCGTGGCACTCCACCAGCCGGTTGGGTAGCACGGCTGCGGAAAGGTCAGCGTGCGCACCGCTTGAAAGCCCGCGGTGCGCATTGCCGAGCGCATCGATTTGATCAAGCTCAGATGAGCGATCGGAGATTCACTCTGCTGAACGAAGATACCGCCACTGCGCAGCGCTTTGAAGCAGCTCGTATAAAACGCGGCATTGAACAAACCTTCGGCCGGGCCAACCGGATCGGTCGAATCGACGATGACGACATCGATCGAATCGGGTTCGCAATCGGCCATGTACTTGATACCGTCGTCGAAGATCAATTGCGCGCGCGGATCGTTGTTCGCTTCGCACAGCTCAGGAAAGTATTCCTCGGCCAAGCGCGTCACACGCTCGTCAATTTCGACTTGTACTGCGGACTCGACGACTTCATGACGCAGCACTTCGCGCAAGGTGCCGCAATCGCCGCCGCCGATGATGACCACCCGGCGTGCGCGTGGATGCGTGAACAGCGCCGGATGCGACATCATCTCGTGGTAGAAGAAATTGTCGCGTGTGGTCAACATCATGCAGCCATCGATGACCATGAGCTTGCCCCAGTCGGTCGAATCGTAGTTCTCGATCGACTGGACCGGGCTCTGTTCGGCGTGCAGGCGCGCATGGGTGCGAAAGCCGATGGAGGAGCCTGAGGATTCGTGGGCTTCGGTGAACCAGCTTTGCTCGGACGTGGACATGCGGACTTCCTTGAATTCGACAAGTGTGCGGATACGCAACGATGATCGCGCTAAAGCCCCGGATTGTAGCGGGTCGTATCCGCTCGCGGCAGAGGCCGAGGGCCATTTGCCACCCTTGGAGCACGTGTGACGCGTCAGCGGCTGCGCGCATGGCTTCTGGCACGCTTCGCTGATACGCGCGTGGACTAGGCTGGTGGATTGTCGTTGCAAGGATCTCGCCATGCGATTTTTCACGCAGAGTGCCGTGTTCGCCGCGCTTGCCTTCTTTTGCGCCTACGCGCCGCAGGCTGCCGCCGATGCATCGAAAACCGAGGGCGATGCGCCTGCCAAGCAGGAGTTCAATCTGCCGCCCTTGCCGGCCGAAGCCAAGGTCACACAAACCACCGCAGTGGATGGCAACACGCTGAAATACACGGTCAGCATTGGTGCCCTGCCGGTGCGTGACAGCAAAGGCAAGACCACCGGCGAAGTGGTCTACACCGCCTACACCATGGGTGGCGCGAACCGTCCCGTGACGTTCGCGCTGAATGGCGGGCCCGGTGCTTCCTCGGTTTATTTGAATCTTGGTGCGATTGGACCGAAGAAAGTAAAGTTTGGCGTCGAGGGTGATTCGCCTTCGGCCGATCCGACGTTGCACGATAATCCGGATACCTGGCTCGGCTTCACCGATCTGGTTTTCATTGATCCGATCGGCACCGGCTACAGTCGCGCATTGGTCGATGACAAGCAGGCAACCAAGGATTTCTACAGCACCGATATCGATATCGAGTACCTGTCGCGGATCATGCTCGACTGGCTGGTCAAGAACGGTCGCATGAACTCGCCAAAGTACTATGTCGGTGAAAGCTACGGCGGCTTCCGTGGCCCGCGCATTACCGAATATCTGCAGACCCGCCTCGGCGTCGCCATGCGTGGCGTGATCCTGGTTTCGCCGTATCTCGATCCCTCGGCATGGAGTGATGACACGGTTTCGCCATTGCCATGGATGACCACTTTGCCCGCGATTGCCGCCGCGCATCTCGAGCGCCAAGGCAAGCTTAGTGAAGCGTCGATGGCGCCGGTTATCGCCTATACGCGTGGTGAATACGCGACCACCTTGATGAAGGGACGCTCCGATCCCGCAGCGACTGCCGCGATGATCGCCAAGGTGACCGAGATGACCGGGCTCGACCCGTTGTTCGTCAAGCGTTCCGGCGGCCGCCTCGAAACCCAGGCCTACCTGCGTGAGATCTACCGCGCGGAAGGCAAACTCGGTAGTCGCTACGATTCAAACGTCACCGCCTGGGATCCGTTCCCGAATTCGCCGCGCCAACAAGCGGGCGATCCGATTCTCAACGGCATCATCGCGCCGACCACCACTGCAATGGTCAATTTCGTTACCCAGACCGTGGGCTGGAAAGTCGACGGTCGCTACAACGCGCTGAGCTATGACGTTGGCCGACTTTGGCATCAAGACGACGATGCCGAAGAAGGCTCGGTCAATCAATTGCGCAAATCCGTCGCCAACGATCCACGCCTGCGCGTGCTGATCGCCCACGGTTGGGATGATCTGTCTTGTCCCTTCATGGTTTCCTTGCTCGCCGTCGACCAGATGCCGGCGATGGGCGATCCAACCCGCGTCGAGGTCAAGAATTATCCAGGCGGCCACATGTTCTACTCGCGCCCGGACAGTTCGGCGATGTTGCTCAAGGACGTCAAGGCGTTGTACGACGCGAGATAGTTTGTTGCGTTGTGGATCGTGCGTGAAATGTAGGAGCCCCGCCAGGGGAGAGCTTTATTCGCACGTGTGCCGAAAGCTGGCGCCTGGCGGGGCTCCTGCAACAAGCTGTGTTGGCGCGCGACCGGCAAAGAATCGCTTTTCCTCACCTCCAACCAGAAGTGTTCGATCACAGATCGAACTCACCAAGGGCGAGAGCTGGCGGTTACAATGCGCCCCCCGTTTGGTTCTCGCGGCATAGAGGCTCCCGACCGACGGATCTGCCACGTCAAAGCCCGCCGCTGCGACGTCACACTCATCCGGAGGACACCATGAGCACATCCTGGACGACAGACGACGCCCGCCACACCTACGCCATAGCCAATTGGGGCGAAGGCTATTTCGATGTCGGCAGCGACGGCGCCATTCTGGTCAAGCCGCATGCGGCTGACGGCCCCGCACTGAATTTGCCGGCCATCGTTGCCGAGGCGAGAGCGCTTGGCTCGCGTCTGCCGCTGCTGGTGCGCTTCGTCGATATCCTCAATGATCGCCGAGCGCGCCTGCAAGCCGCGTTCGCCAAAGCGATGACGGATTGGGACTACGCCGGCGGCTATACCGCAATCTATCCGATCAAGGTCAACCAGCAGAAAAATGTCGCTGGCGAACTCGCTGCCGCTGGCGGTGCAGGGTTCGGCCTTGAGGCTGGCTCCAAGCCCGAATTGATGGCTGTGCTCGCGCTGGCCAAACCCGGCAGCGTGGTCATCTGCAATGGCTACAAGGATCGCGAATACATTCGCTTGGCGTTGATCGGACGCAAGCTTGGTCTGGACATCTTCATCGTCATCGAAAAGCCGTCCGAGTTGCGCTATGTGATCGAGGAGGCCAAGTCGCTTGACGTCGAGCCGTTGCTCGGCGTGCGCATGCGTCTGAAAAGTCTCGGTGCGGGCAAGTGGCAGAACTCCGGTGGCGACAAGGCCAAGTTCGGCCTGACGCCACGCCAGCTGCTGACGCTGATCGAGGAACTCAAATCGGCCGATCTTTCGCACACGCTCAAGCTGCTGCACTTTCACATGGGTTCGCAGATGTCGAATGTGCGTGACATCGCGCGCGGCATGCGCGAAGCCGTTCGCTATTTCGTCGAGCTTTCGCAGCTCGGTTTGCCGATTAAGTACATGGATGTCGGCGGTGGCCTCGGCGTCGATTACGAAGGCACGCGTTCGCGCTCCGAATGTTCGATCAACTATGGTCTGGATCAATACGCATCCAGCGTGGTCGGTGCGCTCGCCGAAGCGTGTACCGAGAACAAACTGAAGCACCCGCATGTGTTGACTGAATCGGGTCGCGCCCTGACCGCACATCACGCAGTGCTCGTGGTGAATGTCAGCGAGATAGAGGAATCGCCACCCGGCTCGATCCCCGAACTACGCGCGGACGAGCCCGCCGTGCTGCGTCGTTTGCGCGAGGTGAATGCGGACATTGGCACGCGTCCGCCCACCGAGCTCTATCACGAGGCGCAATACCATCTTGCAGAAGGTCAGTCACTGTATGCGCTTGGCCAGCTTTCATTGGCCGATCGCGCCCAGCTTGATGATCTCTACTACTCAATCGTCAACGCCGTGCGTGCGCACCTGAAACCCGATGAGCGTTCACATCGACAGGTGCTTGATGAGCTCAACGAGACCTTGGTTGACAAATATTTCGTCAATTTCTCGGTGTTCGAGTCGGCCCCGGATATCTGGGCGATCGATCAGGTGTTTCCGATCGTGCCGATCAGCGGCCTCGATCGTGAGCCTGATCGGCGCGGCGTGATTGCCGATCTGACCTGCGATTCGGATGGTCGCATCGATCACTACGTCGATGCCGATGGCGTCGATGTCAGCTTGCCGCTGCACTCTCTCGCGCACGGTGAAACCTATCTGCTCGGCCTGTTCATGGTTGGCGCGTATCAGGAGACGCTCGGTGACATCCACAATTTGTTTGGCGACACCGATGCGATCAGCGTGAAGCTGACCAGCGATGGCTACGAACTTTGCCATCAGCGACACGGTGACACCAATGATTTGATGCTTGATTACGTCGGCTATGACCTCGACGAATTACGTGCCGAGTATCGCGCCAAAATCGCTGCGATCGGTATTGCTGGCGATCAAGCGGCGTCGCTGGAAGCAACCCTCGAAGCCGGTCTTAACGCGTACACCTATCTTGCGGAGACAACCGAATGAGCGACATCAAAGCGGGATTCGTCGGGCTCGGTGCGATGGGTCAACCGATGGCCGGGCATCTTGCGCGCGCTGGCTTGTTGGCATCGGTGTGGACGCGTACGCCGGCCAATACCAAGGCCATCGCCGCCGAATTGAATCTGGATGAACCGGCCTCGCTGGCCGAACTGGCGACACGTTGCAACGTGATCGCGCTGTGCGTTCCAGCCGATGCCGATGTGCTGGCCGATGTCGAGGTGATCGCGGCCCATGCGCAACCCGGCACGATCGTCATCGACCATTCGACCGTCTCCTCAGTGACCGCTCGCGAGGCCCGCGAGCACATGCTCAAACACGGTGGCGAATTCATCGATGCTCCGGTATCCGGTGGCGTAGAAGGCGCACGCAACGGCAAGTTGTCCGTCATGGTCGGTGGCGAAGCCGCGGTACTCGCACGTGTGCGACCGGTGCTCGAGTGCTATGCGGCGCGGATCAACCACATGGGCGGCATCGGCGCGGGTCAGAACACCAAGGCGGTCAATCAAGTGCTCGTCGCCGGCATCGCCCAAGGCGTGTGTGAGGGATTGGCACTCGGCGATGCGCTGGGTCTCGATGCCGAAACCTTGATCTCGACGCTGCTCACCGGTGCCGCTGGTAACTGGTTTCTCGACAAGCGCGGGGCGACGATGTTGCGCGACGAGTTCAAAGTCGGCTTCAAGCTTGCCCTGTTGCACAAGGATCTGAAGATAGTTCGCGAGCTGGCCCGCGATGCGGGTACTGACCGCAGCGTGATCGAGAAGTCGTTGTCCGACTACGCCGTCTTGATGGCGCAAGGGCATGGCGATGAAGATATCTCCGCGTTGATTCGGCTCAAGCGCGGCCGCCGGTAGCGGGGAGAGTTCCTGAACAGGGACGCAGCGCAATGAAAATCCAACGAGTGCCGTGTTAAAAAGCAGGTCGTTCGCCCAACGGAGCTCGACCGTGCGTATCACCCCTGTAATAAAAATTCTCTTTGGATTGATCTTGGCCGCGCCCCTGTTCGCGAGTGCGGCGATCGTTCC
>JBBSVJ010000214.1:0-5958 GCA_038233665.1 Lysobacterales bacterium
AGACTGCCGCCAAACCGGCCAAGCGTTTGCGCAAGAAAGCCTGACTGAAGATTTTGTCGGTTGAGGGCCTGTACAAGCTTCGTTGCGAATGCAGGCGCCCTCTTCAATCGACCTGAACCAGCAAATGCTTTGCCAACTGGCCATGAAGATGGCCGATCGCCTTGGCGATGTGCAACATGCCGAAAAGCAGCAGCACGCCGGCGATGAAAACCACAGGTGACCAGAATGGCGAAGTTGCCAGCAGGTCCGTTCCATCGTGGATGATGATTCCTCCAGGAAGACCAAACAGGGCCAGGAATGGCGCCGCGATGAAGCCCAGCGATAGCGCCATGCCAATCGTTATGATGGAAAAGTAAATGACACCGAGCGGCAGCATCAACAGCATGTAGAACAACGTGCTCCAGGTGCGTGGATCGGTGAACATTGCGCCGATGCGCTGCCAGATTGAGGTTTCGCGATCTACGTTCCACGGCCGCCGCGGCATGCGTACGCCCAGCATCGCCTCGACAATCTTGCCTTCGACGAATGACAGTGCGCGCACCGTGGCGAAAAACAGCACGATGAACGGGATGCCGATGATCAGGATCGCGAAGCCGGCCGAAAGACCTAAGCCGGTCACGACCCAAGTGAAATAGAAGATTCCCGTCGCCATCGCCAACACCATGTAAAACATCGCGGCGTAGGCGCGTGGATCAACGGCAATTCCGAAGAACTTCGCGATAAACGATTTGTCGGCAACCGCGCGCACTCGACGCGGTCGCAGTGCCTGCTCGACTTCGCCCTCCTTGACCCGATAGATCTCGGCGACCTCATCCGGTGCGCCGTAGCTGCTCACAACCTTCGCCAGCATCGCCGCCTCATCCTGATCAGGATGCTCGGCGAGTTCTGCACGCAGATGTTCCTCGGCGTCGTACAAAGCATCCTGAATCATCGCCGGATCGGCACCACGCAGCTCCACCCGCAATTGGTCGAGGTATTCACGGATAGTTTTCGGAATCGTCTGGTTCATGATTTCGCCCTTTGCGAAGTGTTGCTAACAAGCACGCTGTCGACGAAATCACGTGTCGTCGTCCATGCGCCCATCCACTGTTCGAGCACTTGCCGCCCTAGTGCGGTAATTCGGTAGTAGCGACGCGGTGGGCCGGCGACGGATGGCTCGACTTCGCTATCGAGCAGACCCGATGCGCTGAGATTGCGCAGAACCGGATACAGCGCGCTCTGCTTGCCAGCAAGCACGCCTTCACCGCCATCATCGAGGCGTTTGGCGATCAAGTAGCCGTACATCGGCTCATCGGAACCCGCGAGTACGGCCAGCAATACCAATGAAACCGAGCCTGCCGAGAGCTCTTTCTGAAATTTTTTGAGATGGACTTCGAGCTCGGTCATGATTACTGCCATTCACCGCATCATAGCGTTGAATGAATCATAGTATTGACTTCATACTAGTGAATGAGCCGGAAGTCATGCTCAGTGATCGGAAACCCGAACCGAGACGGCTAAACGCGAGCGGCGCCTGGACAACCAAGACACAGAAAATCGTCCTCTACCGCTTCTAACCAAACGCAGGCACACCGCCCAAGCGGCTGGATACCTGCTGCGGCGCCGCGCACATTTCATCGGCTAAACCGGGTTACGCTTGGCGTTATCCGTTTGTGACTGGAGTGCAACGTGACGAGCAGCGATCAGATCAGGAGCGAAGGTCATCCCGCATCGGGTATTCCCCCCCGTGCATGGCAGAGGCAAGCAGCGTTATGGCTTGCGATCAGCCTCGGCATGTCAGTCCCGGCGACCGCGGCCGAGACGCCGCCGCAGAAACCGACCATGCAGCAAGTCCTTGATGCGTCGAAAACCAGCGACTGGCGATCGCTCGACGATGAAAGCACGCTGTACATGGAGTTGCCCGGAGGGCGCGTGATCATTGAGCTGGCAGAAGACTTTGCGCCACTGCATGCGGCGAATATTCGTACGCTGGTCAAGCAAAAATACTTTGATGGACTGGCGGTTTTGCGCGTGGTCGACAACTTCGTGACCCAGTGGGGCGATCCGAACGCTGAAGACGAAAAGAAAGCGCGAACGCTAGGCAAGGCCAAGGCAAGCATCGCGCCGGAGTTCAGCCGATCAGCCGAGGGACTTGCGTTCACCCCATTGCCGGATGGCGACGTCTACGCGCCGGAGGTCGGCTTCTCCAACGGTTTTCCCGCGGCACGCGATTCAAAAAGCGGGCAAGCATGGCTGACACATTGCTACGGGATGGTCGGCGCAGGACGTGGCAACGAGGCCGAATCCGGTAGCGGCGCCGAGCTTTATGTCGTCATCGGCCAAGCGCCGCGGCAACTTGACCGAAACATCGCGACGGTCGGACGCGTCGTTCAGGGTATGGAATTGCTCGCCGCACTTCCGCGAGGAACCGGAGCGGCCGGCTTCTATGAAAAAGATCAGGCAAAGCTGCCCATCCGATCGATTCGTCTTGCCGCTGATGTCGCGCAAAAGGATCGCAGTCAACTGCAAATCCTGCGCACGGACACGCCGACATTCACCGCGTTGGTCGAATCACGTCGCAACCGCTCAGACGATTGGTATCTCAAGCCGCCCGGCAAGATCGAGTTGTGCAATGTACCGATCCCGGTGCGTGAGCAAAAGGCCGGCACCTAGCCGAGCACGATCCAGCAATCATCTGTTGGCGGACGTGTTCAGACGCGATGATTCGAGTTGACCATGAATACAAGAATTATCGCTGTCGCCACTTTCCGCGTGAACGGGCGAAATCCATGATTTCGTGGGAGACACCTTCACGCCTGATGCCTTTCTTCAACCTTGAAGAAAAGCATCCGGACTGAGTCCACTTCCCGTGGGCCAATAGACTGAACGGCGATCAGGCAGCGTCAAGTACTTCGTTCCACTTCACGAGCTGTGGCTTGGCCGCATCGAACACCGCGCTGGTATCGCCTTCGATGGTGATCGATTCGATGGTATCGCCGCCACGGATCGCATCAACGACCTTCTGATCATCGGGGCCGTCGACCATGCCAAACACGGTGTGCTTGCCGTCGAGCCAAGGTGTGGCGACGTGGGTAATGAAGAATTGGCTGCCGTTGGTACCAGGACCGGCATTGGCCATCGACAAGACACCGCCAGCGTTGTGCTTGAGCGTCGGTACGATTTCATCTTCGAAACGATACCCCGGACCTCCCGTGCCGCTGCCATTCGGGCAGCCACCCTGGATCATGAAATCGGGAATCACGCGGTGGAAGCTCAGTCCGTTGTAGTAGCCGCGCTGCACGAGATTGGCGAAATTCGCCACCGTGATCGGCGCCTTTTCGGCAAACAGGTTGACCCGAATCGGCCCCTTGGAGGTGGTGAACAAAGCGGTCAGTTGTGCAGGTGCGTTCATTTGGGGTCTCCGGATTGCGAACGTGTTGAACAGCCCACTAGCCTATACGATTTGCTCGGACTCGGCAGCGATTGGCGTCGTAGCCGCGCTGCCGTCATCTCGGCGGCATCAACGCACACCCAAAGATCCTGGTTCCGGTGACTCGCTTGGGCTTGCCGAGCGGTTTGCCATCTCGTGTCTGATCAGCAGTCGGAATGCCGCCGGAATCACCAGCATCGACAGCAGAGGTGCGGTGAGCATGCCGCCGACCATCGGGGCGGCGATGCGTTGCATGACCTCTGAGCCGGCACCCGATCCAAGCAAAATCGGCAGCAAACCGGCCAGAATGACGGCCACCGTCATCGCCTTCGGCCGAACCCTAAGCAACGAGCCTTCTCGAATCGCCTCATCGAGGGCTGCATCATCGGCATTCGGATCGAGTTCGCATTGTTGTCGCCAGGATTGGCGCAGGGTCAGCATCATGATCACGCCAAACTCGGCGGCGACACCGGCCAGCGCGATGAAGCCAATCATCGTCGCCACCGAAATCGAATGGCCGAGTAGCCAGACCAGCCAAAGTCCACCGACCAGAGCCAGTGGCAAGCTGAGCATGATGATGGCGGCATCGGTGGCCCGATGAAAGATCAGATAGATCAACAGGAACACCAGCGCCAAGGTCGCCGGAATGACCAGTTGCAGACGCTTGATCGCGTGTTGCAGGTACTCGTATTGTCCTGACCAGTCGAGGCTATAGCCGCTCGGTAAATTGACGCCTGCGGCCACTGCTTGCTGGATCGCTTCGACTTGCGCGACGAGATCGCTGTTGCTGGTATCGACATAGATGTACGTGGCCAATTGGCCATTTTCACTTTTCAACATCGGTGGACCGGCCGCCAAGGTGACGTCGGCGACCTGAGACAACGTGATCTGATTGCCGTTGTCGGCAACGATCGGCAACTCGCGCAGTGCGTTGAGCGAGTCGCGTTGAGCACGCGGATAGCGCAATACGATCGGATAGCGTTGAAGGCCCTCGATGGTCTGGCCGATCGGTGCACCACCGACGACTGTCGCAATCAGCGACTGCAATCGCGCTTGGGTCAGGCCATAGCGCGCGGCGGCTTCACGGCGAATGCCGATATCGACATAGCGCCCACCAGCTGCTCGATCGGCGATGGCCGAAGTCACGCCCGGAACGTCGCGTACGGTCGCTTCGATTTTTGCGGCGAGGCGCTCCAACTGCTTCGTATCAGGGCCGAGCACCTTGATTCCGATGGGACTTTTGATTCCGGTCGCCAGCATGTCGATGCGATTGCGGATCGGATAGACAAACAGATTGGTCAAACCCGGCACCTTGACCGCCGCGTCGAGCTCGCCCTTCAATTTTTCCATGGTCATGCCATCACGCCACTGATCGCGCGGCCGGAAGGTAATGGTTGTTTCGAACATCGTCAGCGGCGCCGGATCGGTCGCCGAATCAGCGCGACCGGCCTTGCCGAATACATGCGCAACCTCGGGCACGGTCTTGAGCATGCGATCGGTTTGCTGCAACAACTGCGAAGCTTTGCCCGCCGACAAACCCGGCAGTGCGCTTGGCATGTAAAGCAGGCTGCCTTCGTCAAGCATCGGCATGAACTCACTGCCGAGGCGGCTCCAGGGCAGGATCGCCGACATCAAAACAAGGCCGGCAGCGAACAAGACCGAACGCGGCGCGTGCAACACCCAGCCCAGCAACGGTCGATACGCGGCACTGATGATCCGGTTCAATGGATTCTCATGCTCGGCACGAATGCGCCCGCGCACCAGATAGCCGATCAGCACGGGAATCAAGGTTACCGACAAACCGGCTGCGGCCGCCATCGACCAGGTTTTGGTGAAAGCCAGCGGTTTGAACAAGCGACCTTCCTGCGCGCCGAGGGCGAACACGGGCAAGAATGAAAGCGTGATCACGAGCAAGCTGAAAAACAGTGCCGGACCCACTTCGCCAACCGATTTTCCGACCAGCTCCCAGCGCGCTTCGTTGCCGAGTCGTTGGTCCGGATTGGCCAGGTTCCAGCGTTCGATATGCTTGTGCGTGTTCTCGATCATCACCACCGACGCATCCACCATCGCACCAATCGCGATCGCAATGCCGCCCAAGGACATCAGGTTGGCGCTGATGCCTTGGTAGTGCATGACGATGAAGGCGGCAAGTACACCAAGCGGCAAGGTAATCACGGCGACCAGCGAGGAGCGAACGTGCCAGAGAAAGAGTCCGCACACGAGTGCAACGATAAGAAATTCCTCGATCAATTTGCTGCGCAAGTTGTCGACTGACGCGTTGATCAACTCCGAGCGGTCATATGTGGTCACCACCTCAACGCCCTCCGGCAAGCTTGCTTTGAGCTCCTGCAGACGTGCCTTGACGGCGGCGATTGCGGTCAGCGCATTCTTGCCCGAACGCAGTACGACCACGCCACCGGCGACCTCACCCTCACCATCCAGTTCGGCGATGCCGCGACGCAAAGTCGGGCCACGACGGATCTGTGCAACATCACCAAGCAGCACCGGCACGCCGTTGTTTCCAGTGGTCAGCGGAATCGATTCGAAAT
>JBBSVJ010000215.1:0-5937 GCA_038233665.1 Lysobacterales bacterium
CAACCTTTCGTCGTCACCGAGCCGCACATCATACAACCTATTTCATCACCGTCAACACCTTGCGAGAACTATTTTGCCGCGCCGCAACACGTTGACGATCCCCTCGAACCAGTGCCGATTGCTCAGCCATCACTCCGCGGGGCGCGCATCCTAACCGACACCTTTCGTTTGTGAAAGAGGTAATCGAAATTATTTTCCTGGCTGCAATTATCAAGCCGCAGACGTGCCGCTGAATATGATCAATCCAGGATCAAGCGAACCCGCGAAAAATTTCTTTTGCCGACTTGCAAGACTCCCTCAAAACCAGCCACGAATACCCGTTGAGGGTCGATCACAAGCTGTGTATCGATACGCACAGCGTTTTCCTTGAGCTTTCGGTTTGCTTCGGAATTGCTAGCGGTAAGTCCGGCGGCCGTCAGCAAGGCGGCAATTCGCAGACCATCGGCGGGGACCATTACTTCGTTCAGCGGAAGCTGACTGGTATCGCCCTGACCGCGCACGACCGCGTTCCAGCCCGCGATCGCCAGCTCGGCAGCAGCCGCATCATGGAATCTCGTCGCCAGCTCGCGAGCCAGGCGCAACTTGAGATCCCGGGGATTCAGCTCGCCGGATGCGACATCACGTTTCAGCACATCGACCTCGGCAAGCGAAATCTCGAAGCTGAGCAGTTCGATCCATCGCCACATCAGCTCGTCACCGACTTTCAGCGTCTTGGTGACGATATCGATGGCGGGCTCATTGATACCGATGTAGTTGCCCAGCGACTTTGACATCTTGTTGACGCCGTCGAGACCCTCCAACAGTGGCATCGTCAGGACGATCTGCGGCGGCTGACCAAAATGCTCTTGCAGGCCGCGCCCCATGAGCAGATTGAACTTCTGATCGGTGCCACCCAGTTCGACGTTCGCTTTAAGCGCGACGGAGTCGTAGCCCTGAACCAGCGGATACAGGAACTCATGGATGGAAATGGGTTGCTGCGCGGCGTAGCGCTTGGAGAAATCATCGCGCTCGAGCATCCGTGCGACTGTATGCTGACCGGCGAGCTTGATCATATCCGCAGCGCCCATGGCGCCAAACCACTCGGAATTGAAGCGTACCTCGGTGCGCTCGCGATCGAGCACCTTGAATACCTGATCTGTATAGGTGACCGCATTGGCTTGAACGTCTTCGCGTGTAAGCGGCTTGCGTGTCGCGTTCTTGCCAGTCGGATCGCCAATCATCCCGGTGAAGTCACCGATCAGAAAGATGACTTGATGACCGAGATCCTGAAACTGGCGCATCTTGTTGAGCAACACGGTGTGGCCGATATGCAGATCTGGCGCCGTGGGATCAAATCCAGCCTTGATCCGCAACGGTCGCCCAAGCTTGAGCCGGGCCTCCAGCTCTTCGGCCTTGATGACCTCTTCGGCACCGCGGCCGATCAGATCGATGGAGGATTGAATTTCGCTCATGGAATTCTCTTCAAGATGGAGAAGATGATGGCTAGAAAACCGCTGCAAACGTCGAATAAGTGAAGGTTCAGTTAATTGTTCGTTAATCGAGAAATGTTTTGCAAGCCCATGTGATCATTGACATTGACGGCGCTCTAGAGGGGCCGTTATGGTACGCGGCCGGCCCCTGGAACGCGATTGTGAGCGAAACGAATCCGCCCCAACAAAATGAAAATCGCGACACCGGGGGACTCTCCCTTAGGGAGCCCGCACGTCGACAGCACTTCAAGTTCTATCTTCGCAACCAGACGTGGTCATTCCTGCGCAATGTGGCAGCGGCCCCCGTCTCATGGCGGCGAGAACACTGGATCCTCGGCGGCGCAGCCGTTTTGCTGACGGTGCTCGTTGGCGTTGTCATGCCGACGTTCGCCAGTGCGACGCGTAGCGACCCTGCAACTTCGGCACTGACTACCTTGCATCTTCCGTTACCGCCGCTACCAGCCGGTGCCAACGCGGAAGCAGCCATCGTCAGCTTGGCAGCCGACAGCGACAACGAGGCGAACTGGAAGATCGCCGTGGTCAAGCCAGGCCAGTCATTATCCGATATCTTCCGCGAGCAAGGTCTGGCACCTGCTGATCTCCAGCGTGCACTCGATGCTCAATCCGATGCCAGTGCATTGCGTCGAATCCGGCCCGGAAACGAGTTTTACTTTGAAATCGACGCGGCCGGCTCGCTGCTAGCGCTGCGTTTCGATCGTGGGGATTCGGCTCGCGTCACGCTGCATTTTTCACCGGACGCCGTGACTGAAACAGTCCAGGATCGTGCGCTCGAACGTCGTGTGGAAGTGGCGCACGGCGTCATCAACAGTTCGCTGTTCGAAGCCGGCGATCAAGCGGGCATGAGCGACTTGATGACCCTTCGCCTTGCCAATGCGTTTGGCTACGACATCGACTTCGCACAAGATTTGCGCCTCGGCGACAGCTTCAGCGTGATCTACGATCAGGTGTACCGCGATGGTGAGCGCCTGCGTGGCGGGGACATCATCGCGGCAACCTTCATCAATCAAGGTAAGCGCTTCACCGCCATTAGATATACGAATAGCAAAGGCGAAACGCTTTACTACACCGAGGATGGTCGACCGTTGCGCAAAGCGTTCCTGCGCACGCCGGTCGAGTTCACGCGTATCTCGTCGAAATTCTCGGTAGGTCGCCTGCATCCAATTCTCGGCAAGATGCGCGCCCATCGCGGTGTCGACTATGCTGCACCGCCGGGCACGCCAATTCATGCTGCCGGTGCTGGCAAGGTTATCTTTCGCGGCAAGCAGCGTGGTTACGGCAACGTCGTCATTCTGCAGCATCAGGGTAAATTTACGACCTTGTACGGTCATATGTCGAAATTCGCAGCCGGACAGATCGGTCAACACGTGAGCCAAGGCCAGATCATCGGTTATGTCGGCATGACTGGCCTCGCGACTGGTCCCCATCTGCATTACGAATTCCGCATCAACGGACAGCATCGTGATCCGCTTTCAGTCACCTTGCCGAAAGAGGAGCGCTTGCCAGCGACCGAGTTGGCCCGATTCAACAAAGGGTCTGGCGTGCTGCTTGCTCGCCTGAAGACGGTCGAATCAACGCATCTCGCGCTCAAGAACTGAGTGTAAACCCATGTCGGCGCTGTTCCTCGGCTTGATTTCCGGTACCAGCGCGGATGGCATTGACGTGGCGCTTGTGCGCTTTGATCCTGAGATCAAGGTGCTAGCAACGAAAACCGTGGCTTATCCTGCCCAGATTCGTGAGCGCCTACTCGCACTGACCGCCGCCGATGCGCGCATCTCGCTGGATGACTATGGCGCGATTGATGTGGCGGTTGGACAGTGTTTCGCCGACGCCGCGCTGAGCTTGCTGGCCGAGGCCGCTGTCAGCGGCGATGCGGTTGCAGCGATTGGCTCGCACGGCCAGACCGTTCGACATCGGCCCGAAGGTGACACGCCGTTTTCGTTGCAAATCGGGGATCCGGCGGTCATCGCGGAGAGAACCGGCATCTGCACCATCGCCGATTTCCGCCGCGCGGACGTTGCGGCGGGCGGACAAGGAGCCCCGCTGGCACCGGCGTTTCATGCCACAGTATTCGCCGATCAGGCGCCCTGCGCCGTGCTTAACCTGGGTGGCATCGCCAACTTGAGCCTGCTGATCGAGGGTCAGCAGATACTCGGATTCGACACCGGCCCGGCAAATTGCTTGCTTGACGCGTGGAATGCTCGCCATCAAGGCACGCCGTGCGATATCGACGGGGCGTGGGCGGATTCAGGTGCTGTCGATTCTGTTCTGCTAGCCGACCTGCTCGACGACGGCTACTTTTCGCTTGCCGCGCCGAAGAGCACAGGCAGGGAAACCTTCAATCTGGATTGGCTCGATAGCAAACTCGAGAATCATCAAACCAGCGCCGTCGATGTCCAAGCGACCTTGCTGGCCTTGACCAGCCGCAGCATTTCAGAGGCCTTGAATGCGACGGGCCTGCCTGCACCCCTCGTACTCGCTTGCGGTGGCGGTGTTCACAACGGCGCATTGATGCGTATGCTTGCGAAAGAGTTGATGCCAATCCGTTTGAGCAGCAGCGCGAGCGTCGGCATCGATCCTGATTTTGTCGAAGCTGCGCTGTTTGCCTGGTTGGCGTATCGGCGCCTGCAGGGCAAGCCTGGCAATTTGCCCAGCGTGACCGGCGCGCGCGGTCCACGCATTCTCGGCGCGATTCACGCCGCACACCCTTAGATCTCAGCCACTCATCGGTCTCAGCGATTGAGGCATGGTCAGCGCCAATGCGGCGCGACCATGTTCAGCTCTGAGCATCCGTATCACTGGACCGATGATTCGGCTCGAAACTTGGTCCTGAATCGATCTGGCGAAATGCCTCCATCGCTTCGCGAAATGCCTGGTTTTCGGTTTGGTTCCACACCCCACGCATGGTCGCAATGTCTTGTCTGTCCTGGCCAGCAACGTTTTCGCTGCTCAGTCCGGTCGCATAGCGGATGGCGCGCACCGCCAGCTCGCCTAGCGACCAGCCCCGCTCATCGGCGATCACCAGCATGCGCTGATACGTTGTTTCATCAATATTCTTGAGTAGCAATTCAGGCATGAAGGCGGAAATCGTTTCTGCACTGCTCGATTGTCGCAACTTTGCCGAAACATTACACGCCGTGCGATCTCAATAAATGACCTGCATCGAGTCCTCGCGAGCGTCCACTTTGATTCGATTCCACAACCAAGCCAGCAATAGCAAGGTAGGGATAACCGACAGGCTGCTGATGACAAAAAATGTGGTGTAGCTCGTCGACTCGACGATATATCCCGAGAAGCCACCAATCAGTTTTCCTGGCAGATTGGCCAGCGACGACAACAAAGCGTACTGAGTGGCCGTATAGCGTTTGTCGACCAGCGTGGCGAGGAACGAGACCAGTACGGTGCCGGCAAATCCTTGAGACAGATTATCACCCGAAATCGTCGCCACGAAGGTCCACAACTCGCCGGGATACAACGACATGAGGATAAAAAGCAGATTCGAGATCGCAACCACGATCGCCGCGACCAATAACGATTTACGCACGCCAATCGCCGCGACACCCAATCCGCCCAAAAACGCTCCGCCGATTCCCATCCAGACGCCGTAGAGCTTTGACACAGTGGCGATGTCGCTTTTGCTAAAACCGGTGTCGAGATAAAACGGTCCGGCGATGCTGAGCATCTGATCCGGGAGCTTGAAAAGACCGACAAACGCGAGCAGAACCAATCCCAAGACCCAACCATGACTGCGAAAGAATGCAGCAAATGGCTTGAGGTAGGCGTCGACAAAGCCAGGCCTGACCGCTTTCTCGATCGCCTCATCCAGTGTTGGCTCGGCCGAGAACAAGGTCACAATCGCAGGTATCAGGGCAAAACCAGCCATAACCAGATAGCCGGTTCGCCAGCCGGAAAGATCCGCCAGATAAAGCACCAAGGCGCCGCCACACAATTGCAATCCAATGCGATAGCCCAGCGTATAGGTCGCCGCGAGTGCACCCTGCATTTCGATCGGCGCAATCTCGACCCTATACGCATCAACCATGGTGTCCTGAGTGGCACCGGCGAGTGCGGTGAAACCAGCCAATGCAAGAAACAGAGCAACCGAGGTGACCGGCCCGGTCAGCGCCATTGCCGCGAGTCCGGCCACGATCGAAAGCTGGGCCGCGAACAGCCAGCCTCGGCGGCGGCCCAGACGGCCAAACACGGGGAGTCGGAATGAGTCGAGCAAGGGCGCCCAAACGAACTTGAAGACGTAGAAAAACGTCAAATAGCTGACCAGACCGATCGGTCCCAACTTCCAGCCCATATCGCGCAACCAGATCGCGAGGGTGTTGCCGACCAAAAAAAATGGCAGGCCACAACCGAAGCCAAAGAAAAACAGGGTCAGCGCTGAGCGGGTTCCAAACGCTCTCAGCGCACCCCGCCATCCACGCCCTGACTTCGCTCTGTC
>JBBSVJ010000216.1:0-5914 GCA_038233665.1 Lysobacterales bacterium
AACAGGAAGAACATGAGGCCATGATTGACGCCGCTCATGCCGACGTGGACCGAATCGCGCGCAAACAACCAGACACCCGCCCCCGACAACAACCAGATCATCGGCAAGGCGAAGCTCGCCGCTCGCGGGTAGGCGTACAGGGTCAGCGTCGCCAGCAAGGCCAAGGGCAAGGTGTTCGACATCAAATGGCCAAACGAGGCATGCGCGAGCGGCGCGCTGAGAATACCGATCAGGCCGTGCAATCGACGTGGCTCGATACCGAGATCGTTCATTGACCAACCCAGTAACCAACTGCCGAGCCAGACCAGCCAAATACCGAGCAGCAGCACCGATGCGCTGAACACCGCATAGCTGATGCGCTCGCGATCGAGCTTGACTGCAGCGCTTCCGGGTTCCGGCGAAGGGGGCGAGATATCCATTGTTCAGAGGTTGGGCCGGTGCGCGCCGGTGCAAGGGCGGCACCAAATAGGCAGACGCTGTTTGCCGGACCGCCGAGTTCGACGAGGCAGGATTTTGCGGTTGAAGTGGCTATGCCGAAAACCGTCAGCGACAAGCCAGGGCGACAAATTCGCGTATCAGCAGCGGGCTGATCGTGGCCGAGCCGAGCCTTATCACACGATTGTCGGGAGGCCGATTGGGCAATCGTGCCGGCAAGGTCTTGCTGCCTGACCGCACACTTCCTGAAAGCGTGGCTCGAAACTTGCTTAGGTCACTGACTCAACCAATTGACGCATCATGAATTTTCACATTTCGACCGCCATGCAGCTGACCGCGACGATGACCTTGGTCATCGGCTTGTCGCTGGCCTTTGCGGCGACCGGATATCCACGCGATCTAAAGCACCCGATTCAGTTGTGGGTGCGCGGACTGCTGATCCAACCTTTCCCCTATGCCTTGTTCTCGATGCGCGGACAGGTTCCCGACTGGCTTTCGATTATCGTTGCCAATACCTTGCTCACGCTTGCTTTCGCCCATCTGATCCAGGCGCTGCGTGAATATAATCACAGGCCGGATCGCAGTCAGGTGTTTCTCGCTATCGTGTTGCTGACGTTCACTGCGGAGATTCTGCTCACCTACACCTGGCCCAACTTGCATGCTCGCATCATATTGATTTCAATCGTTATATCGATACTTGCGGTGTATGGTTTGAGCGCGTTTTACAAGAGCGCCGAGAAGAACACCCGACCTGAAAATCTCGTTGCGGTCATGCTGGTGGCAGCTATCGCAGTCATGCTTCTTCGCGTGCTGATCACACCGAGCTCAAGCAACGTTTTCCTGACTACTTCTTCGATCATGCAAGGCATCGTATTTACCTATGCGTCGTTGATGCCGGTGATCGCCACGTCGGGCTTTCTGCTCATGTGCGGCGAACGCATGAACAAGGATCTCGTGCGCCTGGCAACACTCGATCCGCTGACGGGCGTGTTCAATCGCCGCACCATGACCGAACTTGCGAACAAGGCGATCGCCGCAAGCAGACGCCATGGTCGGCCACTCTCGCTGCTGATCCTGGACATCGATCATTTCAAACGCATCAATGACCAGTTCGGCCATGAGGCGGGCGATCTGGCCTTGTGCCGTTTCGTCGAAAATGTGCAGGAAATGATGCGAGAGTCGGATGTGATCGCACGCCTCGGCGGCGAGGAGTTCGTGCTGATTCTGCCCGACACCAACGAACAATCAGCATTCGCTATCGCCGAACGCATTCGCCAGCATTTGAGCGAATCGGAATTCGCTGTCAGCGGCTGGCCACTGCCTTTGCAGGCCTCGATAGGCGTGGGTTCTCTTGGACCTGCCATCAACACGCTTGAAACCCTGCTACGCGAAACCGATCGCGCCATGTACGAAGCTAAACGCATCGGCCGCAATCACGTCGTCGCCGCTTCAACGATGCACGAGCAATCGAGCCTCGATCTGAGCCCGCCAGCAACAAAGCTCTAAGTTCAATCGATTTTTGGCCAGAGCCGACTGGCCACCAGTGACGCACCGATCAACAGGGCAACCATGCCCAACGACACACCGATTGGCACCTTCCAGATGTCGACGATCAACATCTTCGCGCCGATAAAACACAGCACGCCAGCAAGCCCGTAATTGAGCAAATGGAAGCGTTCAGCCATCCCTGCAATCAGAAAAAACAACGCACGCAGGCCGAGCACGGCGAACACGTTGGAGGTCAGCACAATGAAGGGATCTTCCGTAATCGCGAAGATCGCCGGAATCGAGTCGACCGCGAAAACCACATCGGTGACGGCAAGCAAGGTGATGACCACAAACATCGGTGTAAACCAGCGCACGCCATCCTTGACCACACTCAAGGCGGTGCCATGATAATCCTTGGTCAATCGCAGGTTGCCGCGCATCCAGCGCATCAACGGATTGGATTCGAAATCCGCCTCGTCATTCGGTGTGCGCACCATCTGGATGCCGGTATAGACCAGGAAGGCGCCAAAGAAATACAGGATCCAGTGGTAGCGCTGGATCAATGCCGCTCCAACGAGAATCAGGATCGCGCGCAATGCGATGGCACCGAGAATGCCGATCATCAACGCGCGCTGCTGCAGCTCAGGCCCAACGCCAAAGCGCGAGAAAATCAGTAAAAAGACAAAGATATTGTCGATTGCCAGTGCCTTCTCGACAACATAGCCGGTCAGAAACTGCAGCGCCGTTTCGTTCGCCATCGCGGAACCGCCGTGACCACCGAGCCAGACCCACAAGCCCAGGTTGAACAGCATCGCCAGGACGATCCAGGCGATGCTCCACAGAGCGGCTTCCTTGAATGACACCTTGTGTGATCCGCCCGCGCGAAGAACGACAAAATCGATTACCAGCGCGACAACAACCAACAGGCTGAAAGCGACCCACAGGCCCGGCGTACCGATGGTTTGCATGAACGTTGACTCCAGAAAACGAAAAGGCCCCGCGCCGCTGACAATGGGCAGAGCCTCGGTAAATCCCGGGCACTGCTTCGCCGTCGTTCGGCGAAGGTCTTGCTCGCAAACCACGATGAAACCGTTGGCTTGCCTGCCGGACCGGGACCGGCGGGGCGGTCCGTGCTGACGATCACGGCAACGGGAGAGCTACTCCCCTTCGTTTACGAGTCCGATGCTATCCGAACGCCTGCCGAAAGTCTTGGGGTGCTGCCGTAACAGATCGTGTCGCGACAACGCGGACTTCCTGAATGGTTCATGCGCTACTGTTTCGACGCTGGAAACGGCTTCCATCGCCGCGAAATCAGTCGCCCCATAAACGACGTGCGGCAGTCGTGCAGCTTGTCGACAAGGGCAAAGGCCGTGATCAAGCCTACTTCGGCCTGCCCAAGCATCGGAATGACGACCTCCATCGCTTATCATTCACGTATGGACAATCATCCCCCGGGGCCGCTGCCCGTCGTACAGCTGAAAATCGAACGCCGCTCGAATCATCCCTGGATTTACCAGAAGATGGTTGAGCGCCCCGAACCAAAGCCAAAACCCGGAAGCATCGTCGAGATCGTTGATCGCAACGGTGAATATGCCGGACGTGGCTTCTACAACGGCCATTCGCGGATCACCTTGCGGGTACTCACAGCCGATGTTGAGGAACAGGTTGATGAAGAGTTCTTCCGACGCAAAATCGCCGCCGCCGTTGGTTTGCGTCGCGATCTGCTCAAGCTCGACGCGGTCACCGACGCGTATCGACTGATCCATTCCGAAGGCGATGGTCTCTCCGGACTCGTCGTCGACCGCTTTGCCAATACCCTGGTCGTCGAGTTTTTCTCGGCCGGCATGTACAAGCAACGCGAGCTGATCCGCATCTGCCTTCTCGAGCACTTTCCTGATGGTGTGATCTACGCCTACGCCGAAAAGCACGTGCAAAAGCAGGAGAGTTTTGATTGTGCTGTCCCTGCAACGCCTGAGCCGACGGTCATCCACGAGCATGGCGTGCAATTCCATGCCGCACCGGGCAGCAAACACAAAACCGGTTTTTTCGTTGACCAGCGCGACAATCGCAAGATCCTCGCCGAGTTCTGCGAAGGCAAGCGTGTACTCGATTTGTGTTGCAACTCAGGCGGCTTCGGCATCACCGCAAAAACCATCGGTGGTGCCAGCGAAGTGGTCGGCGTCGATCTCGATGAAAGCATTCTCGAAATTGCCGAGAAGAATGCGTATCTCAACAACGCCAAGATCCGCTTTGTGCAAGCCGACATCTTCCATTGGCTGCGCGATTTTCCGAACGACCGCACCGAGAAATTCGACGTGGTCGTTCTCGATCCGGCCAAGATGACCCGTGATCGCGAGCAGGTGATTCCGGCGCTGAAGAAATACCTCGACATGAACAAGCTCGCGATGGGCGCGCTCAAGCCGGGGGGGATTCTTCTCACGTGTTCCTGTACCGGTCTGGTCAGCGAAGACCAGTTCCTCGACATGCTGCGCCGCGCTGCGTTTTATGCGGGCCGTAGCGTGCAGATTCTCAAGGTGACTGGCGCTGGCGCCGACCATCCCTGGCTCGCGCATGTGCCGGAGAGCCGCTATCTCAAAGCCGTGTTCTGCCGCGTGGATTGATCACGGCAAGACGCCAGCTGCCACGCCTGCCGAGGGCTGACTGGTAGACTTCAACGCTCCCTGACACTCTCAACGGATCACGCATGGCCGCCCCGCGCAAGAAGCCCGTCAAGTCAAAGAAACCTACCGTCAGTCGCGAGCAGGCTGAGGATGCGGTGCGCACCTTGCTGCAATGGGCAGGCGAAGATCCGTCACGCGAAGGGTTGCTGGATACACCGAAGCGCGTGGTCAATGCATACGGCGACTGGTTTTCCGGATACGCGATCGACCCCTCCGATTATCTGCGGCGCACCTTCGAGGAGGTCGCCGGCTACGACGAGATGATCGTACTGCGCGATATCGAGTTCGAATCCTATTGCGAACATCACATGGCGCCGATCATCGGCCGTGCGCATATCGGCTATTTGCCCACCGACAAGGTGGTCGGCATCAGCAAGCTTGCGCGCGTCGTCGATGCGTTTTCGCGGCGATTTCAGGTGCAGGAGAAACTCACCGCGCAGATCGCCCATTGCATCGAGGATGTGCTCAAGCCGCGCGGCGTGGGCGTGGTGATCGATGCCGTGCATCAATGCATGACCACGCGGGGCGTACACAAGCGCGGTGTGTCGATGATCACCAGCCAGATGCTCGGTGACTTTCGTGAGGATGCGCGTACTCGTGCCGAGTTTCTGCGCTTCATCAACATCCATTCGAATTCGTGAGGGAACTTCGGCGAACGTGTGCTGATCGGAGTCAACCTGTGCCGTTGCCGTCAGCGAATGCGGGCCCAGCCAACACGCCCTATCGACCCGTAGTGAATCGCCGTCCATGAGCTCTGAATTCAGTCACACGCCGGTGCGTCGCGCCGCTGTCGTCTTCATCTTCATCACGGTGATGATCGACATGCTTGCCTTCGGCATCATCATCCCGGTATTTCCGCACTTGGTGCAAAAGATGACCGGTGGCGACATCGCGACGGCGGTGCGCTGGACCGGGATCATGGGCGCCTTGTTCGGGCTGATGCAGTTTGTGTTTTCGCCGGTGCAGGGCGCACTGTCAGATCGCTTTGGCCGGCGACCCGTTATCTTGAGTTCAAACCTTGCGCTTGGCCTCGATTTCATCCTCATGGCCGTGGCACAAACCCTGCCAATCCTGTTCATCGGTCGGATCATCTCCGGCATTGCCAGCGCCAGCATCTCGACCGCCAACGCTTACATCGCCGATGTCACACCCAAGGAAAAGCGTGCCGGCGCTTACGGCCTGCTTGGCGCCGCTTTTGGTATCGGTTTTATCATCGGTCCGGCACTCGGAGGATTCCTCGGCGACTTTTCGGTGCGCGCGCCGTTCTGGGCTGCCGCCGGCCTCGCCCTGATCAACTTTCTCTACGGCCT
>JBBSVJ010000217.1:0-5844 GCA_038233665.1 Lysobacterales bacterium
ATCGGCGAGTGACCAGATGTAGGCGGCGGTTTGCGAGAAGTTGGTCATTGAGGCCCTGGTGTGTTTGGCTGCCGGTTCGACTGGCACGATGGATGAGCCTGATGATAGCGGCTAGCGCCGCGGTTCGACCTTCCATCGGACAAACTCCGAGGAATTCTCATCGCGCTCGCGCGCGACCTTGAGCGGCTTCAACGGAAAGTTGTCGAGCTTGATGAGGCCGTTCAGGCGCTGCGCCAGAACCCTGAATTGGTCATTTCAGAAGCCACGCTTTGGGCAAGAACCAGCGGCGCCGGGAAGAAGCACAATAGCCAGATGGACGTCGTGATCGCACTGTGGAACGAGGGCTATTTCACAGCGCAAAACTGAAATCGATCTGCATTTGGTGGTCTGGCCAGGTGCGCCGGGGCGGGTGCGGCGCGGACGGGAGTTGGTTGAAGCGTTTGAATTCACCGGCATTTTTCAGCCACTATCACGATTTCGGAAATGCGTTGATTTGTGCAGGTACAACGCATTTAGCCATGCTTTGAAGACGTTCGATCACGACGCCTGCGCGCTCTGGTTCCGCAATCAATCCTGGTAGCGAATTAGCAAAGTCCGGATGCGCCAGCAGCGCTGCCAAAGCTGTTCCGATCGCCTCACGCAATGGTGCCGATGCGCTTGCGAGTTCCTGCGCCAACTCTGCGCGGCCGTCGACAATATTAAGCACATCTTCTAAATCGTGACCGGACAGAATGTCGCCTGCCCCGCGATCCGCAAACGCCTCGAACTTGGTCGTGACAAACGCCACCGCACTGGTCAGGCGAATTGAAACCTCGTCAGCGAGATCGACCCACTCGGCAGTCTCAATGACGTATGGGTACCAGCGATTCGAAAATCCAAGCACGTCAGAATCAACTGGCATCAAATCGAACAAGATCCCGGTTTCGCGGCGGATCCAGCGACAGATCACGCCGCTTTCGATATCGCGGACGAAACCGCGCTCTGCAACTTGTTCCTCAATCTGATGGAATTTCACCAGCGTTGCGCCAATCACGGCATCGACATCACGCGTTGCGCGCACACCCTCTGCATGGCGTCGGTTATAAGCAATCCAGCCACGGCACCGCCGATAAACACCATCTGTTCGCGAAGGTCGCCAAGCGCCGCTGCCACCTGGAGCAAATGAGGCAGGTTGCGATCATCACGTCGCATCGTCTGCACCCAGTTCCGTCGGCAGCAACTCGGCGGCCAGCGCCCGCTCGCGAGCACGACCGGCACGCAAGGCATCCTGCAAGGCCAGCAGGCGATGCAGTTTTGGATCCGCCAGCGCGGCCTGGGGTGCGGTAGGGTAGATCGGCGACAAGCTCGGTCCCTTCGCACTGCCTGACGGATGCGCCCATACCGGCGCTTCGCCTGGCGCTGCGGTGATCTTGCTGGCAAGAGGCGCCGCACCGAAGCCGGTTGGCACGCCACGCTTCACTGGCCCGAGCAAGGCTGGCCAAACGTATCGCACTCCGTGCAATGCAAACTCCTGCAACGCCGGTCGGACAGGTGACCAATCGCCACGACCGCGTGCGATTGCCAGGCCAGCCGCCACAGCGCGTTTGACGCTGGCATGAACTTCCGACGGGCTCATGGACAAGGCTTTGCCCAACGCCGCATACGTCCAACGCTGCTGTGGATGCGCAGCCACCTTGAACAATACCAGCAGATCCTGTGGTTTCAGTTCCATCTCGGCGCTCGATATTCGCTATTCGCGAATAGCGAATATGCCCGTGATTCCCCGAGGAAGCAAGCCATGTCGGCTCAACCTATTCTCGATTGTGCGGGGGCGATGCGATGCTGGCCGCGCGCTGCAAGCAAGCCGCGCGCGGTTGAATCAGATCCAACTGTTTGCCGAGATCGCGGCGCGCCGTTTCCAGCTCGAAGCGCTTCTGCAGGTTGATCCAGACATCCGCCGTGGTGCCAAAGTAGCGGCCGAGGCGCAGGGCTGTATCGGCGGTGATGCCGCGCTTCTCGTTGGCGATATCGTTCACGCGCGCCGGCGTCACGCCGATCGCACGCGCGAGCGCGTGGCTGGACAGCTCCAGCGGGAGCATGAATTCCTCGCGCAGAATTTCGCCAGGGTGGATTGGCGGCAGGAGTTTGGTGGCCATGATATTTGTTGTCTCCCTCGTCAATGGTAGTCGCAGATTTCCACATCGCAAGCGTCGCCATTTCGCCAACGGAAGCACACACGATGTTGATCGTTGACGCGACTGCCGTGCTGTCCGGCGCGATTGCCTTTGAGTGCTTCCAGACGATTGCCAGGCGGTACGCGAAGATCTTCCAGCACGACAGCCGCGTCCAGATATTCCAATTTTCGGCGAGCCGGACGCTCGATACTCACAAACCGGCGAATTCGGATTCCGCCGAACTAAAGCTTCCGCGTCCCGGTCAGCCAAGGTCTTGAGCATGGCGTATCGTGTACCGAGACACGAGACGCTTCAAACCGGCAGGATCAACCTCGTTCAGTCGCAATCTTCCGGCCAAACGAATCATCTGTGCGATGGGGCGTGGATCGATCCAGGGCTCGTGGTGTGGCTGGGTGCGCCGGGGCTGGTGCGGCGCATTTGACCTTGGTAGTCGAAAACGGGGTTTTGGACAACTTCCTCGAACCCGATTCGTCACAGATTCGTCACAGAACGGGTTTTGGGCCAAAAACGGCGCATAAGAAAAAGGGCCAATGAGCTATAACTCATTGACCCTTGGTCTTTTTTTCTGGCGCGCCCGGAGAGATTCGAACTCCCGACCACCAAGTTCGTAGCCTGGTACTCTATCCAGCTGAGCTACGGGCGCTTTGATCATCGTATCGCTGGTGTGCTGTGTTGCTCGGCAATCCCAACTCAACGAGGGGGCGGATTATTCGGTGCTGAGACGATTTCGTCAACACCTGAATGCATTTATTTTTCACTCACCCTCACGTTCTCAGCTGCAAATGCCTTTCGAAGCGAGCGCTGCTGCGTGCTGCGCTGGCGGGCACTCACTTTTTCTTGCGCGGCCTGACATACAAAACCAGGCTGTGATCCTGAATTTGATAGCCGTGGGCGGCGGCCACTTCGTGCTGCAGGCGTTCGATCTCGGGGCTGGTGAATTCGATCACCTTGCCTGATTCAACATCGATCATGTGATCGTGATGCTCTCCGCGATCGAGCTCGTAGATAGCCTGGCCGCCCTCGAAATTGTGCTTTAGCACAAGGCCGGCCGCTTCAAACTGGGTCAACACGCGGTAAACCGTGGCGAGGCCTATGTCATCTTCGTGGTCAAGCAGTTGACGATAGATGTCTTCCGCAGTGACATGCTCGCCATTGAGCCCTTCCAGGATCTGCAAGATACGCATCCGTGGATGGGTCACTTTGAGTCCGGCCTTGCGTAGTTCAGACGATTCCATGGCTGTCCTCAGTGCGCTTGAAAGCTCGCGCCATAACGATCAATAAAGGTCGCTAGTGTATCATCCGCTGTTTCGCCAACGCCGAGTCCGAACGCATGCTGCTTCGTCCCATTGCTGTGATTATCCTGGCTGCCTTGATTCCACTGAGTGGCTGCGGCCTGCTCTACAAGCTCGATGTCCAGCAAGGAAACCTGTTCAACAAGGATCAGGTCGAAACGCTGAAGCCGGGCATGAGCAAGCGTCAGGTTCAGGTAGTCATGGGTTCGCCTTCCATCGTCAGCCCGTTCAACCAGGACCGCTGGGATTACGTCTCCACGATCAAGCGTGGACGCGGCAAGATGGCCAGCAAGGATCTGGTGCTGTACTTCGAAAACGAAACTCTGGCGCGTATCGAGGGCGATTATTTTCCTGAAGACCCCGAATTGCTGATCAAGGATGCGCGCAAGTACAAGCGCCAGTATCCGGATGAGAAGCGCGAAAGCGACAAGAAAAAACGTGGCGGCCAGGGCTGATCAGCCCTTCTGTTTTGCACGTGCTCGGCGCGCGTCCTTGGGATCAATCTTCAGTGGCCGATAGATCTCCACCCGGTCGCCATCAGCAAGCATCGCGCTGCGGTCGACCGCCTTCGACCAGATGCCTACTCGCAACGCATCGAGTTTGATCGCGAATTCTTCCTCGACTTTTGATGCGACCAGCGCGTCGGCAACGGTTGAGCCAGGCGGCAAGTGGATTTCGCGCAGAAACTGCCGATCAAGCGCGATATAGGCAACTTCGACGCGCAACAGCTCAGGCTTGTTCACGGCGCGCCTCGCGACAGAAATCATCGACCATGCGATCGGCGAGATTCTGGAAACCGAGACGAAGTGCCGGCGCAGTAAAGCGACCCGAATAATCGAAATCGAGCGCGAACGCGATCTTGCAACCGGCGTCTCCCAGGGCCAGGAAGGTCCATTCGCCCTCCAGCGTGCGAAACGGCCCGTCGACCAGATGCATGTGGATGCTATCGGGTCTGATCGGGGTGTTGCGGGTAGTGAAAGCCTGGGTGATCCCAACAAGGCGTAGATCCAGCCGAGCCACCAGCGTTGTATCGTCACGTTCAAGCACGGCCGATCCGGCGCACCAGGGAAACCGCCTCGGGTATGCTTCAACCTCGTTGACGAGATCGAACATCACTTCGGGAGTCTGGCGCACCAATGCGCTACGGCGAATCTGGATCAAGGCGACACCTGTAAACGAGAACAACAAAGGTCAGGTGCGCTTGAAACACCTCGCGAACCCCTCCATACAGCATGACGGCGCGCGCTTGAACGCGCGGTCAAGGAACCATTGAAACAGCATGACCAAACAAAACGCCAAGGACAAGAAAGTCAGCTCGACGATCGCGCTGAATCGGCGCGCGCGCCACGAATATCATATCGATGAACGCTACGAAGCGGGCGTCGCCCTGCAGGGCTGGGAGGTCAAGAGCCTGCGTGCCGGTCGAACCAACCTGACTGACGCCTACGCGATCGTGCGCAACAGCGAAATCTTTCTGTTCGGTGCCTCGATCGTGCCGCTGATTTCCGCCTCCACCCACGTGGTCGCTGATGATCGGCGCACACGTAAGTTACTCCTGCATCGCAATGAGATCGACAAACTCGTAGGCGCGGTAGAGCGCAAGGGCTATACCCTCGTGCCGATGGCCATGTACTGGAAAGGCAACAAGGTCAAGATCGAAATTGGCCTCGCCCGCGGCAAGCAAGAGCACGACAAGCGCAACACCCTCAAGGACAAGGATTGGCAGCGCGACAAGCAGCGCACCATGCGAGCGCACAACAAGAGCGCGTGAATGGCTGGGAGTTGTGAGTCGGGATTTGGGATTAGGGATTCGTGGAAAGCGCTTCAGCCGCGATGCGTTTCAGTGATGTGAGGCAAAGGCGCTGGACCCCTGCCTACGCAGGGGCGACGGCTATTGATGGTTGGGCATTTTGCGATGACGTCGTTTCGCCAAGCGAGTGCGTGAACTTAGCTTCGTCCTCACACACCACTCCACGGCTCGTCATCCCCGCGCAGGCAGGGACCCAGGGCCTTTGCTTCGTGTCTGGTTCCAACGCGCGCGCCACTGGCGCGTCTTGATCCACTGATTGCGCGGTTTTCGGCGCGCACGAATGCCAAAGGCAGAGGCGCTGGACCCCTGCCTGCGCAGGGGCGACGGCTATTGATGGTTGGGCATTTTGGGATGGCGTCGTTTCGCCAAGCGAGTGCGTGAACCGATCCCCGCGCTCACACCCCACCCCACCACTCGTCATCCCTGCGAAGGCAGGGACCCAGCGCCTTTGCTTCTTGTGTGATTCCAACGCGCGCCCCGCTGGCGCATCTTGATCCACAGATTGCGTTGCTTTCGGAGCGCGGGAATATCAAAAGCAGAGGCGCTGGACCCCTGCCTGCGCAGGGGC
>JBBSVJ010000218.1:0-5835 GCA_038233665.1 Lysobacterales bacterium
AAGCTCGCCCGTGGCGGGGTTCCTACAGGGTTAGCGGGAATTTGTAGGAGCCCGTTTACGGGCGATTCTTTGCTTCGATTCGACGAGAAGCTCGCCCCTGGCGGGGCTCCTACAGTGATAGCGGGAATTCGTAGGAGCCCGTTTACGGGCGAGCCTTTGCTTCGGTTCGGCGAGAAGCTCGCCCCTGACGGAGCTCCTTCAGGGATAGCGGGAATCCTTTGTTACGCGTTCAATGCGCCTTGTCGAGGAGCTCCGTGTGCTTTAGCTTGATCTCGAACACGGTTGGCCAAAGCTTGCCAGTGACAAACAGGCGATCGTGCTTTGCATCGTAAGCGATGCCATTGAGCACATCGACGGCAACTGATCGATCCTCCGCGTTGAGCAGCCCGGCCAGATTGATCTGGGCGGTTACCCGGCCATTGGCGGGGTCGATCACGACAATGCTGTTGCTCTGCCAGACATTGGCAAAGATCCGCCCGCGCACAAATTCGAGTTCATTGAGATTGGCCAGCGGCTTGCCCTGGTAGGTGACCTCGAGCGTGCCGATCGGCTGGTAGGTTTGCGGATCCAGGAAGCGCAGTATTGAGGTGCCGTCACTCATGATCAATCGCGTGGCATCGTGAGTGATGCCCCAACCCTCGCCGGTGTAACTGAATTGACCGTCGCGTTTGAAGCTCTTGAGGTCATAGGTAAAACCGGTTTTTGATTGCCAGGTAATCTGGATCAGGCGGTTTTTCCAGTCGGTTAGTCCCTCGGCAAAATATTCCTTGGAAACGGTTTCGTGCTGCACAATCTCGCCCGTTTCGAGAGCGACCTTGCGCAGACTTGAACGCCCGTTGAGCCCGGTGCTTTCGTAAAGAAAGCCGTCTCGATAGATCAGGCCCTGGGTGAAAGCGCCACGATCATGCGGCCAGCGTTGGCTGACCTCGTAGTCGATCACGGCCGGCGGGCGGGCATCCTCGCTCATCAGCGCTGCGTCGCTGGCGCGGACGTGAATCGGGAACACAGCCATCATCAGCGCTGATACTGCGCAAAACGCAACGCACATCCGCGATGCGGAAAATTCTTGGAGACAGCAAAAATCAGAACGATGCATGGATAAAACCTGTGTCCTGGAACGGAAAACCATTGAAGATGTGGCTGGCGAGCCAATGTTTGAACTTGATTCTGCCGAATGGCAGGGATGCCTCAATGTCCGTGAGAGTGAGTATCTAACTCTCGGCGATGCAGCGCCGATCCACCAACAGCTACCGACTGGGAGTCGGCAGCCATTGGTTTCACATCGATCACTTGGTTTTCTTCTTCTCGGTCTTGGCGGCGCGCTTTTCTTTCAGGGTTTTCTCGGGCTTTTTCTTCTCGCCCTTTTTCTGATCCATACCTTTGGACATGGGATTCTCTCAATGTGGGTGGTTCGATTGGGGTTGACGCGTCATCTCATCGTTACGCGCACTGCCTTTCTATCGCGGAACGCTGCGATTGACCAGAGGTTCGACACGTGAGGATCACGAGCGTGATCGGATCGCGTAAAATCGGCGCATGATTCTGAATATTGCCGCTTATCAGTTTACCGAGATCGACGCACCGGAAGTGCTCGCCTCGAACCTGCACGAACTCGCTGAGAGTCAGGCACTTCGCGGCACGATCCTGATCGCCACTGAGGGCCTGAACCTGTTTCTGGCGGGATCCGATGCCGGTATCCAAGCGTTTGTAGTCGGCCTGCGCACTGACCCGCGTTTTGACCAGATGGTGATCAAGCGCAGCCGCAGTGCACGCCAACCTTTCGCCCGCCTCAAGGTCAAGGTCAAGTCCGAGATCATCAGTTTCCGCCAACCGGATTCAACGCCGCTCAGCGGCCGCGCTCGCGCGGTTGCGCCGGTTGAACTCGCGCGATGGATCGCCCAGGGGAAAGATGACCAAGGTAACCGTCTTGTGTTGCTCGATACACGCAATCAGCAGGAGGTCGCCTACGGCAGCTTCAGCGGCGCCATGAGCTTGCCCATCGACAAATTCACCGATTTGCCGAATGCGGTTTCCGAACAACGCGACGCCTTTGATGGTGCGGCCATCGTCAGTTTCTGCACTGGCGGAATCCGTTGTGAGAAAGCGGCGATCTGGATGCAGGCCGAAGGTATCGAAAACGTGTATCAGCTTGACGGCGGAATTCTTGGCTATTTCGAGCAGGTTGGCGGCTACGGCTATGACGGACGCTGCTTTGTGTTTGATGAGCGCGTGGCGCTCGATAGCGAGTTGAAGCCGCTGGTCAGCGGGCAGGGTGAGTCGTCTGATTCGTGATGACGTTTGGCTGATATCTCCGAACTCAGAGACACTTCGGTAAATCGAAATCTCAAAATTTTTGTTACCTCGGCGCAGGCAGGGGGCCAGCGCCTTTGTTTTTGGTTTTCAAAGACCTGAGAAGCCGGATAAGTCGAGCTGATCCGCGTTCGCAAAGCGGCGACACGCGTGCGAGCCTCCGGTTTTAAGCTGCGGTCCGCTTCGACAACGCCACGATAATCTCGCGGGCTACCCGAATGCGTTCGCTTGCACCTTCCAGTTGCAGCTTGATCTTGAGTTTGTCCTGCCCATCCAGCGCATAGACCTTGGGCAGGGTCTGAATCATGCGGATCACCGTCATCGGATCGATGTTGGGTTTCGGATTGAACAGGACCCGACCACCGTTTGCGCCAAGTTCGAGCTTGCGGATACCTAGCGGTGTCGCCATCAACTTGAGTTCGGTGACGGCAAAGAGGTTCTTGACCTGATCGGGGAGCAGGCCGAAGCGATCGACCATTTCAACCTGCAAATCGCGCAATCCTTCATCATCGGTGGCGCTGGAGATGCGCTTGTACAAGGTCAGTCGCGCGTTCACATCAAACAGGTATTCATCGGGAATCAGCGCGGCGAGATGCAATTCGATCTCGGTCTCATGCTCGCTGGTCAAATCGAAATCGGGCACCTTGCCGGATTTGAGTGCGCGCACGGCGCGATCGAGCATGTCGCGATACATCGAGAACCCGACTTCCTCGATTTGACCGGATTGCTCTTCGCCGAGCAGTTCGCCGGCGCCGCGGATCTCCAGATCGTGTGTGGCCAAGGTAAACCCCGCGCCGAGATCTTCCAGTGAGGCGAGAGCTTCCAGGCGCTTTTGCGCATCGGCGGTGATCGAGCGCCCATCCGGCACGATCAAGAACGCATAGGCGCGATGGTGCGATCGACCGACGCGACCGCGCAGCTGATGCAGCTGGGCCAGGCCAAACTTGTCGGCGCGGTTGATCACGATCGTGTTAGCGCTAGGCACATCAATGCCGGATTCGATAATGGTCGTGCAGACCATCACGTTGAAACGCTGGCGGTAGAAATCGAGCATCACCTGTTCGAGTTCGCGCTCGGGCATCTGACCGTGAGCGATGCGGATGCGTGCATCGGGAACCAGCTCGCCGAGCTCACGCGCGGTCTTCTCGATCGACTCGACTTCGTTGTGCAGAAAATAAACCTGGCCGCCGCGTTGCAGCTCGCGCTGAAAGGCCTCGCGGATCAACGCCGGATCCCAGTGACCAATAAAGGTCTTCACTGCCAGGCGGTGGGCAGGCGGTGTCGCGATGATCGAGAGATCGCGCAATCCGGCCATGGCCATATTCAAGGTGCGCGGGATCGGTGTCGCGGTCAGCGTGAGCAGATCGACCTCGGCCCGCAGCTTTTTCAGCTGCTCTTTCTGGCGTACGCCAAACCGCTGCTCCTCATCCACGATCAACAGTCCGAGGTCCTTGAACTTCACATCGGACTGCAACAATTTGTGCGTGCCGATGACAATGTCGATCTGGCCTTCGGCGAGCTTCGCCAGAATTTCGGTGGTCTCCTTCTTCGATTTGAAGCGCGAGAGCACCTCGACGCGGATCGGCCAGTCGGCCAGGCGATCGCGAAAGTTCTGAAAATGCTGCTGGGCGAGTAGGGTAGTCGGAGCAAGCATGCCGACCTGCTTGCCGGAAATCGCGGTGACGAATGCCGCACGCAAGGCGACTTCGGTCTTGCCGAAGCCGACATCGCCGCAGACGACGCGATCCATCGGTCGCGCCTTTGCAAGATCACCGATGACCGCTTCGATCGCCTGCATCTGATCAGGCGTCTCCTCGAACGGAAAGGCCGAAGCGAATTGGTCGTACATCAGGCGGTCAATTGCCATCGCGGTGCCGGGTCGGGCTTCGCGTTGTGCGTAGATCGCAAGCAGTTCGGCGGCAACATCCCGTACTTTTTCGGCGGCACGTCGCTTGGCTCTATCCCAGGCTTCGCCGCCTAGCGAGTGCAACGGCGCCAATTCCGGCGCAGTACCCGAATAGCGGCTGACCAGGTGCAACTGCGAAACGGGGACGTAGAGCTTGTCGCCCTTGGCATATTCGATGGCCAAAAACTCGCCATCGGAACCGCCGACATCGAGCTTGAGCAAACCCTGGTAGCGGCCGACACCGTGATCGACATGCACGATCGGAGAGCCGATGCCCAGCTCGGTCAAATCGCGGATCACGGCTTCCGGATCACGCGCGGCGCGCTTGCGCCGACGGCTTTGCTGAGCCCGTTCGCCGAGCAGCTCGCGCTCAGTCAAAACAGTCAGCGCCGGCTTGATCAAGGCGAAACCTTGCTCAAGCGCAGCCACCGTGATCGCGAACTTCGGCGATTGACCCGGATCGACAAATTCCTGCCAAGAGACAACCGTCTCGACCGCCATTCCGGCAGAGGCGATCTGCTCGATCAGCGCTTCGCGGCGACCGGCCGATTCGGTCGCGATAAGAACGCGACCCGGATAGCTTGCGACAAAACGCTGCAATTCAGCGGCCGGGGTTTCGTCCTTGCGATTGATCGGCAGGGATGGCACCGCTTGCGTGCCAAGAGCGGTCGCGCGCTCATCACTGCCCGCGGCGACCAGATCAATTCGCAACTGCAGATTCAGGCGTTCGCGCAAATCCTGTGCCGAGAGAAACAATTCGGAAACCGGCAGGATCGGTCTTTCGACATCATGTGCGCGCTGCTCGTAGCGCTCCTCGGTCTGCTTTGAGAACTGTTCGGCCGCGTCCAGCGCACCATCGCAAACCACAAACAAGGCGTTGGCGGCGAGATAGTCAAACAAGGTTTCAGTCGCACCGAACAAGCTCTGCGCAAAAAACATGGGCAAGTAATATTCGATGCCGGCCGGTGCCGTGCCTTCCTTGATGTCCTGATACAGCGGACAACGCCGGGGATCAATCGGAAACCGCTCTCGCAATGCGTTGCGGAAATCCTTCGCGGTTTCTTCAGTCAATGGAAATTCGCGCGCCGGCAGCAGGCGCACGTTATCGACCTTGTTTGCCGAACGCTGGGTCTCGGGATCAAAGGTGCGGATCGAATCGACTTCCTCGTCGAACAATTCGATGCGATACGGGACACTGCTGCCGGTCGGGAAAATATCGACGATTGCCCCGCGTACGGCGAAATCACCGGGCTCGTGAACCTGCGGTACGTTGCGGTAGCCCGCTTCGGACAGGCGACGCTGCTCGGCAGCCAGATCAAAATGCTGACCGCCTTCAAGCACCAGCCCCGATCCGCTGATAAAGCTGCGCGGCGCGAGGCGTTGCATCAGCGTTGCGATCGGCACCACCAACACGCCGCGCTGCAAGCTCGGCAGCCGATACAATGTCGCAACACGCTGCGAAACGATATCCGGATGCGGTGCAAACAGGTCGTACGGCAGGGTCTCCCAATCCGGAAACTGCAGGACTTCGAGACTGTCACCGGCGAATACGCCGATTTCGGTTTCGAGTGTGTGCGCCGAGTGCGTATCGCGCGCGAGAACAACCACAAGCCCGTCGT
>JBBSVJ010000219.1:0-5828 GCA_038233665.1 Lysobacterales bacterium
CGACGGCGCGCACGGAACAGGGCACGATCAAACACGGCTTCGTCGATGTTTACGTTTCCATTGACGAAAATCTGGCGAATTTGAGGGCGGCTGTTGCGACCGAGCGGCCCGCAGGGATCATCATCGACTGGTACATCGCGCCAGCCTGCGACACTCACGCCTTCGTTGCGCAGGCAGGCTTCCAGTTGCTGCGCTGCAACGTCCGCTTTGTTCGCATCACGATCGAGAAAGACCAGACCCGCAGCAAACTGATCAGCCAGCGGAATCGATGCTTCAGCGGCAAGCGCGCGAAGCCATTGATCGGCGCGATAGATAAGGACACCACAACCATCGCCGGTCACACCATCCGCATTGACGCCGCCTCGATGCGACATTTTGGCGAGCGCGGAAAATGCCTGATCGACCAGCCAGGCACTGGCTTTGCCGTCGATATTCGCAATCAAGCCAAAGCCGCAACTATCGTGTTCGAAGGCGGGATCGTAGAGGCCGGTCGTCTGCATTGGTGTCATGGAAGCATCCTGCGTGATGATCGGGCGGACCAGTCCATGGCGGAATGCCTGAGATGTTGAACACGGCGCATTCCTGTCGCTGTGGCGTCGATCACGAGATCGATGTCACTCCAATCAATCACAATTGCTGCGATGCGTCAAACTAAATGGACGTCCAAATGGTTCCAACGGAAACCATTGGTTGCGATCGCAGCTGATTCAAGTGGTCGATTCACGCAAGTTCGAGCTGTTTTGGGAGCGGCAAAAAGCTCCGGCCCCGGTGGGCTTCAAATGCCAAGCATCGTAGGAGCCCCGCCAGGGGCGAGCCTTTCGCCAAAATCCGAGCAAGAGCTCACCCTTGGCGGGGCTCCCGCCAATTTACGGGAATTGTGGAGCCCGTTTACCGGCGAGCGTTTGCAGGGAACCACATAGACGCTTGCGTACTTGCGATTCGAGAATTGCCTAACAGACAGGTCGGCTGGTAGATGTTCGCGAGGTGACCTGATCTGAGTGGGACGATTACCGGGAGCACTAATTAAAAAAGCAACAGGTTTAAGTGTCTACGGAGTCCCCAGGCTAACCAAGCGTCTCCAATGTCGCCATGACAGCCCGTTTAAACCGTGCCTCCAGATCGACATCCGCGCTATCGACCGGACCGAGGCTGATCCAACTGGCGAGCAGTTGCTCCAATGCGACTGCCGGCGCCGGTGCTTGAACGCCACGCATGCGTGCTGAGAGTTTTTCGACTTGCAGATCCATGCGCCGCTGACGATCAACTTCTGGCGGTTCAATGCCTGCCAACTGCTCAGCCTCAAGCACATGATCGCGGATGAGGTCGGAGTCTGCCGATGTGCCGGATCCTCCGCTACTCGCAGCTTCGATACGTGTGTTGAATTCGGTAGCTGAAACGGCAAGGGTCGGCAGGCTTTCACGAGACGCATGGATTGCCGCTGCATCACTCTCGGCATTTTCAATTTGTCGTAATAATTCGTAGTGGCCAAGCCAAATGTCGAATTGCTCGCGACGCTTGTTTCTCTCCACTGCGTCCTTGAGCCTGTCGAGCGCCCCGCGTGCGTCCTGGTAGCGCTTGCGCAATTCGCCATCACCGCTTGCTACGGCCTTCCAAGCCGACTCGATGCGTTGAACCTCGGCGCGATCGGGTTCGGCGTTGCTGCTGGCGATCGCTTCGAGCTCGCGACAAAGCGCCTCGGCGTCCTTGTGAGCTTGTTGTTCCTGTGCGCTGCGTTCCGCACGCTCGGTATCGGCACGGCCGAAGACGCCATCGATGGTGGCGCGGAACAGTTTCCACTGCGCCTGGTCTCGCGATCGCTTGCCATTGCCGCTGGCTTGCCAAAGCTTCTGCAGATCGCGTGCCTGGTTCATCGCCGAACGGGTATCGGTCTGCTCGCTCAAGGCTTGCGCGCGTTCGATGAGGGTGTTTTTCGTGGTTTCGATTTCCGCGTGATGCGCGTTGATGCGATCGTCGATGATGCCAAGCACCTGCTTGATTTCCGCAGCGAGATTTTTGCGCTCGCGCGGATCGACCCGATCCAGCGAGCGCAGATTATCAACGCTGCGTTTACGTATCTCAGCGAGGGCACGCCAGTCCGGATCATCACTGGCTACGGCTGCTTTGGCTTGAGCGATCAATTGACTGGTTTCTTCGGAGCCTTGCTTGCGCAGCTCGTCGCGCTTTTCGAAGTACGGTTTGGCTGGCTCAATGGCCTTGTGGCAAAGCGCGCGGAATTGACGCTCGACGCCATCATTGGGGCGTGGTGCGCGCGCCTCGAGGCGATCGAGGCGGGTCCACTCAGTCTGGATTTCTCGCACGCGTGTAGCGATCGCGTCGGGATGCAATCCGGTTTCCGGAAGCACTTCGAGCTCTTCGCACAATTGTTGGCGGCGGTTGTCATCACTCCAGCGCTGCCACTGCTGGATCTTTGCATAATCACTCTCAACATCGGTTAGCGCATCGCGCAAGGCAGGCGGCACCGAGCCGAGTTCACGGCGCAACTGAGAGACGCGTGCATGTGCGGCATGCGCGTCAGCACTCTTGCCGGAACCAATCGCCTTGGCAGTGTCGCCAATAGCTTGATCAAGCTTTTCGATCAACGCTTTTTGTTTACCATCTCGTTCGGTACGTGCGGCGTCGGCCCGCGCCTTGCGAGCGGCGTCATCGGCTTCGCTCTTTTCGTCTTTTACTTGGATTTCTTCGCTGAGGATTTCTTGCGCGGGTTGTGACTTTATCGTCGCCAGTTGCGCGCCAAGTCGAGCGAAGCGCACGGAAAGAGTCGCCGCGTGCTCGTCGTTGTCGTCGGCGAAACCCTCGTGCATCTCGGCAAGGCTGTTGAATCGATCCTGCAGTTCGTTTGACCCTTGAGTGGCTGGGCCGCGCATCAGCTGCTCAATCGCCTGCAATTCCAGTTCGAGCTTGCTGCGAGTGATCGCGCGTTGGCGCAAACGCCCAATTTTTTCCGGATCGCGACTCAACTCGAATAGCTCACGGGCGTTGTCGTAACGGGCAAGCAGTTGAGTCGGTGTCTTTTCAGCGATGCCTTGCCATTGGCGAGCGATGTCCTCGCTCTGACCCGTACTATCTCCCTCGCGCAGCAGGCGCTCAAGCTTTTCGCAGAGGCGGGTCGCCTGCTCCGAGATCGCTGCGGTATCACCGCGTTCGACACGCAAGGCGTGTACACGTTCGGCGGCAAGTCGGCTGATGGTCTTGTCGGATTTTCGCGCTCGCTCACTGATGCGAACCAGTTGGGATTCGTCATTGATTCGATCCAGTGCGGCAAGTCGGACCGCCGAATCGCTATCGGCGGTAACGCGCTCCAGCAACAGGGCGGGGCGCTCCACGCGTTGCAAGGCGGCCAGTCGAAGCTCCGCTTCCGGTGCGGTCACGGCGATTTGTTCGATCAATCGTGAATCATCCTGCGCGCGCAACAGACGAATGCGATCAGGCAATGGCGGCGCGCTGGCATGGACGCCGGACAGCAAATCGGTGAACAAGCTGCGCGCGATCTTGCGCACTCCTTCATCACGATCGTCTTGCGCCATCGCCTGCGCGAGGCCGGGCTCGGCAAGCCGTCTGAGTGCGGCAATGCGAACGCCCGCATCGGTATCCTCGCGAGCGAATTGGGTGAGCAGCGGATTCAGTTCCGGCGACGTGTCATTGGCAACAGCATCACGACGGATCGCGGCATCCTTGGACAGCCAGCGCGGTTTGGAGAAGAAGCGGGCAAGACTCATCGGAGATTTCGCAGGTTGGTTTGAGCGTGGCTCAGAGTAGGGATTTGATGATGCGGAATCCGGCGATCCAGGTGCCGAACATCATGCCGAGATTGGTGAACACGAAGACCAGCAGGGTCCGCGAAATTCGGTTTTTCCACCAGCCGGTCCAATGGATGACATCGTCGCGCAGGCTATCAAAATCAGCGACGCGCGGACGATGGATCCATACCTCGACACCCGCACTGGCGGCGCCAACTGGGATGCCAGGGCGGAACGGTTTCAACGGCGCGACAATGAAGCCTGCCAGCGCGCTGAGTGGATGGCCCCCCGCGGCGAATGCACCGATCGCAGCACCGATACCGGTGCACAGGACCCAGGTCCAGAGGGCTTCAGCGCCGGTATCTGCGCCGCGATAAAACAGCACGGCGATGGAAATCGCAATTGCGGCGAAGATGGCAAAACCGATGCGCTTGGGCCACGGTGAGCCAGCCGGGAGAGCCGACAAAATCACTTGCATCGGTCCTGGCGCTTCAGTTTGCCATTCTATCGCTTGCTCGATGCCTGCCAAATGGCCTGCGCCAATGACCGCGAGGACGCGCTTGACCGGTTTTTCCGCGGCCGCGGCTTGATCGGTCTCCTCGCGCAGACGGGCGGTCATGTAGCGATCGCGCTCGGCGATGAGAGCCTCAAACAGCGGCGGCGACTCCTTGGCGAATTCGCTGAACATGCTGCCGAGCATGTCGCCTTCCTTGAGTTTCTCGATCTCGCTTTCCTCGACCTCTTCGCGGCTGATCAGGCTGCCAGCGAGGCCGCCCATGATGCCGATCCGATCAAGAAAACCAACACTTCGAATCGCGCGCTTCAAGGTAATCCCGACTTCGCGATCGATCAGCCAGATCGGCAAACCCTGCGCTTCCGCGCCGTCGATGGCAGCCTTCATTTCGGCGCCTGGTTCAATGCCGAATTGTTCAGCGATGCGGCGCTGGAATGCCGACAGCGCTAGGTTGGCGGCAACCAATCCTGCTTTGCCCTGACGGATGATCTGAAACAAATCCAGATTGCGGAAAGATTCAGGATCACGCATCGATTTGTAACGTGGCTCGCATAGCTCGACAGCCACGGCATCGAAAGATTCGCGTTCAAGGATCTCGCGCACCGCGTCGACACTGGCACGCGAAACATGGGCGGTTCCGAGCAGCACGTACTCGACGCCATCACGGATCACACGGGCGATCGGTTGCGCGGCGAGCAACTCGCTGCTCTCGATGGGCGGGGCGGGGGTTTCGTTGGTGGCTTGCATGGATTCCGGTTTCAGTCGCGGTAGCGCTTGAGCAGGTCGGCGTAGGCGTCGATTCGGCGGTCGCGCAAGAATGGCCAGATTCGGCGCACGGACTCGCTGCGCGCGAGATCGATATCGACGACGAGTAGTTCGCCTTGATCAATCGATCCCTGCGCCAGATATTCGCCCTGCGGACCTGCGACAAAGCTGGATCCCCAGAACTGGATACCACGGCCGGCATCAGGTGCTGCCTCGAAGCCGGTGCGATTGACGGCAAGCAAGGGAATGCCATTGGCGACGGCATGACCACGCTGCACGGTGATCCAGGCGTCGCGCTGGCGATCCTTCTCGTCCTGGGTGTCGTCGGGATCCCAGCCGATGGCAGTTGGATAAAGCAGCAGTTCGGCCCCGGCCAGCGCCATCAATCGTGCGCCCTCCGGATACCACTGATCCCAGCAAACGAGCACGCCGAGCTTGCCGACCGAGGTCTGGATCGGCTCGAAGCCAAGATCGCCAGGCGTGAAATAGAACTTTTCGTAGAACGCCGGATCATCGGGGATGTGCATCTTGCGATAAGTACCCGCGATCTCACGCGAACGATCGAAGACGACGGCGGTGTTGTGGTACAGCCCGGCTGCGCGACGTTCGAACCAGGAGCAAACCAGAACCAGTTGAAGCTCCTCGGCCAGCGCACCAAGGCGTTCGGTCGATGGCCCCGGGATGGATTCGGCGCGATCGAATTCATCAACACTTTCGTGCTGACAGAAGTACGGTCCGTTGTGCAGCTCCTGCAGCAAGACCCGCTCGGCGCCCGCCGCGGCCGCAGCGCG
>JBBSVJ010000220.1:0-5739 GCA_038233665.1 Lysobacterales bacterium
ACCTGTCTCTCTCACCGATGACCCATGTTTCGAAGCTAGACATGATCTTTGCGGACGTTGAACTTTAGCATATTTGTGTACCTACTTATATTCACACATTTTCTTTGTAAACCTAAACCTTAAGCCATTGACTGCGAAGAGCAACGCTTTCCTCGTGGCCACGGTCGGCATCAAGATTGCGGAAATCCCTGTTGTTCCTACCTGATCTCGTTTTCGTTTTTTTCAGTAAGAACGCACACGCCCAGTGCATGGCTCTTCGCCTGGTACATGACGGTGTCTGCGGCGCGCAGGTAGTCGTCGGTTGTCGCGAAGCCGGCTTGGCTGCTGACCACACCGATGCTTGCGCTGCTGATCACCGTATGCGTGCCGATCTGGTACGGAGCCGCGAGGGCGGCGGCAATCTGCCGGGCGCGCTTGGCTGCATCATCGTGATCGACGGACTCAAGCAGCACGTTGAACTCGTCGCCGCTCATGCGGGCGACAAGGTCCACCGCCCGCACGCACAATTCAAGTCGGCGCGCGACCTGCTGCAGCAGTTGGTCACCGACATGATGTCCAAGGGTGTCATTGACTGCCTTGAACTGATTGAGGTCCAGCAGCAGCACGGCGAACATCGTGGCGTGGCATTCGGTCAGCGCGTGATCACCTTTCGAGACTTCGATTTGATGCAGCGCGATGGCATGTTCCAGGCGATCGCGGAACAACGGCCGACCGGGCAAGTTGGTCAAGGCGTCGTAAGAGCTGCCGCGTTCTGCCAGATCGCTCAGTGATCCCGCCATCCGCACGGCAATGCCGTCTTCGAATTGGGCGACACCGCGCCAATTGACCCATACCAATCGTCCGGATGCATGTAGTGCACGAAAGTCCACTGAAAAATTCGGGCTGTTCCCCGACAGATGCCTGCGGTAGGCAATCTGCACGCGCTCATGGTCATCGAGATCAATGAGCTGCTGCAGAAAGTGCCAGCCGTTGTCATGCAGGTTGCCGATGCCGGTCAATCCGACAATTTCATGGAAGCGCTCGGATACATGCAGAACGTCCGTTTGCAAGTTCCAATCCCAAATACCGTCATTGGATCCGCGAGTCGCGAGTGAGTAGCGGTTGTCGGACTGGACCAACTCAAGCTCGGTAGTTTTTTGCTGGGTCACGTCAATCATTAGGCCGATCATGCGATTCGGCCGCCCCTCGGCGACGACAACACGACACAGGTCGCGAACCCAAACAACGTTGCCGGATTTGGTAATCAACCGGTAACTCATCTCGTAGGCATAACTGTGCGTCGCGTTGTACGCGGCGTCGTCGATGGCCTTTGCCGCCGGCAAATCATCAGGATGCACATGCGTCCGCCAAAAACTGGGTTGCGCACGCCACTCTTCCACTGTGTAGCCGAACAGGCGCTCGACCTGCGGGCTCAGAAATGTATTGCCCACGCCTAACTCTGCTTCCCAAACTACGCCGTCGATGGTTTCCAGCAGCCGCAAGAAGCGCTGGCGGACCTCCATCAGTATCTGCTCGGTGAGCTCGGTGATTTCGATCAACACGCCTTGGCGACTGATCACTCGATTCGCCGCATCGGATTCCGGATGCAGCTGCAGACGCATCCAGCGATAGTCCGCGTTTGCAAAGCGCAACCGGAATACAGGCATGCCTGATCGCAAGGTTCCGGTGTCGTCGGGATGCACGAAATCAAGCAACGACCGGCCGTGCGCCTCGTCCACCGAATGGCCGGTGAGCGTGTACCAAGCGGGATTCAGGTAGGTGATGATCCAAAGCGCGTCCGTTTGCAACACTGCTTCGGGCAGTAATTGCAGCAGGTGTGCGGACGGCGTGGCATTGGCGGGCATCTGGATTCTATAGTCACCGAAGCGCCATCGCCCCGTCCAGCGTTAAACAGGTTGCTTTGGAGTGGATGATGCAGTCCATCGACCACCACAATGCCGACTGATTCACTGCCCACTATCGACAGACTGCCACTTTGTCGGAAGCAAATCCTAATTAAGAAAGCCGCCGCCATGGGTCAGCGGTGGTTAAAAGGGATTGGCAGCGCAGAGACGCTCATGCCACCTCGACCGACTTGATCGAAAAGTTGCGACTTCACAAACAACCTCATTCGGCGCTCGCCGATGTCCTTGCTGCGTGCGAGCAGTTTTGCATGCTCGCAGCGCGCGATTTGAACCGGTGCGGACGCGAATTCGTCGACGTTTTCAGCGGAAATCCTTCAGCGTGGACCATCAAGGGCACCTTTCGGTCGGGGTCAAGATTGTGGGTGTCCCCGGCGTTTCGCCATCCGTCGTTCCGTTTTGCAGAGTCGCAGGGGGCGTTTTGAAGCGGCGCGGACGCGCATTCGTCGCCAACTTCTGTTGAAACCCTTGGCGTGGATCACAAGGACCGACGGCTTACCGGTGGCCTCGGTCGAGATCAAGAAGGTGGGCGTCCCAGTTGTTTCAGTTGTTCAGACTTACATTGCCCGCAATCTGCAATGAGCCGAATCATCGTGCTTTTGCGCATAGAAATGCAGGCTGCGATGGGCGATCTATCGACGCTTGTTGGTGTCGAGTCGCTCGTGACCCTCACTATCGACGCTTGTCCTATTCCAAATGTGGAAGTACTGCATCCCCATCCAACGCGAGGCGCATGATGAATCACCTACCTATATTTCTGATGGCCGTGATATCGCCGATATCCTTGTTGAGCGGGAACAGCGACGCAGTGGCAGCTCCACCCGGCCCATGTCCCGGCCCCATTTTCATCCAGTCCTTCGATAGTGCCACCGCAATTGTCTGTCCACGACCCAAGGCGCGCTTCGACTATTTCGGAAGCTTCGCGACAAGTTTTGGCGTCCTTTCATCGGCAAATGCAGGCCAATCGATCCAGTGGACCATTGCCAGCAATGGCAGTTCGTCTGCGCCCATTTCAGTCCAGCTCGGTTCACCCACGAGCAATGGTATTGCTGAAGCCGATTTCGATGGCGATGGGAAATTCGATATCGCCGTCTACGATATCGACGTAGGTGGATTCCGTTACCTACCCTCGAGCGGCGGTCCTGCAGTGACAGTTCCCTGGAGCAGCAATCCCGCCACCGATTCCTACGGCGTGGTGGGCGACTACGACTGCGACGGAAAATCCGACCCGACCTATGCACGCAACGTCGGCGGAGCCATCCAGTGGTCGATAAAGACAAGCGGCCCCGGCCCTGATCGGACCGTCACATTTGGAAGCTGGACGACCGACAATGCGCTGCCCGGCATGGACTGGAATGGTGACGGCTGCGACGATCTCGGGACGGTTCGATCCGATGGCAGCGGCAACATGACCTGGCGCATCGGAAACGCCAGCAACGGCGGCCTATTGCTGCAACAAGCCTGGGGCAATCGAAATACCGACTTCATCGTTCCGGGCGACTATTTGGGTGACGAGCGCGCCGATTTCGTGGTCTGGCGATCATTTGGTGCGGGCACCAGCGGAGAATGGCAAATCATGGAAAACGGTGGTGCCGGAACATTGTTCCAGGTTCTCGGCACCCCCGGCGATTTCGCCGTCCGCGACATTGCGTTGCGAGGCGATTTCGATGGTGATGGCAAGGACGATATCGCGGTCAAGAAGAACGGCACTGCCACCTGGCAATGGCGACGCAGCGCGGATGGTGCAATTGATCAGACCAGCGTCGGCTCACCAGGCAATTTCCCGATCCCTGCGACCGGCATTCAGTAGTCGGCGTTGATGGTCACGCAACCGACTTCGCGGTTGCGTGATCGATTGTCTGATGTTGCGATGGCGACGGGGCATCTTTGTGGTCAGCGAAACCCAACCTCAAGTCTCGTTGTTGACGGGCTTCTTTTTCGGCGGGAGAGCATCCAGCATTGGACTCCAGGCTGAATACGATATCGAAGAAGCGCGCCGCTCACTGGGCAAAGCTGTGGATCGGAATGCGCGCATCGCTGCTGCGTAGCGCACCGCCTCCATGGGTCAGCGCTGGCTGAAAGGAATGTGCAACGCAGAGACGCTGATGCAACCTCGATCGACTTGATCGAAAAGTTGCGACTTCAGGACCAACCTCACTCGGCGCTCGCCGATGTCCTTGTTGCATGCGAGCGGGTTTGCATGGTCGCAGTGCGCGATTTGAACCGGTGCGGACCCGAATTCGTCGTCATCTTCTTTTGAAAGACCGTCGCCGCGGATCATAAAGAGCAACGCTTCCCTCGTGACGCCGGTCGAGATCAAGATTGTGGGTGTTCCCGTTGTTTCCTATCGCCGCTCCAAGATCCGATCGTCGCTCCAAGCTATATATGCCGCTATCCTCGGATATCGACGTTCCTAACAAGTCGCGACAGTGTTACTTCGTTTCGCTCCGGGCGAGCCAACCCTTCGCCGCGACGATATCCGGATCGATGCCGGCAGCCACGTCCTCCACACGCGTGCGCACGGCAATATCGGGGAACACGCCGTGATCCGGCTGTGGATTTTTGGAAAAACTAGCGATCAGCGGAATATCGATGCTGACACCCGATATTGGTAGCACCAGCCATGCAAGCTGACCACCGTTGAGACCGCGTAGATTGCCACCAGTGGATTGTCCGACCAAGGTCGCGCTGCCACTGGCTTTCAGATTGCGCGCAATAAGGAAGCCGGCTGAGCTCATACGCGGCCCGGTGAGCAGTACGACATGTCCACGATACGGCCGCGCCGCAGGCTCGATGCGATTGTCGACGGGCTGCTCACGAAAAAGCCAGTTTCGGCCTTCGCCGCGCACCACCTTTCCAGTGCGGTCGAAGAACGAGAAATCCCACGTGTCCATGAACCGAGCGAGGTCATACGGTGCGCGCTCGTAGGCGGATTCCAAACGCTTGGCGGGCACAATGAAGGCAGTCGTCAGCAGATGGGATTGCAATTCGTTGCCGATGGCGTCGTCTCCGCCCTCGTTTTGCCGCAGGTCGAGGATAAGTTTGTCGATCTTGCGGTCCGCGAGCGTGTCGAAACTGCGCTGGAGGTAGCCCCGCCAGTCGAAGTCGCTCTGCCAAAACGCGAACGTCGGCAACGTGATCGTGGCGGTGTCGCCTTCAATCTTGAATTGCCAGTTGATGGCTTCCGGCGACATGCCTGCGGCAATGAGTTTGCTTTCGCGTTCGGTCACAGGCATTGCGGCGACGACGGCTTCATGGATTGTCCGATCAACAACCTCATTGGCCGGCCCTTTCGGGAGATGGAAGCGCAACGTGTAGCCGTCTGCTCGCGGCGGATGCAGCAGTGGCAGCAACCTATCCATTGCGCCGCCGTCGACATTGCTGTCGATCTGGCTCAGGCGCTTGCCATCACTATTGCCATCGGATCGCAGGTACGGCATGAATTCACTCACCAAGGCTGTGGGTTTGCGCCCGTCAATCGTCAGCAGCTCCGCATTAACGGGCACCTTCGGGTCGGCGCTGGCCGTCACCAGCAGCCGGTTTTCGAGTAGGCGCACGTGCAGCGGTAGCGCTGGCAGCACATTCAACGCTTGCTGCACCGCCTGCCCTTGGTTCAGTGGATTGGTCCACGTGTGGCCACAGCGAACTGCCGCAGCGATTCGTGACGCAAAGAGATACATCTTTAGCCTGTCGCTGCGGTCAATACCCCTCAAGCGCTGCCATTCGAAAGTAGAGACTTTCGTTCCTGCCATTGACGTTTGAATACCAACGGCGGCAGGTTGCCGATGGCTTGGTGGCATCGTTGCTGGTTGTATATCGGCATCCATCGCTGCGTCTC
>JBBSVJ010000221.1:0-5717 GCA_038233665.1 Lysobacterales bacterium
GCCTGCACGGCGCACGACATCCTCAATGCTACGCTGGATTCGGCAGCCAAGGCGCTGTTCCGTCTCGTCGACAAATTGTTCCCTCTCTTGTTGGGATAGGGGCGCTTTCGGCCAGCCTTCGGTGCAAAACCTACTGTTGCCTTGATTCATTCACGGGGCCGTTGGATAGGAGCCCTCTTGCCGCGTGACGCCACCTCGTTGAATTAGTCCGGCAAGCGCGCCGTCGAGCTGATATTCTTCGTAAATGACAACGATTCGTATTCGCTTCACACAGCAAGCCTTGGTTCTGTGCGCGTTGCTGGCTTGCGCGTTGACGCCTATCGCCAGCGCAGAGAGTATCAACTCCACGGTGCCGCAGACTTGGCAGATGCTTGACTATCTGGCCACCGACTATGCCGGCGCGGTGCATGACGGCGCGATAACCAGTGCGTCCGAATATGCCGAGATGAAGGAGTTTGCGGCGACCGTCCGCACGCAGCTGCAAGCATTGCCGCCGACGCCATCGAGCGCTGGTTTGGTCTCTGAGGCCAATACGCTGGTTGCTATGATCGAGGCAAAGGCGGCGCTGGGAACGGTCGCAGATCAGGCCCACGGTCTGGCCGATCATTTGCTGCAAGCCTATCCAGTGCCCACGGCCCCGGATCACACGCCGGATCTCGCCCGCGGCAGCCAGATATATCAAAGCCAATGTGCTGCCTGCCATGGCCTAAGCGGCCACGGCGACGGCCCGGCCGGCCTGCACCTTTCGCCGGCTCCTATCGATTTCACCGATCTGGACCGCGCTGACCAGCGCAGCCCGATGTCGCTCTACGAGGCAATCAGTCAAGGCGTCGCCGGCACCTCGATGGCCGGCTATGCCGAGCAACTGAGCTTGGAGGATCGCTGGGCATTGGCCTACTACGTCGGCAGCCTCGCCTATCAGCAGGAGGCGGTGAGCGGCGCGAACGCATGGCATGAGGACGCCACGACGCGGGCGCAGATTGCCAGCTTGAAAGAACTTTCCGCGATTCGTGTCGCTCAGCTCAGCGCCACGCTGGGGCAGCCGCGAGCACGCGCGGTGGTGGGTTATCTGCGAGCAAATCCGCAAGCACTGCAACAAGCGCTGTCGGGGGTTCCATTGGCGCGAGCGCGTATGAGCGCCAGTCTTGTGGCCTACCGAAGCGGATCCCACAAGGAGGCGACCCAGCTCGCTCTTTCAGCCTATCTCGATGGCGTCGAGCTGATCGAACCTCAGCTTAGCGCGCGTGATGGTGCATTGCGCGCCGAAATCGAAACGGCGATGGGCGCTTATCGAACGGATCTGTCCAAACAATCGCCGCTGGCCAGCATATCGAGCCAAGCCGAAACCATTGATGCTTTGCTGGCTCGCGCCGAACTGGCGCTGGCCGAAGGCTCGGGCGACGCTTTCAGCATCTTCCTCGGCGCCTTGGCAATTTTGCTGCGTGAAGGGCTGGAGGCGCTACTTGTAGTTGTTGCACTTTTAGCATTTCTACGCAAAGCCGGGCAAACGGCGGCTATCCGCTTCGTCCACGCGGGCTGGATTCTCGCACTCGTGGCCGGTGCCATTACCTGGGTTCTTGCACGCTACGTGATCTCGATCAGCGGTGCGAGTCGCGAACTGACCGAGGGATTGTCATCGCTCTTCGCCGCGCTTGTGCTGCTCAGCGTCGGCCTGTGGATGCATCAAAAGAGTATCGGCGGACGTTGGCAGGCCTATCTCAAGGAGCAAATGGCCGCCGCGCTGAGTCGGAAATCTGCATGGTTCCTGTTTGGCCTGGCCTTCATCTCGGTCTATCGGGAAGTCTTCGAGACCATCCTTTTCTACGCAGCGCTCTGGAATGAAGGCCAAGAGGTTTGGTTGCTGGGCGGTATCCTCGTCGGCAGCATAATTCTCGCTGCCATTGCCTGGATGCTTTTGCGTACAAGCCGCCGCCTGCCGATCGGGCAATTCTTTGCCGCCAGCTCGGCGCTGATCGCCGTACTTTCGGTCGTATTGGCTGGCAAGGGTGTATCGGCTCTGCAGGAGGCCGGCTGGATCGCGTTGAGTCCGGCGCCGATTCCGCGGTTTGAAATCCTCGGCATCTATCCAACCTGGCAGACGTTGCTGGCGCAGTTGATCGTGCTGGCACTGCTTGTCTGTGGTTATTTCTTCAACGCGTGGCGCGCCCGGGGCAACATTTCGCCGCTAGCGACCGTCCAGCCCATCACGCCTGCAGACGAAGCTGGTTGAGCGTCCCGACCCGGTCTCGCGCGCCGTGTCATTGCTGACTGCGTATCGGCTCGCGACGCGTGCAATGGATCGACTGCAGTCAGGCTGAGAAAAGTCCACCCTGCGCACCAAGATCGTCGGCCTCCTGGAAGTTGCTGATACCGACACCGACGAGTCGATAGCGGGTCGAATCGGGCAGTTGCACGCGCTCGCGCAAGGCCAGCGCAAGCTCGGCGAGTTCCTCGGCGGAATCGGGCATCATCGCCGGACTCAGGCTGCGCGTCAGAATGCGGAACTCGCGCGTCTTGAGCTTGAGCACGACCGTACGGCCAATGCGGTCGACCTTGCGCGTTGATCCCCAGACCTTGAGGCTCAGTTCGCGGATCATCGGTTCCAGATCGCTCAGCGGAAGATCCTCGGCAAAGGTATCTTCGGCCGAAATTGATTGCACTGGGCGATCCGGCATCACCGGATTTTCATCGATGCCGAGACTGAGTTCATGCAGGCGTCGACCGTAACGCCCGAACTGGCTTTCCAGCTCGCGTACATCGCGCTCGCGCAGCTCGCCCACGGTGCGAATGCCGAGTGCAGCGAGCTTGCCATCCATGACCTTGCCGACGCCGTGGATGCGCGCCACCGGCAGTGGAGTGAGAAATGCCTCGACTGCATCAGGCTTGATCACGAACAAACCATCGGGCTTGTTCCAGTCCGAGGCAATCTTGGCCAGAAACTTGTTCGGCGCCACGCCCGCTGAGGCGATCAACGAAGTTTCCTCGCGGATTTGCGCACGTATTTTCTCCGCGACGGCGGTTGCCGAGGGCAGGCCGCCAAGGTTCTCGGTGACATCGAGATAGGCCTCGTCCAGCGATAACGGTTCGACCAGTACGGTGTGACGCAGGAAGATTTCGCGTACCTGGCGCGACACCGCGCGATAGCGGCTGAAGTCCGGCGGCACGAATACCGCATCGGGACACAAGCGTTCGGCGCGTACAGCGGGCATCGCCGAGCGCACACCAAATGGCCGCGCCTCGTAGGATGCCGCAACGACGACGGAGCGCGAGCCACGCCAAGCGACCACCACCGGTCGACCGCGCAGAGTCGGATCGTCGCGCTGCTCGACCGAGGCATAGAAGGCGTCCATATCAATGTGAAGGATCTTGCGCATGCAAAAAGAGTGAGGAAAAACCAGAGTGGGTCAAACGCTACCGTAGGAGCCCCGCCAAGGGCGACCTCTTCGTCGATATAAGGAAAAGCTCGCCCCTGGCGGGGCTCCTACCATCCTCGATGTGGCCAAAGGCTCTTGAACGGCGAAGCATGGCAAATCTCCTACACGTTTTCGCTGCGAAACCCCATCGTCATCACGCGTTTGTCAGCCCAACATTGGGATGACTTTCCCGGAGATACGTTGTGATCAAAACCGATGCTTGTGCCTTGATCCTGCTGCTCGCGCTGGCTTCATTGTTGCCTGCCTCAGTTTGCGCGCAAAGCCAAAGCGTCTTCAAATGCGTCGACCGCGGCGGGCAGACCGCATTTCAGGACACGCCCTGTGCCGCAGGTTTTCGAGAGCAGCAGGTTGCAATCGCGCCCGCGCCGCCCTCGGTATCTTCACCGGACTATTCTCGTCCAAGCACGCATGATGCGTTTCGGAAATCGAGCAGCAAGGGCTTGTCGCGCCTTCAAACCATCTACTCCTTTGAATGTCACAGCAAAAGCGGCGCGCTGTTCTACCGGCACAGTCGGTGCCCGGCTTCGATCGATCGCAGCGGCTTGATTGGCGGCGGCCACCACGCGCCGCGCGAACCCGTCAGCGGGCGGAAGATTCCACGTCTTGAAGCGTGCCGCGGTATGCGCTCGGCGGGGCGTGATGGACGTGAATTTGACGACGTTCCATCCACCTACGAGCGCAACCTCGGCCGTGATCCGTGTCGACGCTATTGAGCGCGCGGGATCCCCTCGATTCCTGATCGGCGCTATATTCGCCGGCCTTGTCTGTTACCGGAACGATGCCGATGCGCGTCATGCACAGTCTCACCGCCGCACTTCTGATCCTGGTTTGTCTGAGCGCCTGCACGTCCCAGGAGCCACCCGCCGCACCGTCAGCCGATGCTGTTGCAGCCGCCAAGGCGCAAAGGGAGGCGAAGGCGGAGCAGCACTACGCAATGTACGAGCAGATGGTCAAGGCCGACAATGCCGAGCTTGCATTACCGCTCGGCGACGAATTGCTCAAGCTCTATCCCGACAGTGCGGCGGCAGCACGCATCCGACCTGAAATCGAGGCGTTGCGCGAGAAAGCAACGAACGAGGGCGAGACACGTCGCATGGCGCGCCTCTGGGCGTACCAGACGTCACCGATGGCTGGCGGCACGCAAAGCACCGCCACGGTTTACAGCAACGACGATCCGACGGATTCCGGCGACAAGGTCCGACTGGTTTTCCGCCGACATACCGAATGGGGCCAGAGCGTATTTTTGTATGGCAGCGAGCCGGGCTTCACCTGCGCCAAGAACTGCCGCATCACGATGCGCTTCGATGGCGGGAAATCCGTGACCATGGAAGGCAGCATCCCACCAACCGGTGAACCGGCCATCTTCATCGAGGAAGACAAGCGCTTCATCGCCGAGGTAGAAAAATCCAGGAAAGTCGATATCGAGGTTCATGGCAAGGGCACGTCGGATCGCACACTGCATTTCGACGTGGGTGGATTCGATGCGAAGAAGTTTCTGCCGCTGCCGAAGAAGTAACTCTGCGGCAAAAAAATAAGCCGCGTCGTCGCACGCAAGCCACACAGTGCCAGGGAAAAGTTTGCGTAGATCACAGTTATAGCGCGGCTATCATTGCCCCCGCTTCATTCAGATAAACGGTGAGCATGCACTTTCGGATAGGCTTGATCGATGACGAAAAGCGAGCCGCGATCCCACGTCGAGAGTTTTCCGCCGCAAGTTGGACGCGACTGTCGTGTGCTGATTCTTGGTACGGCGCCGAGCATTCGTTCGTTGGCTTTGAATCAGTCTTATGCGCATGCGCAGAATCTGTTCTGGCCGTTGATGGGTGAAATGTTTGATGCGGGGCCCGAGATTGATTACGCCGAACGTATCCACCGATTGCATCGACACGGGGTCGGCATCTGGGACGTGCTGGCACGTTGCGAGCGTAGCGGTAGCCTCGACAGCGCAATCGTGCGCGCCAGTGAGGTGGCAAACGATATCGTCGGTTTGCTCGTCGATCAGCCCTCGATTGTCGCAATCGCCTTGAACGGAGGTCATGCGCAACGCGCGTTTGCCCGATTGGTTGCGCCAGGGATTGATTCGGTTAGGCAATCAACGCTCACTCTCATTGATCTGCCATCGACGAGCCCGGCGAATGCCTCGATGAGACGCCAGGACAAGCAGGAACGATGGAAAGCACTGCTTGAATTCACCACCTGAATGCCACTGTTCAGAAAGCGCGTGCCGAGTGTTGACTGGTTTCGTCGCGTTCAGCAAAACAGGGTGAGACTCCGCCCACCCCA
>JBBSVJ010000222.1:0-5695 GCA_038233665.1 Lysobacterales bacterium
ACTCTCGCTCGGGCCGAATGGCATCGATAGATCCTGATGACCGTCGCGACCATAGCGCAAGGCGACCGGCTGCACAGGCACCCCGGCATCGAGTGCGGCCTGAAAAATGCGAGCATGAAAGGTGCGCACATGGTCGCCAGTGCCGGTTCCGCCCTCCGGGAAGATGCCAACCGGCTCTCCTCTACGCAAGCGCTCGACCACGCGGCCGATCACCGCGGCCATTGAGTCCGAACTGCCGCGTTGGTGATAGATGGTGCCTGCACGCGACGCCAGCCAGCCGACCAGCGGCCATTCGGCGATTTCGCTCTTTGCGACAAAGCTGATCGCACGCTGGCTGTGCATGAGTTCGATATCCAACCAGGACAAATGGTTGGCTACATACATCACCGGACCTGGTAACGACTTGCCGAATGTGCGGATGCGAAACCCAAAAACGCGCACCAGGGTTCCCGACCACCAGCTGATCATGAACTGATCAAGACGCAGGCGGCCAACCGGAATTCGCGCCAGCAACGGCGTCAGCGCAATGACCGTCAGCGGCAGGCCAAAAATAATGTGCAATAGCAGCAATGGGACACGCAGCAGGTAGCGCAAGGGACGCATCGCGTCCCTGCGCGCAGACGTGTCGGTTCTGTCAGCAGCGGAATTCATCGGGCGCCATCGTACCGGAAGCGCCGACGATACTCGCTGATATCAGTGGATCGATTGCTCTAGTGTGGACTAATGAGCCGATCCAGCGAGTCGATCAATCGCCGCGCTCAAATCATTGCAATGCTCTTCCCACCAGCGCGCTTCACCCACCTGGGCGAAGGCGAGAGGAAAGGCGGGGTCATGCCAACGCATCGCCACCCAGCCGGCCCAGTGAACCTGGCGCATGATCTGCAGCGGCTCGATAAGCGCCAGTTCGGCGAAGTCAAAATCGCGAAATTCTGCATAGCCTTCGAGCAAGGTCCTGAGTGCGGCAGGCGAAGGTGCGAGCATCCACAGGTCCTGCACCGCCGGACCCATGCGCGTGTCGTCGAGATCGACAAAATGCGGACCGGCGTCTGTCCACAGCACGTTGCCGCGGTGACAGTCGCCGTGCAGGCGGATGTGACGGATCGGGCCGACTGCCTCAATACAAATTTCGAGTTGCTCGGCGAGTTCCTCGCTGGCCTGGGCGTATCGTGCGCGCAAGGTTTCCGGCAGCAGATCCGACGCGAGCACTGCTCGTGCAGGTTCGCGCACAAAGGTGTCGACATCGATTCGCCCACGCTCCTCGAAAGATCCGCGTGAACCGACGCCATGGATGCGCGCCAGCAAACGACCCATCCATTCCAGGTTCTCTTTGGATTCAAGTTCGGGCGAACGCCCACCCTGGCGCGGGAACAGACTAAAGCGAAATTCTTCGAAATCGAGCAGGCTCTCGCCATCGATGACGAGCGGCGCAACCACCGGCAATTCGGCCTCCAGAAGTTCAAACGAAAAATCGTGTTCTTCGTCGATCGCCACATCACTCCAGCGTCCGGGCCGATAGAACTTTGCGATCAATGGGGTTTGATCTTCGATGCCAACTTGATAGACGCGGTTCTCGTAGCTGCCCATCGCGAGCAGGCGCCCGTCGGGTTCGAAGCCTGCGTCAGCCACGGCATCGAGAATCAATTCGGGGCTGAGGCCGGCATAGGGCGCCGTTTCGATAGCCATCGGATCAGACGGGCTGGGGCGAACGGCGCGGGACCACGGCCATGGTCAAGCGAGAGATACAAATCAGGCGATCGCCCTCATCAACGATGCGGATTTCCCAGACGTGGGTGGTCCGGCCGAGGTGCAGCGGCCGTGCGGTGCCGGTGACGTGCCCTGATGTGACTGCGCGAACATGATTGGCGTTGATGTCGAGGCCGACCGCCATCTCCTTGTCCGATTCGAGTACCAGGTTGGCTGCCAGGCTGCCCAGCGATTCGGCGAGTGCGACCGAGGCGCCGCCGTGCAGCAGACCGAACGGCTGTTTCGTACGTGCATCGACCGGCATCGTGCCGCGCACATGCTCATCGCCAATTTCGGTCACCCGGATACCCAGATGTTCGACCAGGGTGTCTTGGTCAAACGCGTTGATTCGATCGAGATCGATTGATTGCTTCCAGATGGCCATCAGCCAAGTCACCGGTACATGCGGAGTGCGACTATATCAAGCGGCGATAAGAACGAATCAGCGACAATGACGGTCACAGCATTTTGCTGAATCAGACGGAGAGCAGCGTGATGCCCCGAATCGGTAGTTGGATTGCGGTTCTTCTGGTTTTAGCCAGTCCGGCCGCGCTGGCCATGCGATGCGGCAATCGTGTCGTGGTTGATGGGGCGCGTGATTTCCAGGTTCGCGAACGTTGCGGTGAACCGTTCTGGTCGGAAAGCTGGCTCGGTGTCGATATTGTCGGTCGCGATTCGCCGCTGGAACGTCAGCGTGAGGTTCAATGGAGTGTCTGGTACTACAACTTCGGTACGCGTGCGCTGATGCAGAGGCTGATATTTCGCGATGGCAACCTTGAGCGCAGCGATACCTTGGGCTATGGCGTGCGTCAAATTGGCGACAGTTGTCGAGCAAACATGAACTTCACTGGCTTGAGCAGCGGCGAACTTGTGGCCCACTGTGGCGAACCGGCTTCGCGTCGTGAGGCGCATGACAGCGTGGTCTATCGACCCGGACCCAGCGTCGAAAACTGGCGTGAGCAGCGGCGCGAGGAATGGACTTACGATTTTGGCGATTCGCAGCTGATTCGCGTGCTGCATCTGCTTAATGGCCGGGTCACGGCTGTCGAGACCTTGGCGCGTTGAGGGCGCAGAATGGTGCTTCTTGCAAGCCTGCTCGATTGAGGGATGCGCACAGGCATGGTTACAGCGCTCGCCCGCCTCAGTCGTTTTTAGGTCCCGGTTCTTTTTCAGGAAGTTCAGATAAGGCGTAATCAAGCGCGTCATTGCCGGATAGCGTTTCACGTTCACTATCGCTCATCGCCTGCGCGGATTTGTTTCCCGATTTCGACTTTTTCTGGCCACTCCAGAGCTTTTTTGCATCCTCTTCGGTGGCGCTGAACAGGCTGCGTACGTGCAGATCCCGTTGCGGGAATGGAATCTCGATTCCGTACTTGACCAGCGCATCCTCCAGTGCCCAATAGTAGGCAGCTTGAACCGCTCCGGGTCGCTTCACCGCATCAGCGGTCAGCCAGACCACGAGCTGAAAATCGAGACTGTTGTCGCCAAAGTTGACCAGCCATACCTGCGAGCGGCGCGGGCCTTCGCTGGCAAATGTGAATGGCACGGCGGCCGCGGCTTCCAGTGCGGCCTTTTTGACCAGATTCTTGTCCGTGCCATAGGCGACACCGAATTTGACCTTGATGCGGCGCGTCGTCTCACGCAAGGTCCAACTGGTCACACGGCCATCAACGAACTCCGAGTTCGGCACAAGGATGTCGATATTGTCGTTGGTGGTCACACGGGTGGTGCGGATACTGATATCGGTGACTTCGCCGGTGACGCCGGATTCCAGTTCGACGAAATCACCGATCTTCAGCGTGCGCTCGAACAGCAGGATCAGGCCTGAGATGAAATTGTTGACGATACTTTTGAGACCAAAACCAATGCCCACGCCGAGCGCACTGGCGAAAAAGGCGATCTTGGTCAGATCGAGTCCGATGGCGGACAGCGCCACGCCGATACCGATGGCGATCAACAAATAGTGGAGGATGCGGCCGAGTGCGTAGAGGGCCGGACGACTGACCTCGGGCCGGTGTTTGCCATAGCGCTCGAGTCCGCGTTGTATCCAGTTCGAGGCAAACCAGGCGGCGACAAGAATGCCCAGCCCCCAAAGCATGCCGCTGAGTGTCATCTTCGTGCCAGCGACGACAAACAATGGGGCATCGAGTACCCCGCGTAGCTTGGTTGTCGCTTTGCCCCACAAACCTTCCGGCTGCGGAGTTTTCTTTTTTGTATTTGTCGCCGGGTTGCTCGCGATGCCGGATTCAGGTGAAGCTTCTTCTGGCGGCTTGGCCTCGGACACCGGCGCCGCCAATGCCTGGGCTGCGGCCACGCCGGGAATCGTGACCGGGTCGCTGGCCTGGGCCACTGCCGACGTTGAGGTCACGCCGACCAACAGGGTCAGACACGTACCAAGCAAGGCGCGAAGTAGAGGCATGGCAATCATCCGCACTTTTCGATCCGAGGCGTCATTCTTGCAGCCTACCTGATCGCGGGACATGCGATCAGCCAACCGGCGACTCCTTGGCAAAATCCATCGCGGCGGAATTCAGGCAGAAACGCAGTCCGCTGGGTTTCGGGCCATCCGGAAAGACGTGTCCGAGATGGCTGTCGCAGCGCGCGCAGCGGACTTCGACACGAACCATGCCGTGACTGATATCGCGGATTTCGCGCACATGCTCTGGATCGATCGGCGTGAAGAAACTCGGCCAGCCAGTACCGGACTCAAACTTGCTGTCGGAGCCGAACAGTGGCAATTCACAAAGTTTGCACACGTAACGGCCGGCTTCCTTGTTGTCGAGCAAACCTCCGCAAAACGGATGCTCGGTACCGTGATCGAGCAGGATGCGGCGCTCATCGGGCGTGAGTTTTTTCGCGAGCCGCTCGCGTTCGGCAGCATCAATCGGGGTGATGTCGTAGCCCGCCGCTGATGTGCTCATGAGGTCGATCCTTTCAGCTTGTCGGCGAATTTTTCGCGCAACTTGGCGACCTTGGGTGCGGCGACTGCCGCAATATAGCCTTGCTCAGGATTCAGCTCGGCATAATTATGGTGATACGCCTCGGCTTCGTGGAACACCTCCAGCGGCACCACTTCGGTAACGATCGGGCCGTTGAATACGCCGGCGTTGTCGAGCTGGCGGATATACGCCTCGGCCACTTCTTTTTGGGCGTTATCCGTGGTGAAAATTGCTGAACGATACTGCCTGCCCTGATCTCCGCCTTGACGATCCTTCTGGGTCGGATCATGGGCAACCGCGAAATAGATCTTGAGCAACTGGCCAAAACTCGTGCGCTGCGGATCAAAGCGGATCGAAACCACCTCTGCGTGATTGGTCGTGCCGGTGCAGACGGCTTTGTAGTCGGCGTTGTGCGCGCCATCACCGCTGTAGCCGGAGGTCACCGAATCAACCCCGTCGACCTCCTTGAACACAGCCTCGACGCACCAGAAGCAGCCGCCGCCAAGAACGGCATGCTGTTCACCATTCGCGGTTGCCGGATCAATATCGCGCTCCGGATTGGGAAAGTCGCCCTTGGCGATGGCAAGATTGGCGCCGGGAATTTCACAGACGAGGTTCATCGGATTTCCTTGTAGGTCAGCCTCTAGGGATGCGCCCGTCGAACGCGCTTTTCAAGGTTCATGGAAATGGTCGGACAATTGTAGGAGCCCCGCCAGCGGCGAGCCTTTGGCGTTGCGAAGCAGAAGCTCGCGCCTGGCGGGGCTCCTACAGTAATGTTGTCACTGAGCTTATCGATTGATCGCAGTTTTTTTACCGGAGAGCAGCTATGAAAACCCGAGCCGCCGTTGCATGGGAAGCGGGCAAACCGCTGTCGATCGAGCACGTGGATCTGCAGGGGCCGCAATCGGGCGAGGTGATGGTGCGCATCGTCACAACCGGTGTTTGCCATACCGATGCGTTCACCTTGTCGGGCGCCGATCCGGAAGGAATGTTCCCGGTCATTCTCGGCCACG
>JBBSVJ010000223.1:0-5676 GCA_038233665.1 Lysobacterales bacterium
ATTGCTCGGGCTGCCATTCGCTCAATCTGATGCGCTATTCGCGGATTGCTGAAGATTTGAACCTGAGCAAGGATCAGGTCATGCAGAATCTTAATTTCACCGAGGCCAACTTCGGTGAGAGGATTCCCTCGAATCTGGACGCCAAAGATGCTCAAACGTGGTTCGGCAAGGCTCCGCCCGATCTATCCCTGATGGCCCGGGCCAAGGGTGTCGACTACATTTACAACTACCTGAAGTCGTTTTATCTTGATCCAAGTCGGCCGATGGGATGGAACAACACGGTATTCCCGAATGCATCGATGCCCAATCCGTTGTGGGAGCTGCAGGGTGTCCAGACGGCAACGTTCAAGCCGGGTGAAGACGGCGCCGATCCGCATTTCGAGAAATTCGAGATGCATCAGGCGGGTACATTGAGTGCCGAAGAATTCAATGAAGTCGCACGTGATGTTTCCAATTTTCTGCAATACGCGGCGGAACCTGCAGCAATGCAGCGCAAAGCCATTGGTATCTGGGTATTACTTTTTCTCACCCTGTTTACCTTGCTGGCTTACTTCCTGAAGCAGGAATACTGGAAAGACGTCCACTGACGGCATTTATCCGCGCGCCTTCGGTGCTCGGATCAGTTTTCTATCAACGTTTATATTTCAAGCACTTGGGCTGTCATTTTGACGGCCCAAGTGCTTTGATCTATGCGCTTTCCTTTCCGCGTAGTAGAGTGCAAAGGACAGAGAGCGACCGGGATTCCCCCGGAATTCGCGGATTTTCGAGTGTCCAACTCGATAGGGGAGGTGTTCCGACATGGCCTTGAGTCAGCGTTCGCGAGCCGTACTGACTTTGTTTTCCGCGCGGAATTGCGTGCATTGCCATCGAATCAGATTGCTGCTTTCAGCAAAAGGCGTCACTTACGATCATGTCGTAGTCGACCTCGATGATCCTCCCGAAGATCTGCTTGAGCTCAATCCCTACAACTCCGTGCCGACCCTGGTCGATCGCGATCTGGTTCTTTACGACACCAGCGTTATCTCCGAATATATCGATGAGCGCTACCCGCATCCGCCATTGATGCCGGTTGACCCGCTCTCGCGCGCACGATTGCGCCTGGCCATGGTGCGCCTTGAAAACGATTGGTTGACCTTGGTTGATCGCATCGAAGAAGGAGGCAAAGATGCCGAAGTCGCACGCAAGGCGCTGAAGGATGACTTGACCAGCAATGCGCCGGCATTCAAGGCTTCCAAGTTTTTTCTGAGTCCTGAGTTCAGCCTGGCTGATTGCGCGTTCGCACCTTTGATTTGGCGATTCGAGTCGCTTGGTATCCATTTGCCGAAAGACGCTCAGCCGATCATTGACTACGGCGAGCGGATTTTTCACAGTCAGGTGTTTGCGCGGAGCATGACGCCTGAAGAACGTGCTTTACGCAGTTGAGGTGATCGGGTGTCGGAAGTAGAAATGAGTTCGAATCGGTCGTATTTGGTGCGCGCCATTCACGAATGGATCAACGACAACGGAATGACACCGTATTTGCTGGTTGATGCGCAAACACCGGGGCTGCGCGTACCGCCAAGTGCAATCAAAGAGGGGCGCGTGGTCCTCAGCGTTGCCTCTCGCGCTGTCGCCAAGCTTGAGATCAACATGGATGCGGTGCGATTCATGGCCCGTTTCGGTGGTGTCAGTCAGGCGATTGAGGTACCGATGGCGGCTGTGCTCGCGATTTATGCGCAGGAAAACGGTCAGGGCATGATGTTTCCTGCTGAAGCTGAATCAGCAACACCTCCATCGCCTCCGGAGACTCCGACGCCGGAACCGAAGCCCACGCGGCCGAAACTCCATGTTGTGAAATAAGCGCTCTTGATCGCTGGATTGTTCGGGACTGGACCATTCCTTTCGGGACTGCAAAACAGATTCTTGGGTTTTGCGGACAACTCTCCGCAATTCGTTACAATCTCCATCGACAGGGGTGGGGAAAGCCGTGACCGCGATTGATATTCCCGGATATTTAATTCGACGTGAAGTCGGTGTAGGCGGAATGGCCAGTGTCTATCTGGCTCTGCAGACATCGCTTGACCGCGAGGTCGCACTCAAGGTCATGGCGCCTGCGTTGGCGTCCGATCCCACATTCTCCAAGCGCTTTCTTCAAGAGGCGCGAATGCTGGCCTCGCTGGCGCACCCGAACATCGTTCAGGTCTACGACGTGGGCGTGACCTCGTCACAACTCAACTATTTCTCGATGCAGTATCTGCCGGGCGGGGATTTCGCCCAGCGCGTGCGTCTGGGAATGAGCGAGAAGGATCTTATCCGGGTTCTTGAAGGCATTGGCAATGCTCTCGGTTATGCGCATCACAGGGGGTATGTGCATCGTGATGTTGCGCCGGGCAACATTCTTTTTGATGCCAGTGACACGCCCTTGCTGACCGATTTTGGAATCGCTCGGGTCTTTTCCCAATCAGCCAGAATCACCAGTGCCGGTATTTCTGTCGGCACCAGTCACTATATGAGTCCTGAGCAGGCGCGCGGCAGCGATGTCGATGCGAGATCGGACCTTTATGGTCTCGGCGTCATGATCTGGTTCGGTCTGACCGGCAAGCCGCCCTACGAAGGTGTAGATGGGTTTGCGGTTTCGTACGCGCATGTTTTCGAACCGATTCCACGCTTGCCGGAGGCGCAGGCGCATTGGCAGGCGCTAGTTGATAAAGCATTGGCGAAGGATCCGGCAGAGCGATATCAAGATGCCGATGAGTTCATCCAGGCACTCGGAAAGATCCAGCCGTCCAACGCGCCGACCACGTTGTCTGCTCATGAGGCGCCGACCCGCATCATCAAGTGTGACATATTCAATGCCGCGCTGCAGTCGAGTGACGCAAAAACGCGTATCGGGCTCGCAAGCGTGACCGACAAAACGCCCATTCCGGCGGAATCCGCTATGCCGGACGAAACCGCTGGCAGGCCAGCTTGGTTGCCTTGGGTGCTGGCCGCGCTTGGTGTGCTGCTGATAGGGTCAGTCGGTTTTGCCTTGCTGTCGGGGAGTCGGAAAACCGCCTCGCCAAATGTGGCGACGCTGACGAAGCGCCCTACAGCGGGTGAATCATCCCCCTCTTCAACGCCGCGGCCTGTCGAATCCCGTGATTTTGGCAAAGTCGTCGAACCCTCAGCTGACTTGCAGGGGGAAGTGCCAGGTTTGATCGAGGTTGCCGAAAAGCTTGATCTCTCGATGGTTCCCACCGTTATTGATCCGGTTCTGGAGCTGGTGCGTCTGGGTCGTTTGGATCTGGCTGGAACACGCCTGACCAATCCACCTCGAACGAATGCGTTCGAGCGGTTTACCCTGGCCCTGCGGATTGATTCAAAAAATCGCGCGGCCAAGCAGGGCATCGTCGATACCGCGAAGTCGTATCTGGATCTCGCCGCGAAGTCGCTCGCTGCCAAGAACCTCGAAGAGTTTGGCGGTTACCTGGACAAGGCCGAGGAAGTGGCGAGCTCCATTGAAGAAGGCGCTGAAACGGTCGCTGAGGCGAAGAAGCGCCGCAAGGATGAGATTGATCGCTGGCTTGACGCCGGTCGCGCCGCTATTACCAGCATGGATGCCGTCGTGGCCAACGCGGCATTCGAAAAAGTTCTATTCCTTGAGCCGAAAAACAAGGCTGCCCGCGACGGTCTAAGCAAGTCCGCTCGAATTGGCAAGCCGGGCTATGTGTTCCACGACTCCATCGAAGGTGGCAAGGGGCCTGAACTGGTGGTCACTGGGTTGAGCTTGGCGTTTGCTCGCCATGAGACCACACGAGCAGATTTTGCGAAGTGGTGGCAAGCCGCGGGTCAGCAGCAATTTTCCGGCAACCAGCCTGCGTGTCGCGATCGGGAATCATTCTTTCGATCATCGCGCAAACGCGATTGGAAATCGCCGGATATCGCGCAGAAAGACGATCATCCGGTGGTCTGTGTGAGCTTTGCCGAAGCTCAGGCGTACGCAAATTGGATGTCGAAGAAGACTGCCAAACGCTATCGATTGCCCACGCCGACTGAATGGGAGCAGGTTGCACGCAAGTCTGCTGCGGCCACCTGCAAAAGCGCGAATCTTGCCGACTCGTCTTATCGGAAAGAGTTTGGCTCGCGCGCAGGTGCGGATTGTGATGATGGTTATTCGGCGACAGCGCCGGTCGGCAGCTATCCGGCCGTGGCGGGCGTTTTTGACCTGGACGGAAACGTGCGTGAATGGGTGGCGTCATGTGGCAAGGGTGCGCCGCTTTCCGCAGATTGCCGAGATCATGGATTGCGTGGCCGCGGTTGGCTGTCGGCGGCAGACAAGGAGACCGTCCTGAAGCAAGATAGTTATTCCGATGATGTCGCGTTGAACAGCCTCGGATTCAGACTGGTTCGTGAATTGGACAATTGATCCGGCGCCCTGGCGCTTGAGGGAGACGCAATGAAGTTGATATTTCCGAATGGCGAGCATGCAGCCGTCGATTTGACTGATGGGATCACGCGGATTGGATCTGGCAGCGATTGCCAGGTGGTTTTGGCCGCCCCTGGTGTTGCAGTCAATCACTGCGAAATCGAGGTGAAGGACGCCAAGACCACGGTGAAAATCCACGACCATAGTGTTGCGACCGTTCTCAATGGTCGACAAATTGCGGAACAAAGCCGACTCAAAGCGGGCGACCTGCTTCTGTTTGGCCGCATTGGTTGTCGAGTGGTCGATTCGGAAAGGAGCGCCGTTGCAGAAGTGCGTCCAATGCCGGTGGCAGCAGCGGAAGGCGACGGACAGACGCGGGTGCGTATGGCCTTGCCGAAATTCATGCTGCGCGGCGTGTCAGGCACGACATTCGGGCGAAATTTCGCCTTGGTCGGTTCAATGACGATTGGCCGCCAGAGTGATTGCGGTATTCCGATTCCGGCGGAAGAGATTTCACGTCAGCACGCGCGCCTCCAGGTAACGGCCGAAGGAGTCATGGTCGAAGATCTTGGCTCGGCAAACGGCACCTGGATCAATGACAAGCGCGTTCATACCGGCATGCTTTCACCCGGTGACGAGTTGCGTCTGGATACGATCCGCTTTCTATTGGTCGCGCCTGGCACCCCGTCAGCGGCTACGCCGATGCCTGCCGCAGCGGTCGAGGTGAAGCCGGCGAGTTCGTCAAAGCGATCGAGTTCCGCGATGATCTGGGTGATTGCAGGCGTCGTCGTTGCTGGCCTGATTGCCGTGGCTGCACTCAAGTTTCTCGGGGTGATCTGAGCCCAGTAGATCAGCGTACGGTCGTGCGCCTGCAAGGCATGACCGTAAACGCTGCTTGTTTCTACAGGTTTTCAGCGTTTCTGCGCAAGCTTGGCGCGCGCGTGGGTTTTAACGCCGCTCAGGAACGCTTGGGCCCGACTCGGATTTTTGTAGGTTCCCGAGAAAATATTCTGCAGCAAACCAAACTGGCAATCCGCCATTAACGACGTTGGCCGCCAAGCACTCTAGCCATCGGTAGTCGCAAAAACAACGCGCATCGACAAGTCGATGGCACGTACATGTTTTGTCAGTGCACCGATGGATATGAAGTCAACGCCAGTCTCCGCAATGGCACGGACACGATCGAGGCCGACGCCACCGGATACTTCCAGTGCGCTGCGTCCATCAGTTTCGGCAACCGCTTGGGCAAGTTCCTCAAGCTCGAATTCGTCAAGCATGATGCGATCGACCCC
>JBBSVJ010000224.1:0-5637 GCA_038233665.1 Lysobacterales bacterium
CCGACCAAGAATGGCGCGCGGGGCAATTCCGCCACGTCGGAAAGAATGTCCGGATTCTGAATCAGCTCAAGTGCCAGTGACTTGCCTGATTTCTTGAGCTTGCTGGGCGCAATCGTGTCTGGCCGATAGTCGCCAACCGCTGCCGCTGAGATAAAAATGTCGCTGTCGGTCGCGGCAGACATGACAGCATCTTGCATTTGGCGAGCACTACGCACATCGATCCGTTTGACACCACTTGGCGTCGGCAGGCTCACCGGACCCGCGATCAGGCGAACCTGTGCACCGGCCTGTGCGGCAGCTGCAGCCACGGCAAAGCCCATCTTGCCCGAGCTGCGATTGCCAATGAAACGAACCGGATCGATATCCTCATAAGTAGGCCCTGCGCTGACCAGCACACGCAGACCATCGAGCAGGCGTGGACCACGCGCGGCAATCAGCCCCTCGACCACTTCAACCGGTTCGAGCAGCCTGCCCTCACCGGTTTCTCCACAGGCCTGACTGCCCGACGCCGGACCAACGATGCGGACGTGACGTTGACGCAGTTTCTCAACATTGGCTTGAGTCGCCGGATGCGCCCACATCTGCTGGTTCATCGCCGGAGCCACGGACAAGCGTGCTGAACTCGCCAAAACCAGCGTAGTCAGCAAGTCGTCAGCACACCCTTGGGCCAGTCGCGCGATAAGATCCGCACTGGCTGGCGCGATGATCACCTCATCAGCCCAGCGGGCGAGTTCGATATGGCCCATCGCGGCTTCCGCTGACTCATCCCAGAGACTACTGCGCACCGGATTGCCGGACAGCGCCTGAAAGGTCAGCGCACCGACAAAGCGCATGGCGTTTTCGGTCATGACCACGCGAACCTCGGCTCCCGCGTCACGCAGGCGGCGCACCAATTCTGCGGCCTTGTACGCCGCAATGCCGCCGCCGACACCGAGCAGCACATTCACACGATCCAGCGAAGCTTTGCTCATGTAAGAAATTTCTGACATCCCCAAGGGCGACAAGCTTACCCAAAATCGAGGCGGACGCTGATGTTGGAACGAAGCCATTGCGCCGAGGATGGAGTTTCCAAGGCGAGGAACACCGCATTCAATGAGCATTCGTGACTGGCCAGAAGGTGAAAAACCTCGCGAGAAACTGCGCGCAAAAGGAAGCGGCTCTCTCTCCGACGCCGAATTACTGGCCGTGTTCATTGGTTCTGGCCGACGTGGCAGCAGCGCTGTGGATATCGGTCGCGAACTGTTGACCCGGGCGGGCGGGTTGAGGCCACTGCTGCATTCCGCGCAACGCACCTCCGGACTCGGACCCGTTGCCTGGTGTCGGATTCAGGCGGCGCTGGAGATCGGTCGTCGTTATCTGGATTCCGAACTACGCGAAAGTGAGGCCTTGACCGATCCAGCAGCCAGCGCACGCTTCCTCAAATCGCGCCTCGCGGCCTATCCTTACGAGGTATTTGCCTGCCTGTTCCTCGACAACCGGCATCGGGTGATCGCCTTCGAGGAACTGTTCCGCGGGACCATTGATGGTGCCAGTGTGCATCCACGAGAAGTGGTTCGGCACTGCCTGCAGCACAATGCGGCGGCGGTGATCTTTGCCCACAACCATCCCTCGGGCGTATCTGAGCCGAGTGCCGCGGATCGCGCGATCACGCTGCGTCTCCGCGATGCCCTCGCCCTGGTCGATATCCGCGTACTTGATCATTTCGTCATCGGCAGCGGCGACCCAACCTCGCTGGCCCGACGCGGCTGGATATAACGCCGAGAAAAAAGCGCGGTGTGAGGGTGCCCGTCGGGCGGACGCGCACTATACTCAAGGCACGAGATCGAATCAGGGGTCCTCGCGCTACGTGATATTCCAGTTTCCAAAAACGTTTCCAGCCGATGCCGTGGAGTTGGCGGTGCCGGATGTCGTCGCGGCGCGCAAGCGTGCGGGGGCACTACTCGATCCACTCGAAGTGGCCCTGGCGCGCCGCCATGTGCAGCTGGCTCCTTTGCTTTCCTCGGATGCCGATGCGCGGGATTTACTCGCGCGATGTGCAGACGTCATCCGCATCGCCTACGTCCGTTTGGCGATCCGCCATGGCAGCCTCGGCGAGGATTTCCATGCGTATCACAATGAAGGACATATTCTCGACATCCTCGGGCATCGCATCGATCGACTGATCGAATCCGGCGGCCCGGATGCGCTGGGATTATCGGACTGGTGTGTGCTGAATCTTTTTGCGGCCTGCCACGATTTACGTCAGCGCGAGGCGCAGCTTTACGAAGCCGGTGTCGGGGCCAATGAACGCGCGAGTATCGAGGAGGCGTTCCGCTTGCTCGATGGCTGCGGTTTCTCGCGTGAAGACCACGCCGACATTTACACCGCGATCGACCTGACCATCAGCGGCAGCACCTTCGACGCGCGGCCCCCACCGGGCGGAGCGGCCTTCAATGCGGCCGAGCTGGTGCAATCTGGTGGCGCGCTGGCTGCCAAGCTGGAACAGAAACTCGACAAGCATCGCGCCGGCTGGCGTGCTGAGGAACGCATTGTTCACGCCGAGAAACTCGCCTTGATCGCAGCAGATCTGGATACGGCCAATGTCGCAGAACCCTTCGCGCGCTTTGCCGACAGTGCGGAGAACCTCTGTCTTGAGCGTGAAATGTTGTGCAAGCGCAACCTCGACGCGGTCGAGAGCGCGCAGCCCGTCCTCGGCTTTCTGACCGACGGCCAGGATCGATTCTTTTTCGACCTGCATCGCTTCAATTCAGAGCTGGGCCGACAATCGTTTGCTGCGAGCAAGGAAGAAAACGCGACTAGATTGAAGTCCCTGAGCCTGGGTTTACGCGCCCGAATTGCCATGCGCGGGCGTCCGGAAAGTGGCCGTCAGATTCTCAAGGCCTATGGTGAAACGGTTGCAGGCCTTGTTTGACAGGGGCTTGCCTGACCTTGGGCTCGGCAAACCTATACACATGCCAGCTGGACAGTGCAAGGCCCGGGTCACTTTGTGACGAAATTTGCTGCATGGCAACACGTATCCAGTAAAATCAAATACTTAGCAGGGCCAATTCTGCGGAGATTCAGCCAAGTACTTGATTTCAGTAGAGCCTCAGTTGCGCTCTGGAAATCTTTTCCCACAGAGTTATCCACAGACGGCCAGACACTTGGCAAGCCTGGAATCTTCATTGAAGACAGGCAATTGCCGCTCATTTCTTTGAGTTTGATAAACCTTGGTCGAGTCGGGATCGAAAATCGGCACCCGCTCAATTCAGGCGTATCACGGCGTGGCTTTGGGAAACCCGTCGCGCACCCTACAATAGCCAACCCGCTTCCAGTTGAATCCCGCCGTGAAAGACGCCTTGCGCGAGCTGATCCATGGAGCGCTCGCTACCCTGCGTGCGCAGCAAACCCTCACCGACGATGTGACGCCTGCATTCGTCGTCGAGCGTACGCGCAATCGCGATCACGGTGATTTTGCCTGCAATGTCGCTTTGACTCTGGCCAAACAGGCGGGCCGCAAGCCGCGTGATATCGCCACCGCTATCGTTGCGGCCATTGATGATCCGCGCGTGGACAAGATCGAGATTGCCGGACCGGGTTTCATCAATTTTTTCCTTGGCGCCGCCGCGATGCACGCTGAAGTCGCCGCGATCATCAGCAAGGCCGAGGCGTACGGACGCAATACCAGTGGTGAAGGCCGCAAGGTGCAGATCGAATTCGTCTCGGCGAATCCGACCGGACCGCTGCACGTCGGTCATGGTCGTGGTGCCGCCGTTGGCGACAGTCTCGCGCGCGTGCTCGATGCCAACGGCTGGAAGGTGACCCGCGAGTTTTACTACAACGACGCCGGTGCGCAAATCGAGAATCTCGCCCTGTCGGTGCAATCACGCTGCCGGGGGATTGAGCCTGAGCACGAGGATTGGCCGACCGATGGTTATCGCGGCGAGTACATCAAGGATGTCGCGCGTGATTTCCTCGATGGTGAGAACGTGCATGCCGATGGCAAGGATGTCCGCGCCAGCGGTGATCTCGATGATCTCGATTCGATCCGCCGCTTTGCGGTGGCTTGGTTGCGCCGCGAGCAAGATCTCGATCTGCGCGCATTCGGCGTTGAGTTCGATGTCTATTTCCTCGAATCATCCTTGTACAGCGAAGGCAAGGTTGAAAGCACCGTCAAGCAACTGATAGCCGCCGGTCACACCTACGAAAAAGATGGTGCGCTATGGCTGAAAACCACCGATTTCGGCGATGACAAAGATCGCGTCATGCGCAAGTCGCAGGGCGGTTATACCTATTTCGTGCCCGATGTCGCGTATCACGAGGGTAAATGGCAACGCGGCTTCGAGCGCGTGATCAATGAGCAAGGCGCCGATCACCATTCGACGGTCAATCGCGTGCGCGCCGGTTTGCAGGCGCTCGATGTCGGCATCCCGAAAGGCTGGCCCGAATACGTGCTGCACCAGATGGTCACGGTGATGCGCGGCGACGAGGAAGTGAAGCTCTCCAAACGTGCGGGCAGTTACCTCACCCTGCGCGATCTGATTGACGAAGTCGGACGTGATGCGACACGCTATTTCCTCGTTGCGCGCAAGACCGATTCGCAACTCATCTTCGATATTGATCTGGCTCGCGCGCAAACCAACGACAACCCGGTTTACTACATTCAATACGCGCACGCCCGCGTCTGCAGCGTGCATCGCCAACTCGCCGAGCGTGGCATTGGCACCGATACCAAGGCAGGCCTTGGCGCACTGGACCGCCTCGACAGCGAGCACGAGCGCGCGCTGATGAGTGAGCTATCGCGTTATCCAGAAGTAGTCGAGGCCGCGGCGCTTAATCTCGACCCGCAACTCATCGCGCAATATCTGCGTGAAGTCGCGGCTGCGTTCCATGCGTACTACAACGCGCATCAGTTCATCGTCGATGATGTCGTGGTGCGTGATGCACGCATCGCGCTGGCGAACGCAGCGCGCGTGGTTCTGGCCAATGGCCTCGATCTGCTGGGTGTTTCCGCGCCCGAAAGCATGTGACCATGTCGCAAACTTACTGTCGCATGACGCGGGATACGTCATGCAAACACCGATTTCAGGAGATCAGGTAATGGCACCACGTTCACGCAAACAAGCCACGCGCGGCGGATCACGTCCGGCGGTTCCCGCCTGGATCTGGCTGGGCTTTGGCGTCCTGCTTGGGTTGGTTGTTGCCTTTGTCTTCCTCGGCAGCGATTGGGCACCGATGTTGCGCAAGAAGACCGGGCCTCAACCCAACCCGCAAGCGGTGGCGCCGCGCGAAAGCGAGCCGCCGATCGTCGAGACCAAGGACAAGCCACGCAAGAACTACGACTTCTATTCGGTCTTGCCGGAAATGGAAGTTGTCATTCCCGACGCCGAAATTTCCGCAAAGGCCCGCGCCGAAGCCGCCCAGACACCGGTCGGCGGAACCACGCCGGTAGCGATCGCGCCGGGTGCACGGTATCTGCTCCAGGCGGGTTCTTACCCGTCGGCAAAATCCGCTGATGAGGTCAAAGCCAAACTTGCCATTCTCGGTTTCGTCGCCCAAGTCACCCCGGTGACTATCAACGGCAAGACCTGGAATCGCGTGCGCCTTGGACCCTACTCCACTGCCAGCGATCTCGAAACGGCCAAAACGACCCTGGCC
>JBBSVJ010000225.1:0-5550 GCA_038233665.1 Lysobacterales bacterium
ATCTGTTGATCAAAGAGGGCAGGCGCGAGCCTGCCCTCTACCCCAACTACTTGTTGACCCGTTATCGGCTCAGTCAAATCCGTTCTTGAATAGCTTGTCCAAGTCATTGTAGGGGAAGCACAGGCCGAACTCGCTCGTGTTGTGTTCTGCATCCCAAACCACCGGAGAGATGTACTTTCCCGTGAGCGGGTACGAAGCATCGGAGCTGATTGGAACGATAATGGACCCAGAGCAATTCATCGTTGAGGTCGCGCATGTCAGCGTCACCGGGTCGGATATGCCGACAAGTCTCGCTGCATCGTCGTAACCGGTGCTGTTGAATTGCCCCGCGCAGCGTTCACTGGCGTAAATCTCGACGCGATAGGTACCATTTTTGTTGGAAAGCTGAGGATTCGTGCTGCCTTGCAGCGCTAGACCCTCGGTGTGAAACAGCGCAGGAAAATTGATGCGGTCATTGGCACCGGTCTGATCGACATCGAGGTCGTTGTAATTGCGACCATCGGGCGACAAATCGATCGGCAGGCGGAGATTGTTGACGAAGCGATTTTCGCTGATCCACACGCGCCGCGATGACTCCAGCACGGCGATGCCATCGGTCTGGTTGTTGTAGATGAAGTTGCCGCGGATGACATGGCCATTGCCACCGGCTACGCGCACGGCGTTGCCGCCATTGCCTCCGAGCGAAAGATCCGGTCCACTGGCACCAAGATGGTTGTTGAGGATTTGCACATCTTGGGGTGGGGTGCCGTCATCGTCGAGCAGGATTGCCTGCGCGGTATTGAAGGCGATCGTGTTGTCGCTGATCACGTGTCCAGTACCACCGATGATACGCACGCCTACAACGTTGGACAGTGAAAATGCTCCGGTTCGACTGCTGCCGATCAGATTGTTGCGCACCGTGCACATGGCGTTGCTCTGAATGAGAATGCCTGCCCCATCGGCGCGCCCGATCACATTGCGATCCGCCACGGAGTCACCGCCAATGACCGTGCCTGGAGCTGCGATGACTTGAATGGCGCTGTCGGCAAATCGCGGCTGGGAAATACCGGCACCGGTACCAAACAAGCTCCCTCTGACCTGGGCTTTGCCTGGTCCGGAGATCTGAATGGCACTGGAGGAGAAGCCATAGAAACCCAGGCCAGATATGTAAGGCTCGTCGTCCACCGTGCTGGTGCTCAAGGTCAGACCGCGCGTTGACGTACCTGCAGCAATCAGGAATACGCAGACGTCGCCATCAAAATAGTCTGGATCGGCGTTTTCCATGCTGCCGGGCTGGCTGTAGCCTTCGATGCGCACGTTCTTGGTGATGCTCGGAAAATTACTATTGACATTGATCAACTGCGGGCAGCTGCCGGGAATATTGAACTCGATCAGCGAATCGCCGGTCGCAGCGTTGGCTGTGGTAATCGCCGTGCGCAATGATCCACTTCCGCTATCGTTGGTATTGGTGACCGAAATCATGTTCACGCCCGCCACGTTGCTTTCATACGCACCAATATCCGGGCGTATGCCAAACACCCGCGGGCCACCGTCGTAGTCGATGTTGGGCGTTGAGCCGGTAATCACGCGTCCCGTGTTGATCAGCGGCGACGTCGGCTCGATCGGTCGGTAGTTGGCATCCAACTGTGGGTTTCCGCTAAGGTTGGAGCCAGACCCTGCACCCAATCCACCGGGTGGTGTAAACAGTTGAGTGTTCCAAAATGCATAGCGAACCACCACGGTTTGACCCAAAATGCGCAGGTCATACTGATTTCCATCCATGACAGTGTTGTAGATCCGGATATCGGCCGCAGGCGCTCCTGCCGCGCCGGACACGCGAAAGCCGCTGGCGCTGGCGCTGGCCGGATTGCTGATGGTGTTGTCCTGCAGCACAACCTCGGCGGCGCCGAAGCTTGCCGCGGTGCGGTAGATGTGAAGTCCAGTAGTGGAATAACCATCAAAGCGACTGTTTTCGACGACGATATTGTGTGAGCCGGCGTTGATAAACAGACCGGTCAGCGCATTTGTGAAGCGGCTGCGACGAACTTTTATGTCGTCGTTGGGTGGGCCAAATTGCTGATCCAGGCCAGACAGGATCACCTGGCCCCAGCCATCGAAAACGAGGCCGAGCAATTCGAGATCATTCGCATCCTGGGTCAGCTTGAAGTTTTGCGGGCTGACGCCGGTGATGGTGCTGGATGCTGCATCGCTGCGGAACAGGCAATTGGTTCCCCAGCCGCCGGAAATCGTCAGCGCACCGTGCACCTGAAGATCGATCGGTCCAGTGCCGCCGTATGTGCCCGACTTCAGTCGGATCTGATCATCCGCGTTCGATGCCGTTGCCGCCGCCAGCGACGTGGCGAGCGACAGATCGGAATCAACGCAGTAAACGATTGCGTGCGCCGGCATGGCAAAGAACAACCAACATAATGCAAATAGAGGGATAGAGCGTTTCCTGTCTGACTCCGTGGGTGGGCGTATATCAGTCCACGTAAGTTCGTCCACGCAGGGGCCACGGATATTTCAGGTTAAATTTTAGGGGCCCGACCGAGAGTGGTATCAAACAGGCAGCGAAGCCGCAGTCGGTCACGCACGAGGCGAGCGATCTTGGCCGAGGTCAGATGAGATGGCCCCTGCAAGCACCGAAGTCCGTGGGTGATCACGAAGGCCTCCAATCGGGTGGCCGCAGTCAAGCCACTGGGAGTTCAGCAACGCCATGAAATCACTATTTTTTGCGACTACGCTAATTGCCTCGTTGGCCATGGCAGCGTCCGCGCAGGCGGCATCAACGCCAGCGGCGCTGGCCAAGGCCCTGCAGTCCGCACTCGACAAGGGTGATTTCGAGGCCGCGCGCAAGCTCGCCGACATTGGCGACGCACCCGCCGAGTTGCACTTCTACTTTTTTGAAATGGTGCGCGGATGTGCGAGCGACGCGGTCTGCACGGTCACGACGGCCGAGGCCGACGAAGCGATGCGCGAACGCTGGAAAAAGCAGGCCGAGAAAATGCACGCGCAAATGCCCATGGCCGATGGACTGATCGAGGTTGCGTCCAAGTCCAGGAGCGGTAGCGGGTCCGGCACGATGAAAATGCCGTATGCCAAGGTGGGCGGCGAGTACAAACTGACTTCGGTCCATTTCTCGGATGCCGAATTCGCGGCATTGCGCGCCAAGTCGGATCAATCATTGATCGATGAATTGTTTGCCCAAGGCATTCGCGATTCCAAGGGTGAGCCGAAAACGGACTGGGCCACAACGGCGACGAAGCTTCCGGCCGACGGTGGCGAAGCGGGAAAAGCCTACGTCGCGCAAACCACGGCAATGGCGGCTGCGGTTGACGCCAAGGATCCCGATGCAGCGATGCATTCCGGCGGGCAGATGGCGACCATTATCTTTCGCGACAAGGATTTCGAGGGCAAGCCGATCCCTCTCGCTGATCGCAAGCAAAAGCTGCAAGTGCAGTCCTTGCGCATGCTGCGCGATGTCAAGGTCAAGGGCGGCTACCAGCTGGGTGACGATGCCGTACTGATGATCGAAGCGCGCAACGGCATTGGCTGGGTCGTGCGCGGACCCGTCGTTCTGTCGCGAGACGGCGACAACTGGGATCGCGCCGGCGACAAGACGGTCAGCTATCCCGTCGCGAAATAGGGCGGCCTAACCGCTGATCCACTGCTGACTCGTCGCGTCGACTGTTACGACGAATCATTGGGTCAGGAAAAATGCCTGGCGTGTGTGGGTGGCCCCGCATGGCACCAGGTTACGTGATCAATAACAGGCGGAGGCACAACGCCCCGCCCACTACCGGGAGAGACGAACCAGAACTGAAAGAACCTGTTGTTTTGATTCGAGGGCCGCGTGGGCCGTGGCCCGTACTGGATGTTTTTCATCGCGATGCTGGTGGTATTCGGCGGGCTGATGGCGCTCAGCATGATGGCCATGATGAATACCGAAGATCCCTCCAGCGCAGGCGGCATGGCGAGCATGCCGATGATGATCGCGATGTTGCTGTTTATCTGGCCCTCTCTGGCGATTCAGGCCAAGCGCTGGCACGACGTCGACAAATCTGCATGGTGGATCTTGATTGGGTTGGTGCCGGCTGTCGGCGGACTGATCGCCATCGTGTTCAACGGTTTCATCGCAGGCACGCCGGGTACGAATCGCTTTGGTCCGCCTGTAGCCAACGCATCGATTGCAGCACCTGTGATGGCTCGCACTTGAGCAAAACAAGGACGGGTCTGCTCGGAAAGCTCGGGCGCAAATGCGCCAACGGCGTTGACCATGCCCTTTTCCCTGCCACCATGAAGGATTTCATCATGTCGCACACCTTGCATCCATCGTTTCGTCTTTTCGCCCTCGCCTTGTTCTGTATTTCGACGGGTTCGTTCGCTATTGCCGCCGGAAGCAGCACTGCCGAAGGAATACTCACCATTGAGCAAACTGGCAAGCCACTAAGCGTAAAACTCACTCACGTTTACTATTCTGTGGGCCCAGATCGGTTCGATGCATCAAAGCAAATCAGAAGCATTGCATTTACCCCGAGCGATCAACTTGCGACCATTGAAGCATGCGCGGATTTACGTTGTGCGAGCCTTGCCTCGGTCGATGGATTCAGAATCGAGCTGACGGAGGAAGGCATGGTCAACTGGTGGGCGCATATCCCGCCAATGCAGTACGCCAGTTCGGATAGCTCTGCGCTGAACCTTGATGTCGATACGTCGGAGCGTGTCGCAGGTACGTTCAAACTCAAAGCAGACAAGGTGACGGTGATCGTCAACTTCGATGTCACGCTGACTAAGGCATTTGCGCAAAGCAAATGAGCGTTGCCAGAAGGATGCGTCACTTGGCAGAGGAGAGGAGTTAATGACGACCAGCCAAAAAACTGGTGCATGCGTCATCACGATTGCTGCCGCTTCGCTTCTGCTCCTCGTCTGCGTTCGCAATCCACCAGCGGCCGACGCTGAATCGATCGATGCGCGAGTAGCGCGCGTGCTGCAAACGACGCCGCTGGTCGACGGCCACAACGATCTGCATATCCACTACCACGCTTGTCGGGAAGGATGCCCGCGCGGATACGACGACTACGACATCGGCAAAAGTGTGAGTGGCGACACCGACCTGTCGCGTTGGAAGCGGGGCGGCGTCGGTGCACAGTTGCTCAATTCGGGATGGCTCGATGCGGAGCAGGGGCTCGACGGTACGCTCAAGGGGTTCGCATTCACTCGCGAGATGGCCACGCGCTATCCCGATCGCGTGGCGATCGCACGAACCGCGGATGAAGTCCGCGTCATCCACCGCTCGGGTCGCCTTGCCATCCTCATCGCGCTGGAAGATCCGGATCGCATCAGCGTCGACGAAGCAACCATCAAGCGTCTTGCCGCCGAAGGACTGCGTTCGGACATCCTCGCCTACGACGAACCCACTACGCTCGCTGACGGACACGCCGGCGCCGCCAAGTTCGGCGGGCTGTCATCACAGGGCGAGCAAACGGTTCGCTGGATGCAAGAGAACGGAATTCTCGTGGACCTCTCGCACGCCTCCGCCGACACGGCACGCGATGTGCTCGACCAGGCCAT
>JBBSVJ010000226.1:0-5467 GCA_038233665.1 Lysobacterales bacterium
CAAGAATGCCAATCTGAAGACCAAGAGCCTCGGCATCGAAATCGTTGACGTGCGTATCAAGCGCGTTGATCTGCCTGAAGCAAGTTCGGTGCTGCGTTCGGTCTACGAACGCATGCGTTCGGAGCGCAAGCAAGTCGCAGACGCTTTGCGGGCAGAAGGCAATGAAGCCGCTGAGCGCATCCGTTCCGATGCCGATCGTCAGGTCCAGGTAATCAAGGCGGAAGCCTACCGGGAAGCCCAAACCGGGCGCGGTGAGGGCGATGCGCAAGCGGCCAAGATTTATGCGGCGGCTTACGGCAAGGATCCCGAGTTTTATGCGTTTTACCGAAGCCTTGAAGCCTATCGTGAAGCGTTCAAACCATCCAACGGCGTCCTCGTACTCGATCCGAAATCGGAATTCCTGCATTACCTGCAACAAAGCAAGTAGCTTCACATGCCGATCGAGCTGAGCGCCGCGCTGTGTCTGGTGCTGGTCATCGAGGGGCTGATCCTGTTTGCCGCGCCGGGGTATTGGAAACGCATGGCGGAAAGACTTCAGCAGATTGACGTCCGCAGCTTGCGTATCGTTGGAGCTGGAATGGTTGTGGTTGGCTTGATCGCCTTGAAGCTGGTGCATTGAGAGCCGGGAATCGAGAATGCAGAATAGGCAATTGCCGGAGAGCCTTCAGGTTCGATGGCTTACGTGGCAGAGCAGTCAAGTCCCGTGGAACCAGGACTGACTACGAAATGAGAACGGTATCGGTAAAACAGAATTAATTTTGCGTGCGCAATGGGGGCGATCCGGGAGCTCTCGCTTGATGCGTTAACTTGCATCGAGCACCCGGAGCGCGCCGTAGCCAGGATGCCGAAGGCCCGGTGACTTGGATGAGCGATGGATCGCGAATTGGGTCACCGACGTCGCCCCATAGCGGGGTCTATCAACAATACGAGAATGACATGGGTAAATCAGTAGTAATTCTGGGTGCGCAATGGGGCGACGAAGGCAAGGGCAAGATCGTCGATCTTCTGACGGAGCGCGTTGGCATCGTTGCGCGCTTTCAGGGTGGTCACAACGCGGGTCATACCCTTGTAATCAATGGGAAAAAGACAGTTCTTCACCTGATTCCTTCAGGCATTTTGCGTGAGGGTTGTCAGTGTTTGATTGGCAATGGTGTGGTGTTGTCGCCGGCTGCGTTGCGCCACGAGATCAGTGAGCTGGAATCCGAAGGCGTCGAGGTGCGCTCGCGGCTCAAGATCAGTCCGGCCACACCGTTGATCATGCCGTACCATATTGCCGTCGATCAGGCCCGCGAGAAGGCTTCCGGAGCCAAGGCGATCGGTACGACCGGTCGAGGCATCGGTCCGGCTTACGAGGACAAGGTCGCCCGTCGCAGCATCCGCGTCGCCGACCTCATGTACCCCTCGGAACTGCCCGAAAAGGTTCGTACTGCGGTCGATTACCACAACTTCATCCTGACCCAGTGGCTGAAGACAGATGGAGTAGATTATCAGCAGGTGCTCGACGAGGCGCTCGAATACAGCGAGTACCTGCGCCCGATGATCGATGATGTGTCGACCCTGCTCTACGATGCACGTCGGCGAGGCGATCACATCCTCTATGAAGGCGCTCAGGGCGCGTTGCTTGATATCGATCACGGCACATATCCTTATGTGACCTCGTCGAATACGACGATCGGCGGCGCATTGGCAGGCACCGGTGTTGGCGCGTCGGATATCGACTATGTGCTCGGTATCTGCAAGGCTTACGCGACGCGTGTCGGCGGTGGTCCTTTCCCGACTGAATTGCATGACGAGATGGGTGAAGCGCTGCGCAAGCGCGGCAACGAGTTTGGTGCAAGCACGGGACGTCCGCGCCGTTGCGGCTGGATCGATCTTGTCGCTCTCAAGCGCGCAACTCAGATCAATGCAATCAATGGTCTCGCCATCACCAAACTCGACGTGCTGGATGGATTGCCGACAATCAAGGTTTGTATCGCTTACGAATATCGTGGCAAGCGTCGCGACCTGGCTCCGCTGGATGCCGATGGCTGGGACGAATGCAAGCCGGTTTATCTGGAATTCCCCGGTTGGGAAGAACCGACGTCGGGCGTTCGTGACTGGAACAAGCTGCCCGCAGCGGCGCGCGCGTACCTGCGCGCAGTCGAGGAATTGTCAGGTTGTCATTTGGCCCTGGTTGCGACCGGAGCTGACCGCGACGACACCATCGTCCTGCGCGATCCGTTTGCCTGATTGAGGCTGAAGAATGGAGAATGGTGGGGCGGCGTCAGCCGCGATGCTTTTTATTAGTTGAGCCGGAGCATCGCGGCTGAGGCCGCTTCCACCGTCGTCGTCTATCCGAACTCGAAATCAGGACGAAAAAAAACCGCCTTGCGGCGGTTCTTTTTTCGATATTGGTGCCCAGAAGAGGACTCGAACCTCCACGAAGTTGCCCCCGCTAGCACCTGAAGCTAGTGCGTCTACCAATTCCGCCACCTGGGCTTGTGTGCCCCGACGCGCTGCAAGCCACCGGGGGCGCGAAAGATACGTGGGCCGCTGCAGACTGTCAATGATTGCGCGCGCACAATGCGGATGATCGTCATCGCACTCGTTGAAAAACACCATTAATCTGTCGCTGCCAATCGGCGCGCAGGTCACCAAAAAGGAGAACGCATCAATGCGAAAGAAACCCAATGGATTGAAAACGCCCGGCACCAGCAAAGCCGGACCCAAAAAAAGCGGCAAGACCAAGCTGCCGCCCTGGATGCCTGAATCCGCTTCCAGTGCTGCAAAACCGGCCAAGCGCGGCAAGCCCGCGACCGGCGCCGCGCGGGCCAAGCCGGCATCAAACACACCCCGGCGCAATGACAAATCAGGCAAATGGGAAGATCCGTTCGCCGGCCGTGAAGCGCGTCGCTACGAGAATCCGATCCCGAGCCGGGAGGCGATTCTTGCCCTGCTGGCCGATCAAGCTTCATTGATGAAAACCGAAGCCGTTGCCGCCGCCCTTGGCCTGCGCAGCGAGCAGGATGTCGATGCCCTGACCAAACGGCTTGCCGCAATGGTCCGTGATGGACAGTTGCTGCAAAATCGTCGCGGCGGATATGGCGTCGCCGAGAAGCTCGATCTGATCGCCGGCGTTGTCCTCGCCAATGCGGAGGGCTATGGATTTCTCAAGCCCGATGAAGGCGGCGAGGATTTGTATCTTTCACCTGCGCAGATGCGCATTGTCCTGCACGGAGATCGCGTGCTCGGCAGCGTGGTCGGCGTTGATCGACGTGGACGTCGCCAAGGCGCGATCGTCGAAGTGCTTGAACGCCGCGCGTCACGTCTGGTCGGACGGGTTGTTGTCGAGGATGGGATTACGCTGGTTTCACCGGATGATCGCCGTGTTCATCAAGACATTCTGATTCGGCCAGGTAACGATCAAGGCGCACGCGCCGGTCAGATCGTTATTGCCGAGATTACTGATCCGCCGACGCAACATCGAGGGCCCATCGGACGCATCATCGCCGTCCTTGGCGAGCGTTTGACGCCTTCGATCATCGTGGAAATGGCGATTGCCAGCCACAACCTGCCGCATGAATGGCCGATCCAGGTCTCGCAGCAGGCTGCCGATGTCGACCCCAAGGTGTTGGATTCCGAGATCAAGGGACGTGTCGATCTGCGCTCGCTGCCACTGGTCACGATCGATGGCGAAGACGCGCGCGATTTCGACGATGCGGTCTATGCCGAAGCGAGCGCGCAGGGCTTCCGTTTGATCGTCGCGATTGCCGATGTGTCGCATTACGTCAAAGTCGAAACACCGCTCGACGCGGAGGCCTATCTGCGTTCGACCTCAGTCTATTTCCCGGGTTTTGTCGTGCCGATGCTGCCCGAGACGCTGTCCAGCGGCATTTGCTCGCTGAATCCTAAAGTGGATCGGCTGTGCATGGTGTGTGACATGCAGGTCGATCGCAGTGGCGAGGTTGTTTCCTCGAAGTTCTACGAAGCGGTCATGCGCTCGCATGCACGTCTGACCTATACCAAGGTATGGGAGGCGGTCGGCGAGAAGCTGGCCGATACGCGCCACGAGATCGGTGAGTTGATGCCACAGATCGAGAGTCTTCATCAGCTCTACAAATTGCTGGCCAAGGCACGAACGCGGCGCGGATCGATCGATTTTGAGAGTACCGAGGTCAAGTTCCGACTGGCCGCGTCGGGTGAAGTTATCCAGCTCGGCTCCGAGCCACGCAACGATGCACACAAGTTGATCGAGGAGTGCATGATTGCGGCGAATGTCGAGGCTGCGAAGTTCCTGATCAAGAAGCGCATTCCAGCCCCTTATCGTGTGCATGAGCCACCGCCGTCTTCGAAGTACGAGGATCTGCTCGAATTCCTCAAGGAGTTCAAGCTGAAACTTCCGCCGGCGGGCGAAGTGAAGCCGGCCGATTTTGCAGCGCTGCTGAAGAAGATACGGAGTCGACCCGATGTCAGCTTGATCGAATCGGTGCTGTTGCGCTCGCAGTCGATGGCGGTCTATCAACCCGAGAACACGGGTCACTTCGGCTTGGCTCTAGATGCCTATGCGCATTTCACGTCACCGATCCGGCGCTATCCGGATCTGCTCGTGCATCGTGCGATCCGTTATGCGATCAGCGGTGGCAAGCCCGCCGACTACGAATATTCGCCGACGCAGATGGGGTCGATGTCGGTACATTGCTCGCATAACGAGCGCCGCGCGCAAGAGGCCGAACGTGATGTTGACGAGCGCTACAAGTGTGCGTGGATGGAAAAACACGTCGGCAGTGAATTTGATGGCGTGATTTCCGGAGTCACCTCGTTTGGCCTGTTCGTCGAACTGAGCGAATCGAAGATCAACGGGCTCGTGCATATCACTCAGTTGCCGAATGACTATTACCATTATGATCCAAAGCGACACATGCTCAGTGGCGAACGACGCGGCTTGCAGTTCCGTCTCGGTGAGCCGGTTCGCATCCAGGTGCTTCGAGCGAGTCTGGAGGATCGCAAGATTGATTTTCGCCTGGTCACCCAGGACGATAACCGCAAGGGCTAGGGCGACAATCCGCGTCAATGCCACGAATTTTGCGACAATGAGCGTTATGCCGGATCGCGGCCGAAATTCAATCAGATCCATTAACCAGGTATCCATGCATCCATGAGCACCGAATTGCTGATCGGAATCCATTCGGTCGAAGCGGCACTGAATTACGACGCCGAAAACATCACCGAGCTATATATCGAAGCCGGCCAGCAGAATCCGCGCGTGCGCGATCTGGCGGAGCGCGCGCGCGACATGGGCATCAAGCCTCATGCGCGCGACAAGGCCGATCTTGAGCGTATGACCGGCGGTGGTCGTCATCAAGGCATCGCGGCGATGTACAAGACGCCACCGGCGCGCAGTGAAAGCGAGTTGCCAGCGCTGATCGAGGCGGCCGGGTCGGAGGCGCTATTCCTCATCCTCGATGGGGTAACTGATCCGCACAACCTC
>JBBSVJ010000227.1:0-5463 GCA_038233665.1 Lysobacterales bacterium
ATGCTTGGTCCGTGTGGCGAGTTCGGCCGGGCCGAGATCGCTATAGACCAGCGACAGCGGATCATTCCATTCACGGCGCTGCGACGATTCGATTTCGTCCATCGCGGCCAGAGTCTGTCCGAAATGCGCAGCCCGGCGCGCGAATACGGCGATGATGTCCGGGCGTTTGCGCTGGTTGCGGCTGACCGAACTCCACAAGCTGTTCAGGCGCGCCTGCGATGCAGCCGAACCCAGCGCTGCGAGCAGAACCCGACTTTCAAGTTCGGTCATCTTGGCCGTTGCCAGTGACTCGGTCTTGACCAGAGTTGGCAGCGCATCCAGCGCAGTTTGCGCATCATCCTCGGCCAAGGCGGCTTCGATCAACATGTGCCAGCCGACGGGCGACAATTTCCCGCTGGCGGCCTTGGGTTTGAGCAAGGCGAGAACCTCGGCATGCCGACCCCGCTCACTCAGAAACTTGGCACGCTGGGCAAGTGCCGCGGGTTCAACGTCCTGCGCGGCTTGATCGAGCGCGCGCTGCGCTGCCACATCGTCGCCACGTGAATGTGCGGCGCGCGCCATGACCAGATAGGCCGGCCCGCGCAGCGCCGGTTGCTTGGCCGCCTTGGCCAGTTGGCGCTCCGCCTGCTGGTAGCGACCTTCGGCGAATGCCGCCATGCCGTTGGCGAGGTTTTCCCGAGCGCGCTTGCGCTGGTTGCGAATCCACGCCCGCGTGGGCCAACGCACGAGGCGCCAGAGAAGGCTCAAGATCGCCCAGCCTAGCAACACCGCTACCACACTGAAGACCAGGGTCGTCTCAACCGACGTACCGCGCATCCGGATCAATACGTAGCCCGGATCATCAACCACCCATTGCCAACCAAACGCGGCGGCAGCGGCGACCAGCAGCAGAAGCAGGATGCCGATCCAGACTCTCACGATGTCGGTTCCTGAATCGGCATCGTCTCATCGTCTGCTGGCGGTTGCGCAGGATCGTGTGGCAGCGATTGGATCGTCGCGGGTGCCTTCACCGGCTGCGAAAGCGCGCGTGTGGTGCGCAGGTTGCGCAGCTCGCTCAGCGCGGTTCCGAGTTCCGGCAAGGCCGGGGCAAGTGGCGTGCCTGCCAAGGTGTCGAGTGACGCCAGGCTTTCACCCACTGCCGGCGCGGAGGTGTCAAATGTGGCTTCGATTCCGCTGCGCGCACGTGCCAGGGCGGCATCAAAACCTTCCTGATCGCGAGCAAACAACGCTGCCTCCGCCGCACGCAGGTCGATTGCAATCAGGGAGCGGCTCAGTTGCTCGTTGCGCACGGTAAACGCCGGCGTCGCATCATCGCGACGGATTTGCACGAATTGATCGAGTATTTGGCGCAGCCGCGAGCGTTCTGCGCCGGCTTGTTCGGCCTTGTCGGCCGGATTCGATTTCAACGGCAAGCTGCTGAGACCGCCGCGCAGATTCGCCAGGGTGGTCAACGTCGCCCGCGTCTGCATCGGTTTGGCCGCGTCCAAGGCCTGCATTTCCGCGCGAATGGTCTGACGCACGCTGGCAAACAGGGGATCTTCGGCGGCGGCGAGTGCGCTGTCAGCCAGGCGATAGGCGGCCATTGCGCCGCTCGCATCGCGGAACAGGGCCAGGCGCTCACCTGCCAGTTGCAGAATAAATTCCGCTTCGTTGAGCGCCATCACATCGCGATTGTTGATGCGCTGATCGGCCAGATTGGCTACCGCGTCTTCGAGCGAGCGCGAGCGTTCGCCAAAAGACAAGACTTCCTCGCGGATGCCGCGATTCATCGACTCAGCGTCGTTGTAGCGCGAACGCAGACTGTCGATATCGCGGCGCAGTTGCTGATTGGCCCCCGCCAAGTCGCTGATCTGGGCGGCGATTGCCTGGTCGCGCCCGCTCTCGCTTTCACGCATCTTTCGATCGAAATACCACCATGCAGCGGCAGCGAGCGCGATCAAAATGATCAGGGCAATGACGAGACCGGTGCCACGTCGACCGGTACGCTTTTCACCTGGCGTGGCTTTGTTGACGCTGACCGGTGCGGGCAACTTGGCAGAAGTTTCGGTTTCCATGCTGCCCATGCTAGCCCAAGACGCCTTATCCGGCATCAGAATTCCGCGCCCGACAGGTGATCCATGGGCGACGAATTCGATCGAATCCCCGGGTTCCCGTGCAACGCTTCAATTGAACCATCGACGAGACAGATGTTCACTTTCAGAGTCGGTGTCGGCAAAGCACCTGAGCCGCGCTTTCCAGCAAGTCTTTGCTCAGCGCGGAGCGCGCTTGATGGACGTCACTAAAACCGAGCTCGTCAGCCTTCGCTACCAGTCTTTCACTGCTGAGCACGATCGCCGCTTGTTGCCAGCGTCGGCATAGATCGTGCGGAAGCGCGGTCATCAGGTTGTTCAGGATGACACTGCTGGAAACCAGGCTGATCCATGGCCTGGGCGCAGTCGCCAACGCAGCTAGATGGGATTCCTGAAGAACCGGAGATTCGCGCTGATAGACCGCGATACGCACGGCGCGTGCACCGCGTTGGCGCAAGGTCGGTGCGAGCAGATCTCGACCGCCCGGCGCGTCGATGATGACCAGAGATTTTCCCTCAACGACCTTGAGTTCCGCTTCGGCAAGCAAGCCTTCACTGTTTTGTGCGCCTTTGGGGGCGATCGCGGCGATGCCGTGGCGGGCCAGCGCTCGACGTGTGCCTTCACCAACAGCGAGCACACGCGGCCAATCTGCGGGTGCCACGTGGGTCAGCAAGCGGCGGCAGTAGCGCACCGCGTTGGGGCTGGTGAAAATCCATCCGTCTGCCGATAGCGCGGCCAGCAACGCGCTTTGTGCCGCATCGGCATCCTCAATCGGGCGAATCGCGACCCCAGGCAACAGGACCACCCCTGCCGCGCGTGCTTTTGCTGCGCGGATCAGACCGCCCGCGCTAGCGGCGGGGCGAGTAATGATGATGCTGGCGCCGGCCAGCGATGGGTGGTGGCGATGAATGGATTTGGGCATGAACGCTTTACATACGGTGACGTATAGATCATAGGCCGCTTGTATCGATCCGCACACCACGCGCACACTCGCGGCCTTTTCGTCGCCGAGCCACGCATGAACGCACGTTTGATCGATCAAGCCATTGCCGAGACAACACGTGATGCCCTGCGTCTGGGTGTCCAGGAACAGTTGTTGATCGACATTCCACTGGCGCGCGCCATGCAGCTCGGCATCAGTGCCTGGGATGGCGAAACGCTGCGCATGTCGGCCCCGCTGACACCCAACGTCAACGACAAGGACTGCGCGTTCGGCGGCAGTTTGGCCAGCGTCATGACGCTGGCGTGCTGGGCCCTTATCAAGCTGGCCACCGAACAGACGGGCGCATCTTGCGACATCTACGTGCAAGACAGCAGCGTGCGTTACCTGAGCCCGATCTGGAATGATTTCGATGCGCTATCGCGGCTCAGTCCGGATCAATCCTGGCAGACTTTTTTCGCTACGCTGGAATCGCGTGGCAAGGCGCGCCTTTGTGCCGATTGCGAGATCCGCCTGGCAGACGGCACGCTGGCGGCCAGCCTGAACGCACGCTTTGTTGCATTGAGGCCCAGCGCCGCGGCTTGATGAAAATACGCGATGATCGGCGGGCAATGGCACGGTGCATCGACGCGCTGAGGTCGCCAACGCTACTGTGAACTGCGCCGATGCGGCACAATCGGCCAATGCACGCCCAACTTGAGGAGCTGCCCGATGGCTACCCATCGCTTTTTTACTCGTTGCATTTCGGTCGGATTGCTAGGCTTGGTTCTGATTGCACTGGCGTTGCCGGTGATGGCCAAATCCCGCGAGAAAATTCTCACAGAAACCTTGCGCACCTACGCGGCCACCATTCGCTGGGGTTCGATCGAGCAGGCTGAAACGTTCATGGATCCCGCCTATCGCGCGGCTCATCCGTTGACTGAGCTCGAGCTGGATCGCTTCAAGCAGGTTCGCATCACGAACTACAACGACACTGCACCGGTACCGGTCAACGACAACGAAGTTCGTCAAACCGTCGAAATCGGCATCGTCAATCTACACACGCAGGAAGCGCGCAGCGTCGTTGATCGTCAGGTCTGGAAGTACGACAAAGAGGGCAAGGTCTGGCTGCTGACCAGCGGATTGCCGGATATCACCCACAAGAACTAGGCGGTATCGGCGCAACCCGGCGCGAAGCCGGGTCGACAGCTGAAGTCGATGAATAATCTAACCGGCGATTCTAGATATTTGGATTCAGGCCGCGACGCCGTAACTGCGCAGCAGCGCATCCGGGCTTGGTTTGCGACCCCGGAATTCGATGAACGATTCCAGCGCCGGGCGTGATCCACCCACCGCAAGGATCGCTTCGCGCCAGGCTTTGCCGACTTCCGGGTTGAACACACCTTCCTGCTCGAAGCGATCGAACGCATCGGCCGACAACACTTCGGCCCACAGATAACTGTAATAGCCCGCGCCATAGCCACCGGCGAAAATGTGTGTGAACGCATGCGGAAAACGATGCCAGGCCGGTGGCTGCAGCACCGAAACCTCGCGCCTGACTTCATCAAGCATTTCGAGTGTCCGTGCCCCGCGACGCGGATCAAATTCATGGTGCAGGCGGAAGTCGAACAGACCGAACTCCAACTGGCGCACGAGAAACATTCCGGACTGGAAATTGCGCGCCGCCTGCATGCGCTCGAACAGCGCATCGGGTAGTCGCTCGCCGGTTTTCCAGTGGCGCGCAATCAGATCGAGGCCTTCGCGCTTCCAGGCGAAATTTTCCATGAACTGACTCGGCAATTCGACGGCATCCCACTCGACCCCGCTGATTCCGGAAATACCCGAGTAGTCGATTTCGGTCAACATGTGATGCAGACCGTGGCCAAACTCATGGAACAAGGTGATCACATCATCGTGGGTCAGCAATGACGGAACGCCTGCGGTCGGCGGTGCAAAGTTGCACGTCAGGAATGCGATCGGCAATTGCAGCGAATCACCGTTACGCAAACGCGAGCTGCACACATCCATCCAGGCGCCGCCACGTTTGCCACTGCGTGCATACAAATCCACATAGCAACCGGCAAAGACCTCACCTTTGCTATCGAGCAGATCGTAGTAACGCGCATCTGCATGCCACACATCAACATTCTCACGCAGCCGCACACTGACGCCGAGCACGCGTTCGATTACCGAAAATAATCCATCCATGACTGCAGGTAACGGGAAATAGGGCTTCAACTCTTCCTCGTTCAAGGCGTACTTTCGTTCACGCAACTTCTCTGCGGCGTAGCCGATATCCCAAGGCTGCAAATCGGTGATTTTCAGCTCGTCTGCGGCGAAAGCGGCCAGCTCTGCCAGATCGTTCTCCGCCATGGGCTTGGCCTTGGCGACGAAATCGCGCAAAAAATCGATCACTTGTTCGGCTGACTCGGCCATCTTTGTGGCCAACGATTCCTCGGCCGTATTGGCGAAACC
>JBBSVJ010000228.1:0-5449 GCA_038233665.1 Lysobacterales bacterium
GCATTGCTGCCGACGTCGTCACGATAATGCCAACAACGCACGCATTTGGAGGCAGCACTTGGTTTGGCGACAACCCACGCTTCAGCGCCTTCGACGCGTACTGCGTCGGCCGGCTTATCGGCGACGTCGGCAATTTTCAATTGCGAGGTGATGAAGAAGAAGCGTAGTTCTTCGGCAACTTCAGCGTGCCGTTCGCGGGTGGCTGCATCGAGGTACAGAGTGACTTCCGCTTGCAGCGACGCACCGATCGCGCCGGCAGCGCGCATGCCTTCGAGTACCTTCGATGTTGTCGTTCGAATCTCCAGCAACTCGTTCCACGATTTGCGTTGCTCGGGCGTGGCTTGCAGTGCGGCCAGGCCTTTATACCAAGTCTCGAACAGCACTGATTCGCTGCGCTCACCGGGGATCAACGGCCAGATCTCCTCGGCCGTGAAGCTGGTGATCGGCGCCAGCCAGCGAACGAGCGCTTCAAGAATGTGGAACATTGCACTCTGAGCGCTGCGACGACCGATGCTGTCGGTCGGCATCGTGTACAGGCGATCCTTGGTGATATCGAGGTATAGCGAACCCATCTCGTTGGTGCAGAAGTTCTGCACGCGCTGGACGATCTCGGGGAAATCGTAGCGATCGTACGCGGCGATAACGGCGGTTTGCACATCGTGCGCTTGTTGCACGGCCCATTGGTCGAGCAACAGGCATTGATCGACCGGCAACAAATGCTTGGTCGGATCAAACCCATCAAGATTGCCGAGCAGGAAACGCGCGGTGTTGCGGATGCGTCGATAGGCATCGGCAACGCGCTTCAGGATCTCGTCGGAGACGGTCATCTCATTGCGATAATCGGTCGATGCGACCCATAGTCGAAGTACGTCGGCGCCGAGTGAGTCGACCACTTTTTGCGGCGCGACGACGTTACCAAGAGACTTCGACATCTTGCGACCGTTCTGGTCAACCGCAAAGCCGTGGGTGAGCACCTCGTCGTAAGGCGCATGCCCATGCATGGCCACGGAGGTCAGCAATGAAGAATGAAACCATCCGCGGTGCTGATCGGAGCCTTCCAGATACAACACCTTGTCGCCCGGCTTGCGCGTCAGCACATCGCGCTGATCAAGCACGGTGTAGTGAGTCACGCCCGAATCGAACCAGACATCCAGTACATCGCTGACTTTTTCGTAACTCTCGGCTTCGTCGCCTAGCAGTTCTTTCGGATCAAGCTCCGCCCAGGCGTCGATGCCATCCTGTTCGACCTTCAGTGCAATTTTTTCGAACAATTCTTCGCTGCGCGGATGCGGCAACTGCGTTGTCTTGTCGACGAACAGCGCGATTGGCACGCCCCAGGTGCGCTGGCGCGAGATGCACCAGTCCGGTCGGCCCGCGATCATGCCCGTGATGCGCTCCTCGCCCCACGATGGTATCCAGCGCACATCCTTGATCGATTTGAGCGCGATCGCGCGCAGACCTTCTTTTTCCATGCTGATAAACCACTGCGGCGTGGCGCGGAACGCGACCGGCGTCTTGTGCCGCCAGCAATGCGGATAGCTGTGCTCGAACTTTGAATGCGCGAGCACATGGCCATTCTCGCGCACAATTTCGGTCAGCGAGTCGTTGGCCTTCCAGATGAACTGGCCTTCGACCATCGGCGTGCCAGGCAGATAGACGCCATTGCCGCTGATCGGGTTGAGCTCGGCGGCGCTGTATTTTTCGATCAGACCGTAGTGCCTTGAGACGGTGAAATCCTCGGCACCGTGACCGGGCGCGGTATGCACGGCGCCCGTACCGTCTTCGGCGGTCACGTGATCGCCGAGCAGGAGCGGAATTTCGCGCTCATAGAACGGGTGCCGCAACATGGTAGATGCATCCGATTGAGACGCTACTCCATTCTCCTCACCATCATCACGGCCTGCGCCCGAATGACGTGCTGGAGATATCGACTCGAGTGCGGCGCCCAACGTGCGCCCCAGAATTTTCACCGTATCCACGCCGTAGCGAGTCAATGCGCTTGCGGCCAACGCTTCGGCGACAACCAGCAAAACGCGCTTGCCATTGCGCGCCGGTCCTTCGACCAAAACGTACTCAAGATCAGGCCCCAGCGAGATCGCCAGGCTGGCCGGCAAGGTCCACGGTGTGGTCGTCCAGATCGGCACGGCGACGATCGTTTCGTCATCGACTTCGACGCCGAACTTCGCTGCCAGCGCCTTTGGATTGATGGCGTCATAGGCGACATCAACCGCGGGCGAGACCTTGTCCGCGTATTCAATTTCAGCTTCGGCCAGTGCAGATCCGCAATCAAAGCACCAATGCACGGGCTTGAAGCCGCGCGTGACGTGACCGTTGGCGTAGATTTTCGCCAGCGCGCGCAACATGTCGGCTTCAAACTTCGCATCCATCGTGCGATACGGGTGATCCCAGTCAGCCAATACGCCAAGTCGCTTGAAGTCGGCGCGCTGAAGGTCAATCTGCTCGGTCGCATATTCGCGGCATTTCTGACGGAATTCCGTCGCATCGAGTTTCTGCCCGACTTTGCCGAATTTCTTCTCGACCGCGATCTCGATCGGCAATCCGTGGCAATCCCAGCCCGGCACGAATGGCGACCGAAAACCGGAAAGCAGCTTCGACTTGACGACAATATCCTTGAGCACCTTGTTGACCGCATGACCGATGTGGATCATTCCATTTGCATACGGCGGGCCATCGTGGAGGATGAACGCGCGCTCGCGCGATGCGCTGCGCTTCTGGATTTCTTCGTAGCGGTTGTTCGCATACCAGTCGGCGAGGATGCCCGGCTCGCGCGTGGCGAGGTTCGCCTTCATCGCGAAATCAGTCTTCGGCAGGTTGATGGTGCTCTTGTAATCCTTGCTCACGCTAAAGCTCCGCTGGAACGGATGCGACCGTCTGTTCTGATCGCATCGGGTGGGGAAAGGGTTTGAGGTGCTGCCAACAGGGCGCGTGCCTCGGCGGCGTCCAGATCGATCTGCTCGACCATGGCTTCAAGCGTGCTGAATTTTTCCTCGTCGCGCAATTTGGCAACGAACTCGACCTCGATGCGCCGACCATAGAGATCGCCATCGAAATCGAACAAATGCGCTTCGAGCAGAGGCTCGACACCGTTTACTGTCGGTCGCACACCAAGGCTGGCGACCCCGGGCAAGGCATGCTCAGCGACGCCATGCACACGCACGGCGAAAATGCCGCTGATCGGCGAGGTGCGTTTACCGAGACGGATATTGGCAGTCGGATAGCCGAGTTTGCGCCCGAGTTGCTGGCCGTAGACGACATGTCCGCCAATCTTGAACGGCCGCCCGAGCAAATGCGCTGCCGAAACGAAATCACCCTCGGCGAGCAGCTCACGAATCGTACTGCTGCGCACGCGCTCGCTGGCGAGCGTGAAGTCAGAAAATATTTCAGCCTGGAAACCGTGCATCGCGCCCATTTCGCGCAGCAGGTTCACATCACCTTTGCGCGCATGACCGAAGCGGAAATCGGCACCGACCCAGACTTCACGCGCTTCCAGTCGGTTGATCAGGATTTGTTCGACGAACGCTTCGGCAGACATCGCGGCAAGTTCGGTGTTGAATCGCATCAACAACAGCCGATCCATCTTCGATGCGCGGATTTGACGAATCTTGCCACGCACGTTGTCGAGCCGGGGCACCGGCGTCGAGCGCGCAAAGAATTCACGCGGGATCGGCTCGAAACTGATGGCAACCGCCTCGACGCCCAGTGCATCCGCACGCTCGCGCACGCGTTGCAACAGCGCCCGATGGCCGCAATGGACGCCATCGAAAGCACCGATACAGACAACACTGCCACGTGGCGCCAGACAGGCTCCCAGGCTATCGCGAACAAGTCGGAACATGGGCCAAGTATAACGGGTGCGCCTGGATTGCGGGCTCGTAGGCGATCGTTTGAGGAGCAGAAGCTTTGAGAGCAACGCTGCGTATCAGCGTTCGGTAGGAGGCCCGCCAGGGGCGAGCTTTTTCGTGGCGTGGCGGCAAGCTCGTCTCTGGCGGGGCTCCGACCGGATCCGATGGACGAGCGTGTGTAGGAACTCGCCTTCAGGCGAGCTTTTGCTTGGCCTTGACGGCGAACTCGCCCCTGGCGGGGCTCCTAGAACGGGGTTTGCAATTTGCGGCTGATCTATTCCGCGCGCAGATCGTGCAAGCGGAATCCACAGGCAAACAGCGCGGCGACGAATCCACCACCACCGGCGGCGACCAATGCGCCAAGGCGCACCACTCGCGAGCCGGCCGACACATCGACCCAATCGGCCCAGTACTCCAGACCCAACCACAAGATGGCCGACATCACGACACAGGCGATGAGAAGGCGTGAAATGTGCTTCGACCAGCCGACTTGTGCTTGGTAGACCCCATCGAGCTTCAGCGCGCGCCAGAGCAGGGCAAGATTGACATAGCTCGCGCAGGCGCTTGCCAAGGCCAGACCCATGTGCAGACCGGGGGTTGAAGACAGACGCTCAAACCAGCCCAACTCCACAGAACCCGGTTTCTGCCAGATCAGCAGCAAGGCAGTAATGAAAATCACGTTGAGCAGCATGCTTGCGATCATCGCGATGATGCCGGCCCGCACCGGTGTCTTGGTGTTCTGGCGTGCGTAAAAGGCTGGCGCCAGGATCTTTACCAGCGCAAACGCAGGCAAGCCAAGCGCGAGTGCCGACAAGGACATCGACGCCATATCAACATCGTGCGCGGTGAACTGGCCATGCTGGAACAAGGTAAACAGGATCGGCCGGGCCAGCAGCACCAGCGCCAGGGTGGCCGGGATGGCAATCAGCAAGGTCATGCGCAATCCCCAGTCCAGCGCCTTCGAGAAGCCCTCACGATCGGTCGAGACATGGTGTCGCGACAAAGTCGGCAGGATCACCGTTCCCAAGGCGATACCGAAGATACCGAGTGGAAATTCGAGCAGGCGATCACTCTGCGAGAGCCAGGTCTGCGACCCGGTGATCAAAAACGAGGCAATCAGGGTATCCAGCATGAGATTGACCTGAGCCACCGAGGATCCGAACAGGGTCGGCACCATCAGGCGGAGAATCTTGCGCACGCCAAGATGGCGCCAACCCCAGCGTGGCAAGGTCAGCAGATCCAGCTTGCGCAAGGTCGGGAACTGGATCAGCAACTGCAGGATTCCAGCTGCGAGGATGGCCCAACCCATCGCCATGATCGGCACATCGAGATGCGGCGATAGCCACAACGCACCGGCAATCATGCAGACATTGAGAATAACCGGGGTCAGCGCAGGCAGCGCGAACTTGTTGAAGCTATTGAGAACGCCGCCGGCCAGCGCGGTCAGCGAGACGAACAGCAAAAACGGAAAGGTAAGGCGCAGCAGATCGGTGGTCAGGGCGAACTTGGTCGGCTCGTCAATGGATCCCGGCGCGAAGCCACGCGTAACCCAACCCGCGCCGAGCACACCAAGCGCGACGACCACC
>JBBSVJ010000229.1:0-5438 GCA_038233665.1 Lysobacterales bacterium
AGCGGGAGAAGGAGTAAAGCGAGCTTGAATCAGAACGCACGGCGTATCTGCCAAGCGTGATCCCTATCCGTGAGTGCGCGGAACACCACTCTTTAAGATTTTGCGACGTGTGATTACAGTAGAAACCGGTCTTGCGACGATCAGACGCTACTGGCGACTACGTTGACGCTCAACGCGATGATGATGACGTTGAAGAAAAACGCGATCACGGTATGAGCGAGGGCCACGCGGCGGATGCTGCGTTCGCTGATCTGCACATCGGAAACCTGGAAGGTCATGCCGATGACGAAGGCGAAGTAGATGAAATCCCAGTAGTCAGGCTCCTTGGTGCCGGGGAACTCGAGCCCGCTATTCTTGCCGCCACTGTCGCCGTAGAACTCGTGAGCGTAGTGCAACGCGAAAATCGTGTTGAGGAACATCCAGGTGAGCAACAGACTCGATGCCGCCAGCACAATTTCCAGCGAACCACCCTGCTTGCTCGCATGCAGCTCGATCGCGAGCGCAACGAGTGCGACTACCGCTACCGCCGCGCTACTGAGCAGAAATCCCCAATAGCTTTGATCCTCCTTTCGCGCTCGCTGGCGCATCGAGTGGGTGGTCGAATTGAGAATCATGTGCAGCGTTGCGCCAAGAAAGCCCACGGCGGCGATATCAAATGCGAGCAGAACTGCGAGAAACGGACGTATGCCAGCCACGACAAACGCGACGACGAGTGCGACAAAGATCAGCGCACTCGCGCTCAAACGTGGATAGCGACGCAGGTTGTGCCAGGATTTGATCGGCGCTTTGTCACGGGAGTGGGACGATTGATTGCTCATCACACGTTCTTCAATTCGGGCTTGATGTCGGTGGGCGGATCATACGCGTCGTGCTATCCGATCAATGGCTAGACTTCAGTATCTCGACAGTTTCCCGGATCGCGCTTTGTTGCAAGTCGGTTTTGGAATCGGCTTCGTGTCGACGTTGTCGAGATTCAACGCGTTACCGGGTTACGATGCCGCGCCGTCGAACATCGACACACCGTTTCGCAAGCCTTAGGAGTCTCTGTCGTGTCACATTATTCGGGGCCTTTGCTGACCAGACAGATTGCAGACTCATTGCTGGCCGCCCATGCAGACCGCGCCGACGCGTGGAGCGGCTCGCTGGATCTGGGTTTATCGACCGCACGCGTGATGCTCGGAGCTGATGCGTGGCAGTCGGGCGAACAGTCCTATCCGTATCCGACAACGCTCAAGGATCGGGCGATCTACTATTGGGATGGCGAAGACTTCGTCGTGGCTTCGCGTTTTTCCGGATCGCTGATCAAGCTGGTGCCGACCGAATGGGACGCGCCGACTTTCGAAATCGATGGCATCAAGATGTTGCCGACTTCCAAGGCATCGCCGATGGAAGATGCGCGGCACAAAGTTGCGTTGATCGATCCACGCGGCAAGACGGTGCTTGATACCTGTGGCGGACTTGGCTATTTCGCGGCCTGTTGTCTCGCTGCGGGCGCTGCACGCATTCAGTCGTTCGAGAAAAATGCCGATGTGCTCTGGCTGCGCACGTTGAATCCATGGTCACCGGATTCCGAAGCGGCGGATAGTGGCGCTCGCCTGCACCTTTCCCATGCCGATGTATCCGAAGCGATTACAGGGATTGCCGATAGTTCGGTGGATGCGATTCTGCATGACCCTCCACGCTTCGGAATCGCCGGTGAACTCTATTCGCAAGCATTCTACGATCAACTCGCACGCGTCATCCGTCGCGGTGGAAAGCTGTTTCACTACACCGGTAGCCCGAACAAACTCACCAGCGGTCGCGACGTGCCTCGCGAGGTCAGCAAGCGGCTGGAGAAAGCGGGATTCAAAGCCGAACTGGCCCTGGATGGCGTGCTGGCGACACGGCGTTGAGGCAGCGGTATTGGTTTCGCGCGGCCGCACTGCGACTCGGCGAAGTCCAGTATCGTGGGGCCATTGTTTCTGAAGCACTACGGAGAACCTCATGAATCACGTCGTCATCTCCAGTTTCGAGAATATCGAAACCGGTGACATGCAATCCGAGGGCGAGTCGATCGCCTTGTTTGACTCGGAAGTTTCCGCGCGCGCACATTTTTCGCGGCGTTCATCGCTGATTGAATCAGCGATCACAGCGGCACGCTCGGAAACCCCCGACGCAAGTTTCATCACCTGGTTGCTGATCCTGCGCATGCCGCTTGAGGTCAACGATATCGACGAGGCACTCGAAGATTTGGAGTTGGTGCTTGAGGAAACCGAAGAGGTCGATGATCCGTTCGGCGAACTGGTAGTTGCCTATGCGGGCTCGGAGCACAACGCTGCAGGCAGCGTTGATTATCCGCAAGCGGCAGCGCTCAAGGTGCTGGAAGCCTGGTTGACGTGAGTCTAAAAGCTCGGACGTGCATCGCCGGGTTAGCTCGCGGAGCTTGAGTCGTTCGGGCGACAACGACCCACGCAAATAACCAAACTCGACCGTTCGTCGAAGCAGTCGATTCGAACACTGGTTCTGGTTTTCAGCTACTAAGAGCTATTTTCATGTTTTGTTATATAAACGACATTGACGAGCAAGCCCCACCTAAACGCCTGCCTTGATAGCGCTTTGAAAAATATCCTGGATATTGAGTGCCATCGAAGCCGATTCCATCTTGACTACATGTTCCTTCGGTACTCGCCGCCAACGTCATAAAGCGCATGACTGATCTGACCCAACGAGTGGGTTTTGACCGCTTCCATCAGCGCTTCGAACACATTCTTGCGATCGCGAGCGGCTTTCTGAAGGTAGCCGAGGCCATGGCCGTCGTGAGTCTCGTTGATCTCATCGTCTTCCGAGGTGGTGGCGTGCGCATGCGAGGTTTCGCCACTCGGTGCCAGCACATTGCGGTTCTTCTGGTAGGCCAGCACATTGGTGATCTGCTGACTTTTCTCTTCTTCGGTGGAGCGAATCAACTCGATCTCGGTGACGATGTCACCCGCATGCTCCTTCGGCAGGAACGTGTTGACGCCGACCAGAGGCAAGGAGCCGTCGTGCTTCTTGTGCTCGTAGTACATCGACTCTTCCTGGATCTTGCCACGCTGGTACATCGTATCCATCGCGCCGAGGACACCGCCGCGATCGCTGATCGATTCAAACTCCTTGTAGACCGCTTCCTCGACAATATCGGTGAGATTGTCGACGATGAAACTGCCCTGCCAGGGGTTCTCGCAAAAGTTGAGGCCAAGCTCCTTGTTGATGATCATCTGGATGGCCACCGCGCGACGGACGCTTTCCTCGGTCGGTGTGGTAATCGCCTCATCATAGGCATTGGTGTGCAATGAGTTGCAATTGTCGAACAGCGCGTACAACGCTTGCAGCGTGGTGCGGATGTCGTTGAACTGGATCTCCTGCGCATGCAATGAGCGGCCGGAAGTCTGAATGTGGTACTTCATCATCTGGCTGCGCTCGTTGGCGCCGTAACGATCGCGCATGGCTCGTGCCCAGATACGCCGGGCGACGCGGCCGATAACGGTGTATTCCGGATCCATGCCGTTGGAAAAGAAAAAGCTCAGGTTCGGCGCGAAGTCATCAATGCGCATCCCACGAGCAAGGTAATACTCCACAATGGTGAAGCCATTGCTCAAGGTGAAGGCGAGTTGGCTGATCGGGTTGGCTCCGGCTTCGGCGATGTGATAACCGGAAATCGACACCGAATAGAAATTGCGCACCTTCTGATTGACGAAATATTGCTGGATATCGCCCATCATGCGCAGGGCGAACTCGGTCGAGAAGATGCAGGTGTTCTGCGCTTGATCTTCTTTCAGAATATCGGCCTGTACGGTGCCACGCACCGAGCGCAGCGTGTCGGACTTGATCCGCGCGTAGGTTTCGGCATCGACGAGCTGGTCGCCACAGATACCGAGTAGCGCAAGACCAAGGCCATCGTTGGTCGGCGGCAGTTCACCCGAATAAATCGGGCGCTCGCGGCCATCAAAAAACTTCGCAATTTTCTTTTCGGCATCTTTCCAGCGCTTCTCGTCCTGCTTGAGATACAACTCGACCTGCTGATCGATCGCTGTGTTCATGAACATCGACAGGATAATCGGTGCCGGCCCATTGATGGTCATCGAAACCGAAGTGGTTGGTGCGCACAGATTGAAGCCCGAGTAGAGCTTCTTCATGTCATCGAGCGTCGGTACGTTGACGCCGGAGTTGCCGATCTTGCCGTAGATATCCGGACGCGGGGCGGGATCCTCGCCATACAGTGTGACCGAATCAAAAGCCGTGGAAAGGCGCGCAGCGGGTTGGCCCACACTGAGGTAATGGAATCGACGGTTGGTGCGCTCGGGCGTGCCTTCGCCAGCGAACATGCGGATCGGATCCTCGCCGGTGCGGCGATACGGATAAACGCCACCGGTGTAGGGATAACTGCCCGGCAGGTTTTCCTTCTGCAGGAAAACGAGCAACTCGCCCCAGGATTTGTAGGTCGGCGCGGCGATCTTCGGGATTTTCTGGTGCGAAAGCGATTCGCGGTAATTCTCAACCTTGATCGCCTTGCCGCGAACTTCGTACTCGGTGGTTTCGTCGGTAATCGATTTCAGGCGCTGTGGCCACTCGCGCAGCAGACGGATCGAATCCGCGCTTAAGGATTGGATGCCATCGTTGTAGCGTTGGCGAAGCGTGAGCAGGCTGCGATCGACTGCCTTCCCTTCTCCCGTCGGGAGAAGGGATTCTGCCTTGTAGAGATCCAGCGGCTTGGGCAGGGCCGTGTCTTCGATATCGTGCAAGGATTGCCAATAGGATTGCACGCGATCGGCGATGTCTGATTGCTTCTCGATTTCACCATTGATAGCCCTGCCCTGTTCGGAGATCTCGGCGAGATAGCGCACGCGGGCGCCTGGAATCAACACTGTCGCCCGCGGCTCCTTCAGCGACGTATCGAGATCGGGTTTCCAGTCGAGCTTGCCGCCACTGCCAAGCTTCAGCTTTTCACGCAGCAAACGGCACAAGTTCACAAACATCCAGGTGATGCCGGGATCGTTGAACTGACTGGCGATGGTCGGATAAACCGGCACCTCGTCATCCTTGAGCTCAAATTTGACCCGATTGCGTTTCCACTGCTTGCGCACGTCACGCAGCGCATCTTCGGCGCCGCGCTTGTCGAACTTGTTGAGCACGATCAGTTCGGCGAAATCGACCATGTCGATTTTTTCGAGCTGACTGGCTGCGCCGTAGTCGCTGGTCATCACGTACATCGGGAAATCGACCAGATCAACGATCTCCGAATCGGACTGGCCGATGCCGGCGGTCTCGACGATGACAAGATCGTAGGCCTGGCTCTTGAGAAAACCCACGCAATCCTTGAGCACGATGCTGGTCGCTGCGTGTTGTCGTCGCGTGGCCATCGAGCGCATGAACACCCGGTGGCTGCGCAAGGCATTCATGCGGATACGGTCGCCGAGCAGCGC
>JBBSVJ010000230.1:0-5371 GCA_038233665.1 Lysobacterales bacterium
AACACGCTTTCTGACGTGTTGCATCTGCGTAGTGATGATCTGGGCCTGACCGTAACCTCGCAGCTGCGACGCGTCTCGGACGAAAATCGAGGTGTCGTCGTCGTCTTGAGCGAATCCGGCGATGACGATGGCGTGCTCGATAGCCTTGCCGGAAAACCCGAGAAAACCGAAGCCGACCCGGCCAGGGAATGGCGTCGCAATGGTCTTGGCGCGCAGATCCTGGCCGACCTCGGCGTACGCCACCTTCGCGTCCTCGGTACGCCACGAAAACTGGTCGGCTTGGCCGGTTTCGATCTCGATATCGTTGGCTACGAGGATGTCTCGACAGGCGCGGATCAGATTTAGAAAATCGCGCGTTGCTTGCGCGGGTTTCCTTTAATGAACGCGAAAGGCTCCCCCCCTGGCGGGGCTCCTGCAGGTGCACGAGGATCTGTGCTTTCGCAATGTAGGAGCCCCGCCAGGGGCGAGCTTGTTGCCTTTTCGCGAGAAAAAACTCGCCCCCGGTGGAGTTCCTACAGATGCCTTGACGGCGACGGTCCGACTAGTTCGGCCGTGCCAGATCATCCAGCATCACCTTGAGGAAGCGCGCCGCTTCGCCGCCAGTCGCGGCACGATGATCGAAGGTCAGGGATAGCGGAATGATCTTGTGTGATTCGAAGCCGCCCATGACCGGAGTCATCTGGTGGCGACCCTTGCCGGCGGCGACGATTGCGACCGTTGGCGGGACCACGATCGGCGTTGCGTAGCGTCCTGCAAACACGCCGAAATTCGACAGCGAAATCGTGTAGCCCTTGAGCTCCTCTGCCGGAATGCTGCGGCTGACGACTTGGTCGCGCAGACGGTTGACCGCCTGGCGTACGCCATTGGCATCGAGCACGTCGGCATTGCGCAGGGCCGGCACGAACAGGCCGTCATCGGTATCCACGGCGATGCCGATATCGACGTGGCGATGCAGGGTACGATTCAAGTTCTCGCCATCGAACCAGGCATTCAGGGCAGGCACGGCCTGACAGGCGCGCACAATCGAACGAATCAAGCGCACGGTGATGTCGTTGCCTGGCGCCCAGGCGTGGATATCGGCGTCATCACAAAGCGTGGTCGGCACGACCTGAGCATGCGCGGCTGCCATCACTCGCGCCATATTGCGCCGCACACCCTTGAGTTGCTCGGGCTGACCACTGACGGTCTGCGTCGGCGGGGTGGTGCGCATGGGCTGTCCGGATGCCGAAAGCGCTGTGCGCTCGCTGGGGATGCGCTGTGGCGGCGCTTCAGAAGAGGCCGCGTGCGTTGGACTGGCTGCGCGCGGTGTCGCGCTTGCCGCGCCGATCTTCGCCGTGCCCGCTTCGGCCGCCTGTTTCACATCTTTCAAAGTGATTACGCCATCCGCGCCACTCGCGTTTACGCGACTGAGATCGACGCCGAGTTTTTTCGCCATCGCGCGCACGGCCGGAACTGCCTTGACCCCACCGACGTTCGAGGTTTGCTCGGCATGCACGCGGTCGCTAGCTTCCATCGCACCGACTACGGTGCCGGAATCGGCGCGCTCTGCGTCAGGTTTCTTTTCGGTCTGCACCTGCTTCGGCGGTGGGCTGGCTTCTGCCTTCGGCGCCGCTTTTTTCGGTGGACCGTGATGATGGCCTGTCTCTTCGGCATCGGCACGCTGGGGCAGGTCGGGATCAATTTCGATTTCGATCAGCGCCGCACCGGTTTCAATGACGTCGCCTTCCTTGCCATGCTGGGTGACAACCTTGCCCGAGAACGGCGAGGGAACTTCAACCACCGCCTTGGCGGTTTCCATGGAAACCAGCGGCTCATCGAGTTTGGCAATGTCGCCGGGCTTGACGAACCATTCAACGATCGTGGCGTCGGGAAGACCTTCGCCCAGGTCGGGTAGGTAAAAAGTTTTTATTTGCATAATCAGACATCGACCTTTCTGAAGTCACCGCGTGAATACAGACGCTTCCAACCCAGCATGAGTATGAGCAAGCCGAGAACTCCGCTGGCGGATCCGCCGAGCGGCAAGGGAGTCGCAGCTACTCCGCCGCCGAGTCCTACATCGACAGTGAACTCCGCAATGATTGAGCTTGGAGAAATTGGCGGGATCAGACTCTCTGCAAAACGAACAACATACGTGCCAGCAGGCAAGGCCGGCATCGTGAATGGGAATGCCCTGTAGGTCGGCACCCCTGTCGCGCAGATCCAGCCACAACCGGTGTCGAAGATGAAGGTGATCACATTGCCATCAACGACGTATGTGGGACGTTGTTCTCCCCAAAATCCCGCGCTGCCGGGATTGGTCACGAAGTTGAAGAAGGCTGAAAACTCCTCGTTCGCGGGAGCCGGGTTGGGATCTGTCGTCAGAGACTGCGGGTGAGTGGTTTGGGCGAACGCCGCCCCGGCAAACCCAAGGCAGATCAGGAGTCCGAAAAACGAGAGCATTTTTCTTGGCGTGTCCATCAAGAAACCTCCAGAGTTCGACGCACAGCCGCGATGATTTTCTCCACCGAGGGAAGATACTTCATTTCCAGTCGAAACAACGGGATATGAGTGTCGTATCCGGTTACGCGTTCGACCGGTGCGAGCAGGTCGTACATCGCATGCTCGGCCAGTCGAGCCGAGATCTCGGCGCCGAAACCAGCGGTCCGCGGAGCCTCATGGATGATCACGCAACGTCCGGTCTTGCGCACCGATTCGTGGATCGTGTCGAAATCCAGTGGCTTCAAGGTGGCCACGTCGATGACTTCGGCGCTGATGCCTTCCTCGGCCAGCGCATCGGCGGCTTCGAGAGTTTCCTTCACTTGTGCGCCCCAGGTCACCAGGGTCACATCGCTGCCATCGCGCAAGACAAAACAGACATCGAGCGGCAGCGCCTCGCCATCATCGGGTACTTCTTCCTTGTATTGGCGATAGATGCGCTTGGGTTCGAAAAAGATGACCGGATCGGGGTCGCGAATCGCGGCGAGCAACAAACCGTAGGCGCGGCCCGGCGAAGACGGCAGAACCACGCGCAAGCCCGGTACATTGGTGAACAATGCTTCATTGGCTTCGGAATGATGCTCAGGCGCACGGATGCCGCCGCCCCAGGGTGCGCGCCAGACCGCAGGTATGGTCAGGCGACCGCGCGTGCGATTGCGCATACGCGCGGCATGGCAAATGATTTGTTCGAGCATGCCGTAGATGAAACCCTCGAATTGCGCTTCGGCAATGGGTTTCATGCCTTGCGCAGCGAGGCCGACGGTGATCCCGCCGATAGTGGTTTCATCGAGTGGCGTATCGATCACGCGGTCTGCGCCGAATTTGTCGAGCAAACCCTGCGTTGCGCGGAACACGCCGCCGTTGATGCCGACATCCTCGCCGAGCACGATGACGCTGGGGTCATGTTCCATTTCCCAGGCCATTGCCTGGGTGACTGCTTCGATCAGAGTGATTTGGGCCATGTCGTTTCGTTAGTCAGTTGTACATTGGTGATCGGTTCATGCACTTGCGGGAGTGGCTATAGCGGCGATGCAGTGAGTCAATATCGAAAAGCATCGCAGCTGAAGCTGCTCGCACAAAATGAGATTTCAGCTACGTTTTTCCCAGGCGATCGCTTCTTCGCGTTGTTCAACAAGATCCGGCGGAAGCTCCGCGTAGGTGTAATCGAACATCGCTTCGATCGGCTGCGCGCGGGTTTCAAGATAGGCGTTGACTTCGGTGTCGACATACTTCGAGCATTGCTCTTTCAGCGCGACTTCCTCCTCTTCGGTCCATGCATTGAGCGACATCAGATAGGTTTTCATGCGTCGCAACGGTTCGCGCTCCCAGGCATCCTTGACCTCCTGCTCGGAGCGATAGCGGCGCGCGTCGTCGGCGGTGGTGTGATCGGACAGGCGATAGGTGACCGCCTCGATGACCATGCCGCCGTGGCCGTGTCGCGCGCGTTTGATCGCGTGATCCATCGCTGCGCGCATTGCTATCAGATCATTGCCATCGACTTGCAGGCATTCGAGGCCCGCGGCGATACCTTTCTGGGCAAGCGTCTTGGCGCCGGTCTGAGCATCTCGCGGCACCGAGATCGCCCATTGGTTGTTGACGATCACCGCAACCAGCGGCAGGTTCATCGCGCCGGCGACATTGATGGCGCTGTTGAAGTCGGCCTTTGAAGAGCCGCCGTCCCCGATCGTGCACACCGCCACGCGCGGCTCTTTGCGAATCTTGAAGGCGAGTGCTGCGCCAGCTGCATGCAGGCATTGCGTGCCAATCGGCACGCACCAGGCAAAATCATGCGCCGGGCCGGAAAAATCGCTGCCGCGCTCATCGCCACCCCAGTACATCAGCAAGTCACGCGGTTTGACTCCGCGATGGAACTGGGTCCCGTATTCACGGTAGCTCGGCGCGAAGCAATCGTCCTCTTGCATCGCGCTGCCGATAGCCAGATAGGTCGCTTCGTGGCCCAGGCAAGGTGCATAGGTGCCGAGCTTGCCGGTGCGCTGCAAGGCAATCGCCTTGGCATCGAACACCCGCACCATGAGCATTTCCTGATAGAGCTTGACCAGTTGCCGGACATCCTTGGCAAATGCCGGCAGGTCGTCGCGCACCAGTTTGCCTTCGGCATTCAGGTACTGCAGATATTCAATTTCAAATGAGGCAGCTATTGGCACGGAATTCTCCACTGGACCGCGCTTCAAGTTGACCGCGCGTATGGGTCTTCACAGACCGGAGGTTGGAAACGGTATCGCTGCTTTCCGACAGCATAACTGACGGATCGTGCGGGAGCGGTGCGAACGTATCGTGCGGAATCCGGATCCAGTGCCGGACGGCTCGATACTGCACCGTACTGTGTCCCAAGCTCGCGAACCACGGCATATTGATAGCAAGCGCGGCCCCGACAAGCAAGGATCACCGCAACACGCTGTGCGCAGAAATTGGCGCTGGCGCATGGCAAATGCGTCGGGTAGCGTGCACTTCCAACCCGTTGAGGAATCTGACTCGAAATGGAAAACCGTCGCGAACTTGAACAAGGCATCCAGGTTGATCTGCGCGACCGCCAGAACTATGGCGGCTATCTGCAACTGGATACCCTGCTGTCCGCACAGAAGCCGATCAGCTCTCCACCGCATCACGACGAGATGCTGTTCATCGTCCAGCATCATGTCAGCGAACTGTGGATGAAGCTCGTCATTCACGAGTTACGCGCCGCTGTCGCTCTGTTGGCTATCGATCAGATCGATTCGACGTTGAAGATTCTTGCCCGGGTCAAACAGATTCAGCGACAGCTGTTTGAACAATGGGCGGTGCTGGAAACCCTGACGCCCTCGGAATACCAGGAATTCCGCCATGTGCTGGGGCCTGCTTCGGGATTCCAGTCGCATCAATACCGACTGATCGAGTT
>JBBSVJ010000231.1:0-5357 GCA_038233665.1 Lysobacterales bacterium
GGGCCCCTCGATCGTGGCGAGACTGCGGAGGATTTGTCCGAAGGATGGCCCACACGATGTGGGCCAGTTCGACGCCAGTCCATGGATGGACTGTCGGCGAACCCCGCAGCAGGCTCGCGTAGCTGTAGCACAGGGACTGTGCGTAAGGCGCGAGTGTGGGGGTGGCCTTCTCTTTACTCCAGGCTTCCTGCCCTCCGCCCTTCGGGCCAGCTGCGCTGTTCGCGCCGCTCCTGCGGCGCAGTGGTGCCTTTCTCTTGGCCACGCAAGAGAAAGACACTCGCTCGCCGGAGGCGAGTGAAAAAAGCATGAATGCCGCGCGACGAAGGAGCGCACTCTAAAAGTGCAAAGTCACCGAGAACCTGCCTTGGCGATGCCAAGCCTGTTCTGAGCCCGCCAAAGAGCAAAGACATCGAGTAGCCGCAATCCCGAATATTTACAGGCCCAATCAACAAAGAGCTGCCAATCGTTTCGACAGCAGCAAGCGGAACCCGGATTTCCCCCAAAACACAAACGAAAAAAAGCCCGGCATGCGCCGGGCTTTTTCATTTCACTTGAACGATGCTGCGGGTCGATTACTGACCGTTGACAGCCATCTCGGTGCGGCGGTTACGCGCGCGGCCTTCCTTGGTGTCGTTCGTATCGATCGGATTGCTCTCGCCGAAGCCCTTGACGCCGGTGATCTGGCTGGAGCTGACGCCGTGCGAAGTCAGATAGTCATAGACGATCTGAGCGCGGCGCTCCGAAAGGCTCTGATTGTAAGCATCAGATCCGATCGAATCGGTATGTCCGTCGAGTTCAACGCGAACGTTCGGGTTGCGGCTAAGCACGTCGACTGCCTGATCGAGAATCGCGATCGAGTCAGAGGTCGGCTCTTGCAGCGACGGGGTGATGTCTTTCTCGTTCGAACGCGGACGATCGAACTTGAAGTTGACGCCACGCAGGTCGATGACGACCGACGTATCAGCCGGCTGTTCCGGAGCAACTTCCGGCGGCGGCGGCGGCGGCGGTGCAGCAGCCATCTCCGGCTCGGCAGCCATGGTCGTGCCACCGAATCCAATGGTCAGAGCAACTGAGGCAATGCCATCAACGTAGTGGTTATGATCTCCCGCGCCCGGGAACTGGCCGCGAAGACTGTTGTTGTCATGATCGTAACGGGCAGCGAGTTCGCCGCGCAGAGCCATACGCTCGTTGAAGTTGTACTCGATACCACCACCGACGGTAGCCATCGGATCCCAGCCGTGTGGCTGGACGGTACCCGAGTATGCAGCGTGACGCACTGCACCCAGACCACCGAGGACGTACGGACGCCATGCCGAACCCTGCTCACCGAAGAACCAGCGACCAGTTACGCCGATGCTCTGGCTTTCCCACTCACGACCTGAACGGAACGAGTTGTTCTTGAAATCGGCATTGTTGATCGCGTATTCCGCGTCAACTGCAAAATTCGGATTCACCCACCAGCCGATACCGAGACCCGTGTACAGGGAGGAATCGGTGTCGCGGTTGCTGTCGGAAAAGTTGACGCCGACGCGCGGAGCGATATACCAGCCACCATCTTGCGCGTAGGCGGTCGAAACGCCGCCGCCAATCATGGCGACCGCGATCAATGCACTCAGAGCTTTATGTTTCATCATTGCAGATTCCTCATTATTGTTAGATCCAAACCCAACCGTCACGGTGCGAAGCGGAAGCAGCCACCCTGTTGCCCGACATGATACGACGGATCGTGTCCGGTGAAACAGTATTTTAACAATAGATTTGATTTCGTGCATGAACAGGGATATTGCACTAAGTTGTTATATTTCAGTTACTTGAGCGATGCAGCACCTGAATGCTATGTTAAGGACACCTAACTTCACATCACAAATAAGCTGAGAAGCTCGTTGATCGGGATATTTTCCAGGGTTTCAGCATCCGCTGAAAGCGCCAGAATCTTCGCTACATTGGCCGCCGGTAGTTGCGCGGCAATTGCGGCTTCGAATTTCTTCAACAAGACCGGAATCCCTTCTCCCCGACGCTTTCGGTGGCCGATCGGGAAATCGATCGACACTTTCTCTGTGCTCGATCCGTCCTTGAAGAATATCTGCAGGGAATTGCCGATATAGCGTTTGCCAGGATCGAAATAATCCTTGGTGAATTGCGGGTTCTCCTTGACCACCATCTTCTCGCGCAACAAATCGATACGCGGATCAGCGGCAACATCATCGTTGTAGTCGCTGGCGACCAGGCGGCCGAAGATCAGAGGCACGGCCACCATGTACTGGATGCAATGATCGCGATCAGCGTAATTTGCCAGCGGTCCGGTCTTGTCGATAATGCGCACGCCAGCTTCCTGGGTTTCAATTTCTATGCGCTCGATCTGCTCGATGCGCGAGGCGACTTCAGGATGCAGTTGCATGGCACATTCGACGGCAGTCTGCGCATGGAACTCAGCCGGAAAACTGATCTTGAACAGCACGTTCTCCATGACGTAGCTGCCGAACGGGCGCTCGAATTCGAACTCCTTACCTTTGAACGCGATGTCGTAGAAACCCCAGGTCTTCGCCGACAGCGCCGACGGATAGCCGACAACATTCTTGTCGACCGCATTGAACGCATGGGTTACCGCACGCCGACAAGCGTCGCCGGCCGCCCAGCTTTTGCGTGGCCCGGTGTTCGGCGCATGTCGGTAAGTACGCAGCACGCCGTTGTCGATCCAGCTATGCGAAACGGCGTTGACGATCTGTTCTTTTGTTCCACCGAGCATGGCTGTGGCCACCGCAGTGGACGCCAAGCGAACCAGGATCACATGATCGAGTCCAACCCGGTTGAAGCTGTTCTTGAGCGCGTAGCAGCCTTGAATTTCGTGTGCCTTGATCGCCCAGCCAAGGACATCGCGCACGGTCATTGGCTTGCCGCCTTCGCGGATCGCCTTGCGTGAAAGATAATCGGCCACCGACAGGATTGCACCGAGGTTATCCGAAGGATGACCCCACTCCGCAGCCAGCCAAGTGTCGTTGAAATCTAGCCAGCGAATTTGCGTACCGATCGCGAAAGCGGCCTGCACGGGATCGAGTTCATGACTTGTGCCTGGCACGCGCACACCGCCTGGGAGCACCGCCCCTGGAACGATCGGGCCCAGATGCTTGACGCAATCTGGAAACTTCATCGCCAGCATCGAGGTGGCCAGCGAATCGAGCAGCATGTAGCGCGCCGTATCGAAGGCCTCGCTAGAGTCGATCACGTAGTCAGCAATATAGTTGGCGATATCAACCATTGGCTGATCGGGATCCGGCCTTGCGGCCGAGCGGATGTCATGTCCGGACATGGGAGTTTTCCAGTTGATGAGATGATCATGGCGAGGCCGCAAAAAGCCTTCGCGAAGCCGCCTATTGTGCCAGATGCTCAACGCGGCTGCCTTCAGGGGACGCGGCAGGAATGCTCCTCTACAAACGCCATCATCGTGCCGAACCCGTTATTCCAGCCGGGTAACCTGACGTGCCCCCTTGGGTGATCAGTCATCTTCAATGCGGATGCGGGACGACGTGGGATCGCAGGAAACTTCGAGGGTTGAATCGGTCGTGCTATGGCGACTTGCCCCGGAGCCCACACACTGGCATCTTAAACGCCCGTTTGAATTGTTGGATGCCCCGTGCAATACCCGCATTTGTTCGCGCCACTTGATCTTGGCTTCACGACTTTGTCCAACCGGGTGTTGATGGGCTCGATGCATACCGGGTTAGAAGAACGTGCGCGCCACTACGACAAATTGGCGGCCTATTTTGCCGAACGCGCGCGTGGTGGCGTTGGCCTCATGGTGACCGGCGGTATTGCACCGAATATCGAGGGCTGGCTAAAGCCTTTCGACGGTCGCTTAACGATGCCTTGGCATGTCGCTCGTCACCGAAAAATCACCTCTGCCACGCATGCCGAAGGCGGCAAGATCTGCATGCAGATCTTGCATGGTGGACGCTATTCCTATCATCCGCTTTCAGTCGGCGCTTCAACGATCAAATCGCCGATAACACCTTTCAAACCTCGCGCGCTGTCTTCACGCGGCGTCGTGCGCACGATCAATGACTTCGCCGGTTGCGCAAAGCTGGCCCAGGATGCGGGCTACGACGGTGTCGAGATCATGGGATCGGAGGGTTATCTGATCAACCAGTTCGTCGCCGCGAGAACGAATACGCGCAGCGACGAATGGGGCGGCAGCGCTGACAAGCGCATGCGCTTTCCGATCGAAATCGTTCGCCGTACACGCGCTGCGGTCGGTGCAAACTTCATCATCATCTATCGCTTGTCGATGCTCGACCTGGTCGACAACGCGCAGAGCTGGGAGGAGGTCGTCCAGCTCGCCAAAGGCATCGAAGCCGCGGGCGCGACGATCATCAATACCGGCATCGGCTGGCACGAGGCGCGTATTCCGACGATTGTCACCTCAGTACCGCGTGCTGCCTTCACTGCGGTGACACGCAAGCTCAAAGGTGAGGTCAAGCTGCCGCTGATCACGACCAACCGTATCAACATGCCAGCCGTCGCCGAGCAAATCCTCAGTCGCGGCGACGCTGACATGGTGTCGATGGCGCGGCCGCTGTTGGCCGATGCCGATTGGGTCAACAAGGCACGCAACAACAAGGCTGATCGGATCAACACCTGTATCGCCTGCAACCAGGCTTGCCTTGATCATGTGTTCGAGAACAAGCACGCCAGCTGTCTGGTCAATCCTCGCGCCTGCAGTGAAACCGAATTGGTGATCACGCCTGCGGCTACGCGTAAACGCTATGCCGTTGTTGGCGCCGGTCCGGCCGGACTTGCCGCCGCGACCACCCTCGGTGCGCGCGGGCATGCCGTTGTCTTGTTCGACCAGGCCGATGTGATTGGCGGCCAGTTCAACATGGCCATGCGGGTTCCGGGCAAGGAGGAATTCAGCGAAACGCTGCGCTACTTTGGAAACCACATCAAGGACACCGGCGTGGAATTGCGCCTCGGCACGCACGCCGACGCAGCAGCACTGAAAGCCGAGGGCTTCGATGCCGTCATTGTCTCCACCGGAGTGACTCCGCGTGCCTTGAGAATTCCTGGCAGTGACCATCCCGGCGTGCTGAGCTATGTCGATGTGCTGCGCGACAACAAGCCGGTGGGTCCACGTGTCGCGATCATTGGTGCGGGCGGAATCGGTTTCGATGTGGCCGAATTCCTCGTCGAAGATGCGCCATCTCCCACCACGGACATCGATCGTTGGGCCAAGGAATGGGGTGTCGATCTGGCCATCGAACATCGTGGCGGACTCGTGGAGGCCAAACCCGAACCGCCTGAGCGCGAAGTCTATCTGCTGCAACGTACGGAGGGCCGCCTTGGCGCTCGCTTGAACAAGACCA
>JBBSVJ010000232.1:0-5346 GCA_038233665.1 Lysobacterales bacterium
AAGTCATCGGTATTGGTTTCACCGCTGACCTTGAGCACCGTAATGGTCATTGATTCCGGTACTTGCGGGCGACTCGTGAACCACTCGGCATCGGCCCAGCTCTGCATGACGCTCTGCGCATGGGCGTTGCCTTTGTCTGCCCTTTCCTTGACGTCATGGAACGCATCGAACATCAGCAGGGTTTTCTTCAGTGCCTCAGCGGCGACCGGCGCGAGGCTGGCGTGATCGAGCAGCTCGACCAGCGGGTGGATGTTGTAGCCACCGAGCATGGTGCCAAGGAGCTCTGTCGCTCGCGCCGGTGAAATCAGCGAACAGCGCTCGGTGCCGAAGGCGACTGCAGCGAGGTACGACGCCTTGACCTTGGCCGCATCGTCAACACCGGCGGGAACACGATGGCTGATCAGATCGAGCAGAAACTCGCCATCCGCTACACCAGGGTGCTTGAGCAGCTCGATCAATCCGGCAGTCTGCTCAGCCGACAGCGGCAGAGGCGGGATTCCGAGAACGGCGCGTTCGGCAACGTGTTGGCGGTAGGCAGTCAGCATGAGCGGGGTATCCAATAGACAGACGGAGGGACCGCCCAGCGCAATGAAACCACTCATGGCGAGGCGGCACGGTGCAAACTTGAAAATCGGGCATCAAACTGGAAACACCCGCATGCCGGACACTGCAGCCCACCATTTTAGCCGTTTCATGGGTTTTCCCGCAACGCGAAATAGCGAACTTGCGCTTGCAGTCCACACGATTTGACCCCATGTGCGATCCCGCCAGCGGCCTCATCCTGATCCTCGCGCTAGGATAAGCCCAACTGATCGCGCCAAGCGCCGAACCGCCCCACCCTTCAAGGAGAATCGCCATGAATGACAGCTTCTCGACCCACGACACACTCAAGGTCAACGGAAAAGAATATCGCTACGCCAGCCTTACCAAGCTGGGGCAGCGATTTGATCTGAAGAAACTGCCCTACTCCATGAAGATCCTGCTTGAGAACCAGCTTCGTCACGAAGACGGTGTCGATGTGACTAAAAAGCAGATCGAGGCGGTTGCAACCTGGAAGGCGGATGCCAAGCCGGATACCGAAATCGCCTTCATGCCGGCACGCGTTGTATTGCAGGATTTCACCGGTGTCCCGTGCGTTGTTGACCTGGCCGCCATGCGCGATGCGATGGTCTCACTGGGCGGCGATCCGACGCTGATCAATCCTTTGGCTCCGGTTGAGCTGGTCATCGATCATTCCGTGCAGGTCGATGTGTTCGGTTCTGACGACGCCATCGAAAAGAACGTCGAGATCGAATTCGAGCGCAATCAGGAGCGCTACTCGTTCTTGCGCTGGGGTCAGAAGGCGCTGAACAATTTCAAGGTCGTGCCGCCGCGCACCGGCATCGTCCATCAAGTCAATCTTGAGCATCTTTCCCGCGTGGTGATGACCAGCGAATCCAACGGCGTTGAATGGGCCTACCCGGATACGCTTTTCGGCACCGATTCGCATACCACGATGGTCAACGGGCTTGGTGTGCTTGGCTGGGGTGTCGGCGGAATTGAAGCTGAAGCGGCCATGCTTGGTCAGGCCTCTTCGATGCTGATCCCGCAAGTGGTTGGGTTTGAGCTGACCGGAAAACTCCCGGAAGGTGCGACCGCGACTGATCTGGTCCTGACGGTTACGCAAATGCTCAGAAAACATGGCGTGGTCGGCAAATTTGTCGAATTCCATGGCGCAGGTCTCAAGCACCTACCATTGGCTGATCGCGCCACCATTGGCAACATGTCACCCGAATACGGGGCCACGTGCGCCATCTTTCCGATCGATGCGGAATCGATCCGTTATTTGCATCTGTCGGGTCGCAGCGAGGAGCAAATCGCTCTGGTCGAAGCCTATGCCAAGGCTCAGGGCTTGTGGCATGACGAGGAGACACCGGCAGCCGTGTTCTCGTCAAATCTTTGCCTCGACATGGCAACGGTGAAACCCTCCTTGGCCGGACCGAAGCGCCCACAAGATCGTGTCTTGCTCAGCGACATGCAATCAAGCTATAGCGATGCGCTGAAGCTGATGACGGTTGGTCGCCGGCAAAAGAAGGATCAGGAAGTCGCCCGCTTCAAGAACGAGGGTGGATCCACGGCAGTCGGCCATGATGAAAGCGCGACCGAGCCGGCCCACTCGATACCGACGCCCACACCGGTTCGCGACGGTGCGGTCGTGATCGCGGCGATCACATCGTGTACGAATACTTCCAATCCGGCCGTGATGATCGGTGCCGGCTTGCTCGCACGCAACGCCGCGGCAAAGGGCTTGAAACGCAAACCATGGGTCAAGACCTCACTGGCTCCGGGATCGCTGGTGGTGACGGATTATCTGAAAAAGGCCGGTTTGCTCGACGAGTTGGAGAAACTCGATTTCTATCTCGTCGGCTACGGATGCACCACCTGCATCGGCAACTCCGGCCCGCTTGACGATGCCGTCAGCAAGCAGATCCAGGCCGGAGATCTGGCCGTTGCCGCGGTTTTGTCCGGCAACCGGAATTTCGAGGGCCGTATCCATCCGGAGGTGAAGATGAACTACCTGGCTTCACCCCCGCTGGTGGTCGCCTTCGCATTGGCCGGTACGATCGACATCGATCTATCCTCGGAGCCCCTCGGCACCGGATCCGACGGAAACCCGGTTTACCTCAAGGACATCTGGCCGAGCAACAAGGAAATCAGCGATCTGATCGCAAAAACGATCAGCCCGGAAATGTTCAAGAAAAACTACGCCGACGTGTTCAAGGGCGATAGCCGCTGGAACCAGATCAAGTCGCCAGAAGACAAGCTGTTCGATTGGCAAAGCGATTCCACCTACATCAAGAACCCGCCCTACTTCGATGGCATGACCATGGAACTGGAACCGTTCGAGGATATCCACTCCGCACGCTGCCTCGGCCTGTTCGGTGATTCGATCACCACCGATCATATTTCCCCAGCCGGCAACATCAAGAAGAGCTCGCCGGCCGGCAAATTCCTGATTGAACGTGGTGTGACGCCTGAGCACTTCAATTCTTACGGATCACGACGTGGAAACGATGACGTGATGGTGCGCGGAACCTTCGCCAATATCCGCATCCGCAACCAGATGCTCGACGGCGTCGAAGGTGGCTTCACCGAGCATGTGCCGAGTGGCGAGCAAATGGCCATCTACGATGCCGCGATGCTCTACAAACAAGAGAAAACTCCGCTGATCGTCATTGCGGGCAAGGAATACGGCAGTGGCTCATCGCGAGATTGGGCAGCCAAGGGCACTCTGCTGCTGGGCGTCAAGGCCGTGATCGCCGAGAGTTACGAGCGCATCCATCGCTCAAACCTGGTCGGCATGGGTGTTCTTCCATGCCAGTTCAAACCAGGAGAAAGTGCCAAGTCGATCGGCCTGGATGGCCGCGAATCGTTCGAAATCATCGGTCTGGAAGATGGCGCGGCGCGCGAAGCGAAGGTCATTGCCAGCGCAAAAGACGGCAGCAAGAAGGAGTTCATGATCGACATCCTGCTGGCAACGCCGAAAGAGCGCGAGTTCTTCCGTCACGGCGGCATCTTGCCTTACGTGCTGCGCCAATTGGCCAAATCCGGCAAGGCGGCGTAAACCGTCACTCGAGCACTTGCCGGCTGGCGATGACGCCATCCGGCGGGTCTCAAGACCGTGGAGATAACGAGCAATATTGGCCACCAACTTCTAAACCTCTGGCCGACCTGCTGCGTAGCCGATAGTGAAAGACGTTCCGCCTATGCACGTCTTGGCGTTGTTGCGGCGGTTCTTCTTGCCAGCGCTTGGTGGAACAAAAACCTCATTACATGGTGTCAGCGATCATCACGACGGCAGACGACGTGATGATTGCTTGCGTTGATCAACGCTTCCTCAGAGCACGCGCTCCCACTGCGCGTTGATGCAAAGCCAGTCACCAGCTTCGCTACGCCAACCGCTTTTGATGCGATAGATCGCGCCACGCTCGGGAATCCAGCGACCGTTGCCGCCCGACAGGGTGGCAGTCACCGTGACCGTCGCGCGGTCGCCCTGAAGTTCAACCTCGGTGGAGCTAAGCGTCACACCGATGCGCGCGTTGCCGAGCACTTGCATGCGAAGCAGATTGTGCAGAGCCGCTTTGTCCAACTGCCCATCAGCTCCGGTGAAATCCTTGTCGACATGCTGCATGAAGTCGGCTGGCTTTCCTGATTCCATGGCTTCTTGCATTTCGTCGAGAGCCGCACGAATCCACTGCTCATCGGATGGCCGTGAACACGCCGCAGACACGATAGAAATACTGATCAAAAGGCCGATCCACCCGGATCGAAACCTACTCTGCCTTAGATCTCGATCGGGTTTCGGATTTTGCCATACGTCCATCATTCCTCTCCCATTTTCATGCTGGCCACGCTAGCAAACTTCGAGCGTCGTTGCGGCGCGCCTTGCTGCGGCTTGACCGCCTGTGGTGGAATCAAGCACTGCTCAATCGTTCGTCTTGACCCATCGCACAAGCAAACAGCCTCCGCGCAAGCGGCTATGGCCTGGAGTGAAACATGTCCGAGATCAACAATCGACCCTGGCTGGCTGGCTATCCCAAAGGCGTCCCTGCCGATATTGATCTTGAGGAGTTCGAGTCGATAACGGCGTTGCTCGATTCGTGCTTTGAGCGCTTCAGCCACCGGCCCGCGTTCTCGAACATGGGTCGCACCATCAATTACGCCGAACTTGACGCACTAAGCCAGCAGTTTGCGAATTTTCTGCTCAATGATCTTAAGTGCGTCAAAGGCGATCGCATCGCGATGATGATGCCGAATATCTTGCAATACCCGATCGCAATTGCCGGAGCACTACGTGCTGGCATGATCGTCGTCAACACCAATCCGATGTACACCGCCCGTGAACTCAATCACCAGTTGGAAGACTCGGGCGCCAAAGTGATCGTGGTACTCGATAACTTTGCCCATACCGTGGCCGACGTCCTCGGAAAGTCAAAGGTTGAACATGTGATCACGACGGGGCTCGGTGACATGCTCGGTTTTCCCAAAGGCATGATGACGAATTTCGTTGTCCGCTACATCAAGAAACTGGTACCTGCGTTTTCGATTGATGGCGCCATCCGCTTCAAAGACGCTCTGCAGCGCGGTGTCGGAAAACGAGTCGCAACAGCCGAAATTTCCTCGGGAGATATCGCATTTCTCCAATACACCGGCGGTACCACCGGTGTTGCGAAAGGCGCCATGCTGACCCATCGCAACATGATCGCCAACATGCAGCAAGCCAGCGCCTGGATCGGCGCTGGCTTGCGCGAGGGCAATGAGGTAATTATTACCGCTTTGCCTCTTTATCATATATTTGCACTAACG
>JBBSVJ010000233.1:0-5317 GCA_038233665.1 Lysobacterales bacterium
GGAAGGGATGTAAAACGAGACCACGCTGAGATTGCCGAAGCGCGCCTCGATATAGCGGCCCTCATCATCAAACGGCGCCCAGCCAAGTGCAGTGCGCACTTCATCCGGCTCGCGTTTTGCGTATATCGCGACGCCGCTATAGCCTTTTTTAGTTGACGCATCTTTGTAGAAGCAATGGTGTCCATCCGGTCGAAACATCGGATCGGCTAGCTGATCTTCCTGGGCCTTGGTTTCCTGAATGCAGGTGACATCGGCGTTCTGTTGCTTGAGCCAGTCGAAGAAACCCTTGTTGGCAGCGGAGCGAATGCCGTTGGCGTTGAAACTGATGATTCTCATGGGGCGCGGAATAGGTTATTGGGATGGGAGTTGGGCGTCGGCTGAGGTAGCGCGCGACCTCTAAGGCTATCAACGGGCTTTACCCTTTTGGCGACAAACACGCCGCCAAGGTGAGTTGGATTTTCCCGCCAAACGCTTACCGAAGCCAGCTTACTTACGCCACTGACTTCCAGGATATCGACGAGTCTTGCACAATCCACTACAGACTCCCCACTTCCCATTTCCGGCGCTCTGGCATGCAACCCTATCAACGCGATTTTCTCGATCTCGCCATCGCTCGAAACGTGTTGCGTTTCGGCGAATTCACGCTGAAGTCGGGGCGTGTCAGCCCGTATTTCTTCAATGCGGGTTTGTTTGATTCAGGCGAAGCCCTGAATCAGCTAGGCCAGTGTTACGCCGCAGCCGCAGTCGATGCCGGGCTGCATTTCGACCTGATTTTCGGGCCCGCCTACAAGGGTATCGCTCTCGCGGCTCTGGCCGCATCCGCGTTGGCGGAACATCATCAACTTGATTCCAAGTTTGCCTACAACCGAAAGGAGGCGAAAACCCACGGCGAAGGCGGCAATCTGGTCGGCGCCGCAGTCGAGGGGCGGGTCTTGATTGTTGATGACGTGATCACCGCAGGAACGGCCATTCGCGAATCTCTGGCGCTTATCCGAGGTCAATCAGCAACTCCTGCCGGTGTGCTGGTCGCACTCGATCGCCAGGAACGCGGCACGGGAGCGCAGTCTGCGGCGCAGGAAATCACTGCCGAGTTCGGTATCCCGGTTGTTTCGATTGTCGGACTCGGCGAGCTGTTGGCTTATGCCGGTGAGCACGAGACACTCGCACCGGAACGTGTGCGGCTGGAGGAATACCGCAGGCGATATGGTATCTGATCGACTTTCCTGCGAGCTGCCGCTGTCTCACTTATACTGGGTTTTCGAGGAGTCCCATTCATGCGCAAAACTTATTTCCGCTTTTCCCTGATTCTGCTCGTCTGTATCGCCAGCGTTTCGGCGTTGGCAGCCGGGGCTGTGCGTTACAAGTGGCGCGACGCGGCCGGTAATCTGCATTACACCGATAGCCTGCCCGACAACGCCAATGTGATTGGCTACGATGTCGTCAGCGGTCAGGGCATTCTGGTCAAGCGAGTGGCCCCTGACATGACCCCGGAACAGAAAGCGGTTGCCAAGGTTGCGGCGGCCAGCGAGCGCTCCGCACAAGCCGATGCCGATCGCCAGGAGCGCGAAGATCAACAGTTGCTGGCGGCCAATCCAACCGAGGCCGATCTTCTGAATACTCAGAAACAGCAGATTGAAATGATCGAATTGCAGATCACCAGCCTGCAAACCGTGCTGCAAAGTCTGGAAAGAAACCTGACCGACTTGCTCGGTCGCGCAGCAGAACTGGAGCGGGCAAATTCCGCCGTCCCGGCCAAACTCAGCTCACAGATTGCTGCGGTGCGTGGCAAGATCGATCAACAGCACGGCTTGCTCGATCGGCAACAGGCCGGAAAGGAGAAAACCAGCCAAGGCTTCCAAGCCGAACTGGATCGCTACCGCGGTTTGCGTGAGAAATACAAACAGCATTGATTATTGGCTCTGACGATAGCGAAGTTCAGCGAAGCCAGGTGTGCGACCACCCATTTTCTCGTCAGACGCCATTCGTCAGCAGCGCCGGTAACCCAACGAGAGCTTCTGCCGCGTTCTTCGAGGCGGGGTTGAACCCCGCCCATCTCAGAATTCTCAGAACGGCAGTGTCAGATTCGGCCCCACATCAAGTAGCTGCTCGCGAAATTCGGCCTGTATCCGTTTCAGCGCGGGCTCGTTGTCGGCATCAAAACGGAGTACTAGGACTGGCGTTGTATTGGATGCCCTGACCAGTCCCCAGCCATCCGGCCAGTCGGCGCGAATACCGTCAATGGTGGTCAGGCGGGCGTCTTCAAATTTTGCCTTGGCCTTGAATGCCTCGATAAATTTGTAGTGCTCGCCCTCACTCATCTCGATCTTGAGCTCCGGTGTTGATACGCCTTTGGGCAGTGACGCGAAGATCTCCTCAGGCGTGCGTTCATCCAGATCACTGGCGAGGATTTCGAGCAAACGTGCCGCGGCGTAAATGGCATCGTCGAAGCCATACCAGCGCTCGGCAAAGAAGAAATGCCCACTCATTTCTCCGGCCAGTTGCGCTCCGGTTTCTCGCATCTTCGCCTTGATCAACGAGTGCCCGGTGCGCCACATGATCGGGCTGCCGCCATGCTGCAGGATCAGCGGTTGCAGATGGCCGGTACATTTAACGTCGTAAATGATCGCAGCGCCTGGATTTCGGCTGAGAACATCAATCGCAAAAAGCATGAGCAAACGATCGGGATAAATCACTTCGCCAGTTCGGGTGACCACGCCGAGACGATCCCCGTCGCCATCGAAAGCCAGGCCGATATCTGCGCCGGTCTGCTTTACCGAGAGGATCAGATCTTGCAGATTTTCAAGATCGGACGGATCAGGATGATGGTTCGGGAACGTGCCATCGACATCGCAATAGAGCTCATGCACCTCGCATCCAATGGCCTCAAGCACGGCCGGAGCAATGCCACCGGCAACCCCGTTGCCACAATCGATAACGACCTTGAGCTTCTTTTCAACCTGGATGTCATCGCTGATACGATTCAGATAGTCCCCCGCCAGATCCATTACCTGCAATCCGCCAGATCCGCTGCTGTAGCGATCCTCGGCGATGCGTGCGTAAAGCTCCTGGATGGCGCCCTCGGCCAGGGTTTCGCCACCGAGAACAATCTTGAATCCGTTGTAGTTCGGCGGATTGTGGCTGCCGGTTACCGAGACACACGAGCCGGTTTGCAAGTGGAAAGCGCCGAAATAGGTCAGCGGCGTCGGCGCCAGACCAATATCGATGACATCGCAACCGGCCGCACGCAATCCTTCGATCAGCGCGGCCGAGAGATCCGGTCCGGATAGACGGCCATCACGACCGACGACGATCTCGCGCAGACCACGGTGTTGCGCCTCACTTCCGATGGCGCGCCCGATCTGACGCGCCACATCATCAGACAACGTTTCGCCCAAAATGCCGCGGATATCATAAGCGCGGAAAATACTGCGGTTGACGCTGATCGGCGGGGCCTTGGTTTTTGCAGCCGAAACGGTTACAGGCTTGGATCGTGCATTGCCATCCGCCTTGTCGTTGTCGGCCTCGCGCTCAAGCGTTTGCGCAAACGTCAGGTCACTACCGGTATCGCGCTTGCCAGGCCTCAACTTGTCGGCGACGCCCTGCATGCCGACCTGACGCAGCCACAGAGCAAAGAATCCTCCGAACAGGAAGATCGCCGTCAACGGGATCAGGATCACGAGATTGCGGGTCAGGAATATTCGAGACTCCGGATCGGCGATCGCGACACGCAATTGCGAGCCCGGGATCGGAACGCCGAGGTCGCTCGTTGAACTGCCTTCCGATGAGCCTGCGCTTGCCATGACGATGTCGCCGCGGCCGTCGCCCTGTCGCAGGTCAATCCGGGTCCCGGTACGATTCATCGCCTGAAGCGTTTCAATCACCGCTGATGCCGGCAGCGAAAGATACGCAAACGCGCGCGGCTGCGGACCCGAATACACCGGGATGGCGAGAACCAATAGATGGCCCTTGTCGCTCGCTTTGCGAATCTGCGCAGGTGCCGGCTTCTTCTCCACTTGGGCCTGCATCAACATCTGTGCCCGTGAGTAGCCGAATGCCTTCAAATCGTCTTCACGCACCTCGAGCAAAGCGGCGTCGTAAAACTCCGCGTCAACCAGTTCAGGCCAGGCGGCACGCATCGCCGCAGCCGCCTGGGTCAAACCATCTTCGCCAAGCAAAGCCGTTTGAACCGGCTCGGATGCAGCAACAGCCAGCGCCTTCTCGTCAAACTGCTTGATCTGTCCCGCGATCGCCTCCACGCTGCGATCTCGCGCGGTTTCTGCGGCCTCGAAGTTTCCGCTCTCGTTCCAGGCCAGCGAAGACTGCCAAAGCAGAAAAAAGCCGACAATCATCAGTATCGTCGCGGCTGCGAGAGGCAACAGGATTCTCAACATCGGCGCGATACCGCCAAGCATGCGCGCGAGCTGAGGCGTCGGCTTTTTCGTGGGAGTTGCCGGCTGATTTTCGCCTGCCATGTGTTGTGCCCTTGATTCGCAACGAGGGTCATCAAACCCGATGACCTAGTGTAGTGCTTCACCCTTGATGACCCGTGCAGTATGCCATCCACACTTCTGTAAATCGGAACGCCTAATTTCGCCCGGAACTGCCGAAGCCGCCGACTCCCCTCTGACTCGGCTCGAACGACTCTACAACGTTGAATCGTGCCCGCACTATCGGCATGAATACAAGCTGGGCGATTCGCTCACCGGGCGACAGCGTGAAAGCCTCGGACGAACGGTTCAAGCAAGAGACCATCAACGGTCCCTGATAGTCGGCATCAATCAAGCCGACCCCATTGCCGAGGACGATGCCATGCTTGTGACCGAGACCCGAGCGCGGCAATACGATCGCACACAGTGACGCATCACCGATATGGATGGCCATCCCGCTGGGAATCAACACTGAGCCGCCCGCGTCCAGTGTGATCGGCGCATCGATCATCGCACGCAGATCCAGGCCAGCCGAGGCGGCTGTTGCATAGTCTGGCAGCGGAAATTCCCTGCCAAGCCGCGGATCAAGGATCTTCAAAGCGATCGGCGTACTCATGACTGCCCTGAGCTGGATAGCTTTGCGTGATAGCGCTCGGCGATGCGCTCGATGAGGGATCGTGCAATTACTTGCTTGTCGGCAAGCGCGAGCTGTTCGCTGCCTCCCGGCCAGATCAGCAACAAGGCGTTCTCGCCACGTTCGAATCCCTGGGATTCACCCACCTGGTTGGCCGCGATCATGTCGAGTCGCGTGCGCGCCCGTTTTGCGCGCGCGTAAAGCTCCAGATCGGTGGTCTCGGCAGCAAACCCGACCCAGTATGGCGCGCGGGGCA
>JBBSVJ010000234.1:0-5268 GCA_038233665.1 Lysobacterales bacterium
TGAGCCGGAAATCTGGGCTGCGCAAACGCTCGAAGTGCTGGGTGAGCCTCTCAGTAGCCCAATTGAGTATGAAACGGATCGCGCACGCTTCCTCGGTCGTGGACACACGTTGCGCAACGCACAGGCGATGCAGCCAGCTGGTGCTCTCTCCAACTCCAGCGGTTGCCTCCTGGATCCGATATTCAGTTTGCGCAGACAGGTGAGCCTGAATGCCGGCGCGTCGGTCACGCTGTTGCTGTGGACAAGACTTTCGGACTCGCGTGCCGGCGCGCTCACGCTGGCGAAAGATATTGCGAAGGTACGCGCTGCAGAGGCGTTGTTTTCTTCTGCGGCGGCACACGCTGAGATGGACCTGAAGCAGCACGGTATCGATCCGACAATCGGTGCGCGAATCACGCGATGGCTGAATGCCGTGTTGGTAAGCGATGCTGATCAGCGACCGGCGGACGGCATTCTCGTTCAAGGTCGCGGTGGACCACCGGTGTTGTGGGCGTCCGGTATCTCCGGTGATCGCCCCATTCTGCTGCAGTGCCTCGATAGCGAAGCCGACCTTTCCTGCACGCATGATTTTTTTACTGCGCAGAATCTTTGGTACAGCAAGCGACTCGCGGTTGATGTTGTTCTGCTGAACACGGCTTCCGGCGACAAAGGCGAGAGCCTGCAGCGATTGCTCGAACCACTGGCAACAGCGCAAGCCAAGCATTTGAAAGACGAGTCGAATGGAGTCAAAGCGGAATTATTTCTATTGCGCGAATCGGAAATCGGTAGCGAGCTGCGCAATGGCTTGCTGACTGCCGCGCGTGTCGTGGTGGGTTTTTCCGATAGTAAAAATGGCCGTACTGCGGCAGCAGATTCTTGCCAAACAACGCACTCACCTTCCCCGATCAGGGCGAAAGTATCGACCGGATCCCCTGCCCCAAATACGCCGGCTTTGGAATTCGCCAACGGCGTGGGCGGTTTCAGCAATGGCGGACGCGATTACCATATCGCGTTGAGCGACAATCAATACACACCGGCGCCGTGGGTGAATGTGATCGCGAATGCCAGCTTCGGCTGTCTGGTGTCGGCCGAGGGCGGTGGTTACACGTGGTCGCAGAACAGCCAGCAGAACGCGATCACAGCGTGGCCGAATGATCCGGTAAGCGACAGTCCGCATGACGTGCTCTACCTGCGCGATGAGGACAGCGGAGCCGTCTGGAGCGCGACTGCATTGCCCATTCGAGTGGTAGGCGCGAAGTATGCGGTCACGCATGCCAAGGGCAGCACTCGCTTTGTTAACGATGCGCATGGAATCGAACTAGAGCTGACCGTTTGCGTACCGACGACGGACTCGATCAAGTTGTCGCGCTTGCGCTTGTGCAATCGCTCCGACCAGTCGCGGCATTTGTCAGTCACCGCGTTTGTCGAATGGGCACTCGGCGCCAATGGCACGACCCCGGCTCCGAACGTCATCACGGGACGTGACCAAAACTCGGGCGCCCTGCTCGCCCGCAATCCGTGGCGCAGTAATTTCGGAAATCGTGTCGCCTTTCTCGATATGTGCGGACTCCAGCAGTCGATGACCGGCGATCGTCGCGCATTTCTTGGCCCGCTCGGCAGGATCGAGCAACCCGTTGCATTGCAAGATGGCGCGCCGTTGCCGGGTCGTCTCGGCGCCGGTATTGACCCGTGTGGCGCACTGCAGACACGGATCGAACTCCCGCCAAATACGCAGATTGACATTGTCATTTTGTTAGGTGATGCGGGATCAGATGCCAATGCCCAGGCCTTGATCGAAAAGTATCGTGGCCTTGGTTTCGAGCAGGTCCTCAACGAAGTCGGCACCCAGTGGCGCGACGTGCTCGATACGATCCAGGTTCGCACGCCGAATCGCGCCATGGACATTCTGCTCAACGACTGGCTGCTGTATCAGGCGCTGGGCTGCCGCGTATGGGCGCGTACGGCCTACTATCAAGCCAGTGGTGCCTATGGGTTTCGCGATCAATTGCAGGACATCATGGCGCTTTGCGTGAGTCGGCCTGATCTTGCGCGCGAACATCTGCTGCGTGCGGCTGGACGCCAATTTGAAGAAGGCGATGTCCAACACTGGTGGTTGCCGCCAACCGGCGCCGGTATCCGAACGCGGATCAGCGATGATCGCGCCTGGCTTGGATACGTTGCTGCGCACTATGTCGATGTGACTGGCGATGTCTCAGTGTTGGATCAGGAGTTGCCATTCCTGGTTGGGCAAGCCATCCCCGAAGATGCGAGCGATGCTTTTTTTCTTCCCACGGAATCTACCCGCAAAGTCAGCGTGTATGAACACTGCGCACTGGCGCTCGACACCAGTCTGACTCGCGGCGTGCACGGCCTGCCGCTGATATGGACGGGCGATTGGAACGACGGTATGAACGCGGTCGGCGAACAGGGGCGTGGCGAGAGCGTCTGGCTGGGATGGTTCCTGCTGGCCACGATCTCAGGCCTCACGCCGCACGCCGAACAGCGTGATGATAGTGAACGCGCAAAACGTTGGGCCGATTACGCCACCGATTTGCGCGCTGCGTTGGAGCAAGCCTGGGATGGCCAATGGTATCGCCGCGGCTATTACGACGACGGCTCGCCGCTCGGTGCACAGGGAAATTCACAATGCCGCATCGATACCATCGCCCAATCGTGGAGTGTGATGGCCGAGGCATCGAGTTCCGAACATGCCGCTGCGGCCATGGATTCGGTCGATCGCCTGCTGGTCGATCACGACAACGATATCGCGTTGCTGTTCACCCCCCCATTCAATGGCGGCGAAGAAAACCCCGGGTACATCAAAGGCTACCCGCCGGGCGTACGCGAAAATGGTGGGCAATACACGCATGGCGCGATCTGGTCGATCTTCGCCTGGAGCAAGCTCGGCGATGGCGATCGCGGCGGCGCGCTGTTCGACATACTCAATCCCATCCTGCACAGCGACAGCGCGGATGCGGTGCAGCGCTACAAGGTTGAACCTTACGTCTCATGTGCGGATGTCTATTCGGTCCCACCCTATGTCGGTCGCGGTGGATGGACCTGGTACAGCGGTTCCGGCGCATGGTTGTATCGCGCCGGACTCGAAGCCCTGCTCGGCTTTCAACTGCACGGTGACCGTCTACGCATCGATCCGTGCATTCCGAAGCACTGGGTCGGATTTCAACTCACCTACAAGCGGCGTGGTGCAGACAATTTGATCACCGAATACCGAATCGAAGTGAAAAATCCACAACATGTTTGCCGGGGCGTGAATAGCGTCGAAGTAGATAAAATATCGCTGCCAGCGACTGATGCGATTGCGTTGATCGACGACGGCAACACGCACACGATTCGAATTGGTCTTGGTTAATTGTCGTCGGGGAACTTCGTTTTGCCTTGCTGACACAAAGACACAGCGCGATCGCCCGCACAGCATTACTTGCTAGCGATCCAGCTTGGCCAACAGCTGGGTAGCGCTTCATATCGAAATCAGTTCTTTTCAGACGCTCCGCGTTTTTACACGTTTGATTGACTTCAACCGAGGAAATTCAATGAAACTTGGCATGGTGGGATTGGGCCGTATGGGCTCCAACATGGCGGAACGCCTTATTCAAGGCGGTCACGAGGTAACGGGATTCGATCCGTCTGCCGATGCGCGAAAGGCGCTTGACGCCAAGGGCGGCACGACAGCCGAATCGCTCGATGCGCTAGTCAAAGCGCTGCCGACACCGCGCGTCTTATGGCTGATGGTGCCCTCCGGTGAGATCACCGAGAAAACCGTCAATGCATTGCTGCCGCTGCTTGCGGCGAGCGACATCGTGATCGACGGTGGCAATTCCAACTACAAGGACAGCCTGCGTCGCGCCGCGCTGTATTCGGAGAAGAACCTGGGCTATGTCGACTGCGGCACGAGCGGCGGCGTCTGGGGACTCAAAGAGGGCTACAGCATGATGATCGGAGGTGACGAGAAAACAGTCGAGTCACTGCGTCCGATTTTCGAAATACTGGCGCCGGGCAAAGCGCAAGGCTGGGGACGCGTTGGGCCGGTCGGCTCCGGACACTTCACCAAGATGGTCCACAACGGCATCGAATACGGACTCATGCAGTCGTATGCCGAGGGGTTTTCGATCCTCAACCACAAGAAGGAATTCAATCTCGATCTGCATCAGGTTGGCGAAATCTGGCGCTACGGCAGCGTGGTGCGTTCGTGGCTGCTCGAGCTGACCACCGATGCGCTGGGCAAGAACCCGACCATGGATGGCATCGCTCCGTACGTCGCTGATTCCGGCGAAGGCCGCTGGACGGTCGACGAAGCGATTCAGCTTGATGTGCCGGCACCCGTCATCACGATGGCGCTGATCGAACGCTTGCGCTCACGCGATACCGATTCATTTTCCGACAAACTTCTTTCGGCGATGCGCAACGAATTCGGCGGTCACCCGATCAAGGCCGAGGCGAAATAAACGCTCTCTCCTGCCCGCTCAGCGATCAAGCATTTGGCGGGCACGCTTGACGACGTTCTCGACCGTGAATCCGTACTCGCTCAAAAGCTTATCCGCAGGCGCCGATGCGCCGAAACGATTGACACTGAGCATGGCGCCACGATCTCCGACATAACGTTGCCAACCTTGCGCAACGCCGAGCTCCACGGCCAGGCGCGCCGGCACATCCGGCGGCAACACAGCGTCGCGATAGGCCTGCGTTTGGGCATCGAACAATTCCCAGCTCGGCATCGATACGCAACGCACAGCAAACCCGTCGCGGCGCAAGGTTTCGGCGGCGGAAAGGATCAGACCAACTTCGGAACCGCTTGCGATCAGGATCAGCGAAGGTTTGTGATCGCTCGCATCGCTCAATACATACGCGCCTTTGCGCAGGCCTTCGGCGCTCGCAAATGTGTTGCGATCAAGCGTCGCTATATTCTGTCTCGAGAGCACGAGCAGTACGGGATGATCGCGTGACTCCACCGCCACTTTCCACGCCATCGCGGTTTCGTTTGCATCACACGGACGGATCACGGTGAGGTTCGGAATCGCTCGCAGGCTGGCCAATTGTTCGACCGGCTGATGGGTAGGTCCGTCTTCGCCGAGCGCGATGCTGTCGTGGGTGAAGACATGCACGACATGCAATCCCATCAAGGCGGCCAGTCGAATGCTCGGTCGCATGTAGTCGGAAAAAATCAGGAAGGTCGACCCGTACGCAATAAAGCCACCATGCGCAGCGAGACCGTTCGCAATGGCACCCATCGCATGTTCGCGTACGCCAAAGTGCAGATTGCGCCCCGCGTAA
>JBBSVJ010000235.1:0-5233 GCA_038233665.1 Lysobacterales bacterium
GGCCGATCTGGTTTGCTGCTTCAAGCTACAGATCGCGCATTTTGCAGCGCTCGGGGCGGAAGAGGCACTGCAACGGCTGATCGCACATATCCATACGCATCAGCCCGGCGTGCCGGTGATCCTCGATGCCAAACGCGGCGACATTGGCTCAACCGCACAGCACTACGCGAGCGAGGCATTCGATCGCTACGGCGCAGATGCCGTCACGGTCAATCCGTATCTCGGGCGTGATTCGTTGCAGCCGTTCCTCGATCGCGCCGACAAAGGTGTCGTCATCTTGTGCCGAACCTCGAACGCCGGCTCCGGTGACTTGCAGGATCTCGATGTCGGCGGCCGGCCGCTTTATCAGCATGTCGCCGAGAAGGTTTCAAAAGAATGGAACACCAACGGCAACTGTTTGCTGGTGACCGGGGCGACATGGCCCGAACAACTCGCCGAAGTGCGCGCTATTGTCGGCAACCTGCCGCTGCTGGTGCCTGGAATCGGCGCCCAAGGCGGTGATGTCGAAGCGACGCTGCTCAATGGTCAGACCGCAGACGGAACCGGTCTGTTGATCAGCTCGTCGCGCGCAATTCTCTATGCAGGCAACGATGACGATTTTACAAACGCCGCACGTGAGGCGACGCTCGCCCTGCGCGACGAGATCAATCGCCACCGCAACATCGCAACGTCTTGACTATCTGACGTGTTCACAGTCGCACTGACAGGTGGGATTGCCTCGGGCAAGTCGGAGGTGGAACGCCGCTTCGCCGCGCACGGCATCGAGATCATCGATGCCGACCTCGTTGCGCGCGATGTCATCGCCGTCGGCACAGAGGGCCTGAAAGAGATCATCGAAGCCTTCGGTGTTGGCGTACTCGACGCGGATGGTGCACTCAACCGCAAGGCCATGCGCGAGCGCGTCTTCGCTGATGCGGCTGCACGTCAACGTCTCGAATCAATCATCCACCCGCGCGTTCGCCAAACATTGCAGGAGTGCGCCACGAAAGTGCGAAGCGCTTACGGAATCCTGGTGATTCCGTTGTTCGTCGAATCAGGGGAATACCACTGGGTCGACCGCGTGCTGGTCGTTGATGTACCCCGCGAAGTTCAGGTCCAACGGCTGCTAGCACGCGATGGCATCACCCTCGAACTTGCCGAGGCCATGCTCAACTCACAGGCCAGTCGCGAACAGCGTCTCGCTATCGCGGATGATGTGATCGACAACAGCGCAGGTCTCGAACATCTGGATGGTGCCGTTGAGTCGTTGCATCGCCACTATCTGACCCATGCCAATCGGATGCAGCCGCAGTAGCGGATTCTGCTTTTTGAGTAGAACGTGAAAACTGGACTACGTCGTCCACAGACCGCGAGTGGCGGCAATTCCTTGGCCACCAAGCGCAAGTGACGTTTCAATATCCTCGATCTGCATGCCGCCAAGAACGAACACCGGTAGAGTTGCAGCGGCAATCAGCTCGCTGGCGTCAGGCCAATCCAAGGGGGATGAATCCGAGAGTTCTGGCGTGAATCGGATGGGTGACAGGGTTGCGAAATCGGCACCGATGGCGGCTGCGTGTGCAAGCTCTGCCGCGTTGTGGCAAGACACTGCAAGCCAACGGTGCGGGCCGACTGGTCGTCGCTTCAAACGCATGGCGATGTGGGCCGGAAGATGAACACCATCGAGGCCGAGCACCTCGGCCAGTGGCCAGTCCGCGCTCAGGAGCAAGCTTGCGGCGTACGCACGGCATCGATCACGAACCTCACGCGCGACTGACGCCACACGATCCCTCGACCATCCCGGCAAACGCAATTGAATCAGGCGAGTTCCACCCATCAGCACACGCTCGAGCGATGCAAAGAAGTCGATCTCATCGCCTTCATGCGGCATCGGCGTAATCAGATATCGATCAGGCAAACGTAGCGCAGTCAGGATAGGCCGGTCGGCCTCGGGCAACGTATCCGGGTCAATGGCATCGAGTGCAATCCACGACAATGACTGGCCCTCACGCGAGCTTGGGCAGCCGGCATGGCTGACCACTTCGATCGCTTCAAGGCGTATACGTCCGTGGGCGATGGAAATAATCGGGCGGCCGATCTGCGCGAGGATCCCAAGCTCTTCATGCAGCTCCCTCGCCAGCGCAGCATCCAGACTCTCGCCAGATTCCACCTTGCCGCCAGGAAACTCCCACAATCCCGCGAGATCCTTTCCCTGCGGGTGTTGCGCCAACAAGACGCGGCCGAGCGCGTCGCGGATGATTCCGCAGACGACAGGGATGCCCGGTGTTGATACGTTCTGGACGTTACTCATCGCTGTCTCGCTGGCGCCGAGCGGGTCATTTTCAGACTGAACTCAGGGCGTGCTGAGCGCTAGCACTACGACAGCCGCGCGAACTTCTTCCAACTAACGCCTTGCTCGGGGCGAATTGACCTTGCTGCGTTCTTGGCGGACCGAACTGCGATAGCGAATCTAAAAGATCAGACCAAGGCACCGTGACACTGCTTGAACTTCTTGCCCGAGCCACAGGGGCAGGGATCATTGCGTCCGACTTTCGGCGCATCGCGCATGACTGGCATCGATGAGGATTGCGCATCGTTACGGGTGGTCGTTTCGCCCTCGCCTTCGAAACCCGGGGGCGCCGCATGCTGGAACTGCATCGTCTTCGCCTGTGCCTCTGACTGGGCACGTTGCTGAGCCTCAAGCGCCTGCACTTCTTCCTCGCTGCGGATACGTACCCGAGCGAGCAACTGCACCAGCTCAAATTTGATTCGATCAAGCATCTGCTCGAACAGCAGGAACGATTCGCGCTTGAATTCCTGCTTGGGCTGCTGCTGAGCATATCCACGCAAATAAATACCCTGGCGCAGATAATCCATGCTGGTCAGGTGCTCTTTCCAACAGTTGTCGACGACGGACAACATGACGTGTTTTTCCAGCGAGCGCATCGTTTCTTCGCCAAGCAGGGCTTCCTTCTCACGGAACAACCTGCCAGCACCGTCTTCGACGTGTGCCAGAACATCGTCAGCCGTGGCCTCTTCCTGCTCTTCAAGCCAGCTCTTCAAATCAAGTTTGAGGGCGAATTCGGATTCCAGCTCTTTTTCGAGTGCTGAAATATTCCATTGATCATCAATCGAATTGGCCGGCACGTGGCGGCGTACCAGTTCGGCAAAAACATCCTCGCGGATATCGGACACGGTCTGACCGACGCCCTCACTTTCGAGCAACTCGTTGCGTTGTTCGTAAATAACCTTGCGTTGATCGTTGGCGACGTCATCGAATTCGAGAACGTTCTTGCGGAAATCGAAGTTCTGCGCTTCAACCTTGCGCTGAGCATTCATGATCTGCTTGGTGACCATGCGATCCTGGATCGCATCGTCTTCCTTCATGCCGAACATGCGCATGAGGCCGGCCACGCGCTCGCCCATGAAGATGCGCAGCAGATTGTCTTCCAGCGAAAGATAAAAACGACTGGAGCCGGGATCGCCTTGGCGCCCGGAACGTCCGCGCAACTGGTTGTCGATTCGGCGCGATTCGTGGCGCTCGGTACCGATGATGCGCAGACCACCGGATTCCATGACCTTCGCATGGCGCGCCTTCCAATCGACCTTGGCCTGCGCGCGCACGGATTCGTCGACGTCAGCCGGCATCGCTTCAAGTTCGGATTCGAGATTGCCGCCGAGGACGATGTCGGTGCCACGGCCAGCCATGTTGGTGGCGATGGTCACTGCTGAAGGTCGTCCTGCCTGGGCGACAATGATCGCTTCACGCTCATGTTGTTTGGCGTTGAGGACTTCGTGCGGTACACCTTCCTTTGTCAGCAGACTGCCCAGGTACTCCGAGGTTTCGATCGACGTCGTGCCGACCAGCACCGGTTGGCCACGCTCGTAGCAATCCTTGATGTCTTCAACGATCGCATCATGTTTGTTCTTGGCCTTGAGAAAGACCACGTCACCTTCATCGTTGCGAACCATCGGACGATGCGTCGGGATGATGACAACCTCGAGACCGTAGATGGACTGGAACTCGAACGCTTCAGTATCAGCGGTGCCGGTCATGCCAGCGAGCTTGTCGTAGAGGCGGAAGTAGTTCTGGAATGTGATCGACCCGAGAGTCTGATTTTCGCGCTGGATTGGAACGCCTTCCTTCGCCTCGACTGCCTGGTGCAGGCCATCGGACCAGCGCCGACCGGCAAGGGTACGACCAGTGAACTCATCGACGATGATGACTTCGCCATCGCGGACGATGTAATCGACATCACGCTGATAAAGCGCGTGTGAACGCAATCCCGCGTTCAGATGATGCACGACCGCGAGATGCTTGGTGTCGTAGAGACTTTCGTCTTCGCCAATGATGCCGTCGACGCGCAGCAGGTCCTCGGCGTGCTGCATGCCGGCTTCCGACAAATGCACCTGCTTCTGTTTTTCATCAACCCAGTAATCACCCTCGCCTTCCTCGGTTTCCTGACGGATGAGCTTGGGCACAAGTCGATTGATCTTGACGTATAGCTGAGGAGACTCGTCGGTGGGACCCGAAATGATCAGCGGCGTGCGCGCTTCATCGATCAGAATCGAGTCAACCTCATCGACAATGGCAAAATTCAATTTGCGCTGGTAACGCTGTTCTTTCGACTGCGCCATGTTGTCGCGAAGATAATCAAAACCGAATTCATTATTGGTGCCGTAGGTGATATCGGCGTTGTAGGCACCATGCTTGTCGGCGTGATCCATTCCCGGGTAGACCACGCCCACGGTCATGCCGAGAAAGTTGTAGATGCGACCCATCCAGGCTGAATCTCGACGTGCCAGATAGTCGTTGACGGTGACCACATGCACGCCTTTGCCAGCAAGCGCATTCAAATAGACCGGCAAGGTTCCGACAAGGGTCTTGCCTTCACCCGTGCGCATCTCGGCGATCCGCCCCATGTGCAGGACCATGCCGCCAATCAATTGTTCATCGTAATGACGAAGGCCAATCACGCGACGGGCGGCTTCCCGGACGACAGCAAACGCCTCGGGCAGGACAGAATCCAGTGATTCGCCATCACTGACGCGTTTGCGCAATACGTCGGTCATGCCGCGCAGAGCGTCATCATCAAGCGCCTCGAAACGTGGTTCGAGCGCGTTGATGGTCGCCACCGTTTTGCCCAGCGTGCGCAGGATGCGCTCGTTGCGGCTACCAAAAATGCTCGTCAGGACACGGTCAAACATCGGTCATGGATATCCGGATAAGGCCGCAAAACCCGCGAAACACGAGTAC
>JBBSVJ010000236.1:0-5169 GCA_038233665.1 Lysobacterales bacterium
GGCGTGCTGCGGATCGCCAAAGCGCTTGAGCGAGGAAGTCGCAGCGGGCAACTCGTGCAAATCGTTGGGCGACGTGATCGCGCAAAAACGGGATTCGATCCTGCAACGAGCCACGCGTTGGCGCTGGGATCATCAGGAGCTGTGAGAAGTACCGGATGGATTGGCGCAAATTCCCGGCATCGAGCGCGCCTGTCGTGAGTTTGCGAAGTAGCGGAACAAGGCGCGACTGCGCGACTCCACAGTCCAGCTCGGCAAGTCTGGCTGCAGCATCAAACTCGAAGCCGGAAACTACGACGTCGAACTCGACGCGGTCGTGGAGTTGCGGATTGGCGCGCAGCCGGCCAAGCCAGGCGCCGGAAAGACGCGCGCGCTCCTCCAGTGAAAGTTCGGCCGGGCACAGGGACTCGAAGCTTGCTCTGACATCAACATAAGGGCGGCCCGCGACGGGTCGGATGAGCTGATCGGCATAAGGTCGTGAATAGCCAAGTTCGGCACGTGCTCGCCACCAACTCGCGTCGCCGATGACGCTTTGAAACAGCGATAACGCGAAGGGACGTGGATGGGCGCCAAGCAGTTCGGCAGGATTCCAGTCCGGCATCAGGCCGAGCAGATTGGCGCCGTCTTCACGGTACTGATTCAACTGGGTAGTCGCGCACTGGATGGTCTTTTCAGTCTCCGCAGTTGACAAACTTCCTGGCAGCCGGCGTACCTGCAGCAGCCAAAGCGTCTCGTCGGTATCCAGCAGCTCTACTTCGAAGGGCGTGCTATCGATTTTCGAGCGCAATTCATCGAGCAGCCGAAGCGCCCGGATCACCGGCCTCGGTAGATTCTCAACTTCCACAGCGGGATCCAAGTACCAAGTGTCCGCTGGACAGTCACCGCGGGTGATCGCATCAGGCGCGTTACCCTCGGCATAGCTGACCGAATCATAGGCGCTCGCGAATGCACCTCGTGTGCTGGCGACAATAGCGTGGGTGATGCCCTTGATCTGTGGTTGCACAAGGACATGGTCGTTGTCACGAAGAGGGCCATACGATTCAAAAATCCGCCGCACCGCGTGGCTGAGTGCTTCGGGATCGGCGGCAACATCGAGAAGAGAAAGGTAGCGCCCCGCGTTGCCAAGATGGCTGTCTTCACCATTGCGTGCGCTGCGAACCGCGAGCGAATCGCCTTTAATGGTATGCAGAACTTCGGAGATCGCCTTATCCGGATCGGTATGCCAGTGCCGAAGATTCAGAAGGACGCACGGCGGAACCTTCGCCGTGCGCAAGCGGCCTGAAAGTTTCAGCAATGGGGTCGCCTTGTCACCACAGAGCGCAATGCGGTCAACCATTTTTTGCGCCGCCAAGAAAATCCATAAGCATCGGTAGGGTCGGCAGCATGCCGTGCTGATGGAACTCCGGATGCCATTGCACGCCACGCACCCATGCGTGGCTATTCAGCCGCAATGCCTCAATGCAATCATCCAGCGTGCACCAAGCCTCAGCGGTGAGACCGGAGCCGAGGCGATCCACGCCGTAACGATGCATCGAACTGACCTCGCCAGCCGTGCATCCATAGACGCGATCAACATGGCGTCCGGCTGCGATACGAACGGGATGTGTATGTGTTTCGTAGCGTTGAGGGTTGCTATGCACGCCCGTCGATGGAGTCTCATTGTTGACGATGCGGAGGGAGCCGCCAAAAGCCAGATTGATCAGTTGCATTCCCCGGCAAATTCCAAGTACCGGAATGCCACGCTCCAGCGCCGCGTCCAGTAACTTGAATTCAAAGGAATCGCGGCGATCGGTTGACGCATCACGCCCGCCGTGAATATCGCCGCCGCCTTGAATCACGAGTGCATCGATGCATTTGATCCAAGCTGTCGCGGTTTCGCTGGATGCGTCAAGCGGTGGCGGGATGGCTGCAATCAGCGCGCCAGTCACAGATAGCCAGTCAACAAGCGATTGCTCGATACCCCATTGATCCTTGCGGCGTCCACCCAAGGCAAGCGGATCTCCGACCGTGAGGCGCGCAGTGACGCCAATTGTTGTCACGCCAACATCCTGCAGAAAATCTGGGGGTTCCGCTTGCGAGCTCTTTTCAATGTCTTTTGTAAAAAACGAGTGATTTGACTTGCAGCTTACACAGTCAAAATCAATCACGCAGCAGTCAAAAAGGCGTTGCCGCTATTTTGCAGCGGCACAGCGCGTCAATTTCGCGTACCTGTTTGATGACGGCCAATCGCGCTAGCCAACGATAGTCAATCAAGCGCTGGCATTCGCAGTGGTTCGCAGCAGGGCGAGAGAAAAGAATGGGAAGTTGGCGGCCTCGTAGAAATTCGCATGGGCTATTTGCAAGGATTAAGCGGCGGCAAGCAAATCGAACAAAGCGGTTGGATCAACACCATTTGTGCGTAATCGTAAAACGTTGAAGACCTCGTATAGCCGCTAGCGGTCAACGAGGTCGCGTGATTCGCGCTTTCGTAGCAACACTAAAAAGGTACGAGTTCGACGCGGCGATTCTTTGCCCGACCGGCTTCATCGACGTTGCTGGCAACTGGCGCCAGCGAACTGACGCCGTTTGCGCTCAAGCGCGCAGCGGCGATGGCATACGTTTGCTGCAGTGCGCCGCTGACGGCCTGAGCGCGCGCCTTTGAGAGCGCGAAGTTCTGGTCAAGTCCGCCCAGGTTGTCGGTATGACCGACCACGTGCAGCTTCAGGCTCGGCTCACGCTGCAATAGCTTGGCGATTTCATCGAGCGCCGCTTTCGATTCGGGCTTAATCGTGCTCGAACCGGTATCAAAATGGATGCCATACAGCGCAACCCGACCGGTTTTCTCGATTGCGCTTTGCATCTCGGTCGCCGACACGGTGACCATTTTCTGCTCGCGTGCTTTTAATTCGAGCACATCGACGATGACCATGGTGCGCTCATTGAAGGCTTTGCAATAAAGATCATCGCGCCCGGAAAAACTGTGCACCATCACGTAACCGTGCTCGGGCACGGTAAAACTCGCGAAGCGCTGGTCAGTCAATCCCATGGACTGCGCGCAGTTACCGTTGCTGAAAGCTTCTTCCGTGATGCGGCTGAGCGGCCACAGCTTCATCGCGACACTTTGCTCGCCACCGCCGCCTCCGGAGTTTCGCTCAGCGTCACCGCCGCATGCTGCTGCCGCACATTCGAAGCGTTTGACAGCGTTTATTTCACGCAGGCTTTGCTCATAGCCGCGCAGCGCCTCAAGCGGTGATCGCCCAGCCGGTAGCAAATAGACCAAGCGAGTGCGCGCACCCTCCAAGGCTTCGCCAGATTTGAAATCGAAGACGCTGTTGTTGCTCTCATCACGCGCATCGGCATCAGCGAAGGGAACCAGCGGCCCCGTGGCGAATCGATACTCGTCATAGGCGCTGAACGTACCGCTGACCAAAACACTGCCCTCGTAGCGCGGCAACCAAGGCAGATCCTTTGCCGCTGCGCTGTCGTCGGTAGGGGTGCTCGCGTCAGCGAATACGGCGCTGGCCCAAGGGATGCATGCGCTCAGCAGCAAGGCAGTTGCGAGTCTCATGGGGGCAGGCATTCTCATGTTTTAATCCTGTTCTCGGTGGTTGTGGAACAGCGTTCATCAATAGTCGACGGACAATGCTTTTTGGAGCGCAGCGGACATCATTCCTGGCGCGCTGTCGGCTGAATAAATCCGACAGCGCGCCAGGTAGCTTGTTTGTGACGAACTCGAGAAAAGGCGACGACGCTCAACGACGCCGACGCCCTGTCTTGGCGCGCCTACTTGAGTCTGGCTTCAAGCGCATCCAAACGCGCTTTAAGGTTTGCATTTTCGGCACGTAGGCTGGTCAATTCCTGCTCAACCAGGCCATCGTGCGCATTCAACTCCTGCACAGCCGCGATCGTGGTGATCAGGGCGGGATAGGTATCAACCTGCAAGATCTCATTGGTCTTTGTTCTGTCCAATCCCGGCAGATATTCACCCGAGCCTTTCACGGAGTCGGGGAAAACATTCTGAAATTCCTGCGCGATCACGTTGTAGTAACGGCCATTGCCGATCGCAGCTTGAGGATGAGCTGCGCGATAGGCATCTGAGTAAGCGAACGTTACCGGGTTGATTCGACCGATAGTTTCCAGTGCATCCGATATCGGTCGAATATCGGTCTTGATACGCCGATCGGAATTGGCCAGCCAGGAACCGGCGGTAGATTTTGAAGCATTGCCCTCTACCTCCAGCTGATTTGCCGCCGCAACCCGGCTCAAACCCAAGCGCGAACGAATCTCGGTTTTGCCACCCGCGCCAGGTTCGATCAACAGGTCAGCATTATTATCGAATACTACGAACCTCGTTGCAGAGCCCGTGCGCGGTCGCAGTATCAAGTCGAGATCTGCGCTGCCAGAGACAGGTTTGGATTTGAAAACAACGTCTTGATCAATTTGGCCGCTGGTGGTGTTGACGAGAAACCCCCCGTCAGCTCGGACGGCAAACTGGTTTTGCGCTGAAGTTGTAAACGTGCCCGCGGTGTTGTCGGCGAAAATGAACGAGTAGGAGTGGGTTGGTGCGGTTTGTCCTTTTCCAGCGGCGAAAGAGAACGGGCCCGACGCACCAGATCCATTGAACGCTGCGGCCGAGGCACCATCCGCTTGCGAAAGATTTTGCTCGATACCACCCGTTCCACGTAAATATAGGAACGAATTATTGTTGGTAATCGCCAGGATCGGCCTTACAGAATCGGTTATACCCAGTACGTAATCGGAAGTTGCCGTATTGCCATCCACGTCCCAGCATTCAGCGGCGCCACCATTGATGGCTTTCGGTGAACCGACCACAAAGAAACCAGACTGCCCCTGCGCGACCTCTGTTTGCAGCATCGCATCTGGAATCGTGGTCAAATCGACACCAAAATCAACTTCGGTCTGAAAGCGCCCTTTGACAACATCTGCACCGTAGATCATCACGGTCTGGCCAAGCAGTGATTGGTTAGCATCGACCAAGGTGAGTCGCAAATCATATTTACCCTCCGCCGGCTTGCCACCGTCGTTCAACGTGCCGCGATAGGTCCAAGGGCTCGCGCTGACGCTTGTTGCTGCGATTAGTAAAGCCGTGCATAGAATTGTGCGTTTCATTCGTGAAATCCTCATTGCATTTAGGTTTTTATGGAGGCCGGTTTTAAGCTGGGAAACGCGTCA
>JBBSVJ010000237.1:0-5153 GCA_038233665.1 Lysobacterales bacterium
GATCGTCCACCGGTTAGTCGCTGATAAAAAATTAAGCTGACCAGTGCTGCCAGTTAGGTAGCAACCGGATCAATAGAAAGGCTTGGCGGATTCGCCAGGCCTTTTTCATTTCTTGGTCCGTCGAATGCAGGAAATCACTTTGCCAGCGATGTATATGAGCGAAGTCAGTCTTGGAGCTTCTCGATTGATGAAAATCTCAATGGTGCTGACCGTTGCGGAGTCACGCTCAAGGCCATGACTGCCCATTCCGAGGTGAAGCCCAGCGATATTGTCCTGTTGATTTCGGCAGCCGTATTGTTTTGCCTGACGTTCATCGTCGGCGGCGATTCGGCGAACGTCAATCTCGGCATGATGGCGGCGGAACTGGTCGCCGTTCCCTTGCTGATTTACGCGGTCTTTCAATGTGCTATTCGCGGCCGACTGGCCGCGGCTCCGTGGGCTGTCGCGGTGGTGGCGTTGATCATGTTTATCCCGCTACTGCAGCTATTGCCATTGCCTGCCTCACTTTGGAGCCTGTCCGCGGATCGGTTGCAGCTGTTGCAGGATCTGAAAGTCGCAGGGGTGGCAAGTGTTGATCAGCGATGGACCCTGTCACCGGCGGCCACCGAGCGAGCCTTCTACTTTCTGTTGCCTGGGCTGGCCCTGTTTTTCTGCATGCTTGCGCTCGGCCGATCCGCGTGGCGCCGCATGCTCGCGCTTGTCGTCATCCTCTGTGTCGTCAACCTGATATTGGCGTTCGCTCAGGTTGTCGGCGGTCAGCAGAGCATTCTCAACATGTATCCGGACTTTGCGCCGGCCATGGGTGGCATTTTTGCCAATCGCAATCACCAAGCTGATTTCCTCGCGATGGGTTTGATGCTGGTTTCGGTCTTCTTTCTCGACGTGTGGAAGCGCCGTCAGGATGACCGGCACGCGACCCGCAAAGCCGCAGTGCTTGCCTTGCTCGGCGTGGTTTTCGTGTTCGCACTGCCGCTGGTCGGCTCGCGTGCTGGCGTCATCGTCGCCATGATCATGCTGTTGGGCGTACTTCTCAGTTCGGGTCTGCCCTCGATGCGCAGCTTTCGCAAGAATCGGCTTCTGCAAGTGGGTTCGATAGTCGCGCTGGTTGTTTTTGTGGTCGGCCTGTACGCCGCAATCGCCTGGATGCAGGTGGATGTCGGCGACGAAGGCTCGCGACGTACGCTGCTGACAGAAACCTTGCGTATCGGCGCCGAGCAATCCCCGCTGGGATCAGGTATCGGCACCTTTGTGCCGATCTTTCAAGCTGGCGCAAGCGACGCGCTGCTGATGCATGCCTATGTCAATAATGCCCACAACGAATACGCCCAATGGTGGCTGGAAGCGGGCGTGGTCGGCGTGTTCGTGACCATCCTGGCGCTGGCATTGCTGATCAAGACGTTGGTTTCGCTGCTGCGCCAACGCAACGGTTCCAGCGCCCGGGTTTGCGGAATGGCCGCCATGATGGGCATCGGCGTCGTCATCCTGCATTCCACCGTTGACTACCCGCTGAGAACCCAATCGTTGCTGGCTGTCTTCGGAGTGTTGGCGGGCATCGCGATCGCCGCGGCAAGCAGCGGATCTGCTGCGGAGGCGCCTGGTCGGCATCGTAGAATCTCAACTAGAGATAACGCTGCAGTTCACTGACTACGCGACCTGCTCATCGATTGAGCCTTGCTCTTACCAGCCATCCAGTGCGTCGTTGAAATGCATCGCCGGTTCGTGCGCCAGGATTTGCTTGTATTTTCCGCTGTAGAAAATAAGCGGCTTGGCCTCGGCGCCTTGCCACATATGTTCAATCGCGGCGATATAAAGAAAGTGATCACCGGCCTCGTGAACATCGACAACGCGAGCCACGATGTGCGCCAGACTACCGGGTAGAAGCGGCGTATCGCCTTGATACTGAAAAGACAGGCGGATGTCCTCAATCGGCTGTCCAGCGAAATGGGTGCTGATATCCTGCTGGGCCTCGGAAAGAAAATTCACGCCATAGCAATCACCTTTGTGAAGATGCCGGGCGACGCTGGACTCCCTGCGCAAGGAGACCAGAACCAGAGGCGGATCGGCTGACACCGAAAGAAACGAATTCACCGTGATGCCGGCTGGTTGTCCATCGCGCAGGAACGTGACCACCGCCACGCCGGTGGGAAACCGCCCCATGACGTTGCGTAATTCACGCACCGCCGACACGTTTGAACTCATGTTTTCCGGCATTCCGGTGATTCCGTGGTGGCGCTCATGCGCGTCGCGACCGTACCATGTTACGCCGCGATCGAAGCCAGATCGATGCGTCCGTACGCGCCGTGGACAGTGTCGATCGATAACGACTGTTTGCGTTGACAGGTTCAGTAAATCAGAATCAGCGGGTATCCTGTGCCGGGAAATTGCAGCAGAGAGGTCTGCACTTTTCCATTCGGCACCGTAAATTCCAGGGGATCTAGACATGACGACACGTTCCTGCGTGAAGAAACGCGCAAGCATCCTCGAGACTGCAAGAATCGCCACTGAAGTGGCCGCAGTGCACGCGGCGGACGTGGATACGAATAGTCGCTTTCCGCGCGAAACCGTTGAAGCCCTGCAGAAGGCAAGTTTGCTTTCGGCCGCCGTGCCGAAAGAGTTTGGCGGCGCCGGCGCCGGCATGCTCGAACTGGCTACCCAGTGCGCGACGCTGGCTCAGGGATGCGGATCCTCGGCCATGATCCTGGCCATGCACCACATCCAGGTCGCCTGCGTCGCAAGACATGGCGCCGGATCGGCGTATTTCGAAAATTTCATGCGCGAGAATCTGGTCGAACAGCAGCATCTGATTGCCTCGATCACCTCGGAGAACGGTACGTTCGGCGATACGCGCACGAGTATCTGCGCGGTGGAGGTTGATGGCGATCGCATGCGATTGGACAAGGACGCGACCACAACGTCCTACGGCGAGCACGCGGATGCGCAACTGGTTACCTGTCGGCGCGCCGCCGACGCTGCGGCGAGCGACCAGGTGCTCGTGCTGTTCGAGAAGAGCAACTACACACTGAGTGATGTCGGTGGCTGGGACACGCTTGGTATGCGCGGAACCTGCAGCCCGGGTGCAAAATTTTCAGGCCATGGCAGCAAGGATCAGATCCTGCCCGGCGCGTACGCCGATTCCTCGTCCCTGAGCATGGTGCCGTATTCACATATCCTCTGGTCCGCCCTGTGGTGGGGTATCGCGGCCAATGCGGTCGATCGCGCGGCACAGTTTGTGCGCGCTCAGGCGCGCAAAATGCCGGGATCAGTGCCGCCGAGCGCGACACGTTTGGCGCGCGTGCATGTTGAACTGCAGGCGATGAGAAACAACTGGGAGAGTTGCGCGGTTGAATTTGATGAGCTGCTGGCCGAGGGCGAAGCCGCGCAGCACGACGTGCTGACTTCACTCGGCTGGGCCTTGCAGATGAATCAGCTCAAGATGAGCTCGTCGGAAATGGCGCCGAAGCTCGTCCACGAGGCGCTGCAGATCATCGGGATTCTGGCCTACAAGAACGATACCCCGTTCAGCGTCGGCCGCCATTATCGCGACGTGCTTTCCGGCTCACTGATGGTGTCCAACGAACGCATCGCTGGCAAAAGTGCCTCGATGCTTCTCGTCTTCAAGGGGGACTGAACATGTCGGCTACCGACTACGATGCGCAGAAATTCCATGATGGACTCGTTGCCAACGGCCTGATCGTTCCGGTCGGCGTGCAGGGCGTCTTCGGCCGCGGCCAGGTGTTTGAAGACGTCCTCGAACACTTCAACGCTCTGGTTTCCGAGATTGCCAAGGACGATGGCGCCGAGTATTTCGTGTTTCCTCCGGTCATCGATCGCAAGGTACTGGAATGCAGCGACTACATGGATTCGTTTCCGCATCTGGCCGGAACCGTTTTCAGTTTTTTCGGCAAGGAACTCGATGCGCGCAAGCTCAGCGAGCGCATCCACGCCTGCGAACCCTGGGGCGATACCCAGGGCATGACCGACGTCGTGCTGAATCCGGCAGCCTGCTATCCGGTCTACCCAAGCTTCACCGGCACGGTACCGCCGGAAGGTCGCCTGGTGAGCATGATGAATTGGGTCTATCGGCACGAGCCCTCGCCTGAACCCACGAGAATGCAGTCCTTCCGCGTGCGTGAATTCGTCCGCTGCGGTACGCCCGAACAGGTGATCGAATGGCGCAACATGTGGCTTGATCGCGGCGTCGCCTTGCTCAAGTCGCTCGGTCTGGATGCCGTCAGCGATGTGGCCTCGGATCCGTTCTTCGGCAAGGGCGGCAGGATGCTTGCCGTCAGCCAGAAAGAGCAGCGACTCAAGTTTGAGGTGCTGGTACCGGTGATATCCATCGAGAACCCGACCGCCGTGTGCTCGTTCAATTTTCATCAGGATCATTTCGGCGAGGCATTCAATATCAAAACTGCCGATGGCGCAGTGGCAAATACAGCCTGCCTCGGATTCGGCCTGGAGCGCATCGTCATGGCCTTGTTCCAGGCACACGGTTTTGATCCAAAAGCGTGGCCGGGCGAGGTACGCGCGCGACTCTGGCGCTGAGACGACGATGAACGTTCTTGGTCTCGATGCCTCGTCCTACTCGCGTCACACCCTGCATGCGGAAGACCGCGTCTGGGTGGAAAAGAACTGCTATGTCGATATCTGGATCGAGCTCATCCATGCGCTGGGTTGCGAACCGATGGCGATCCTGCCATTTGTCGCCGCGATCGATTTCGAGGGCGACCAGTGGACCTTCATCAAGCCGCCGCACGACGAGCTGCGCGATCTCTATGGGATCGACGTGCAGGAGCTCAATTGCTGGCGACCGCTGATCGAGCACGCGCAGGAATTTCTCGCCGCCGGCAAGTTGATCTCCACCGAAGCCGACGCCTGGTGGCTGCCTGATACCCAAGGTACGGACTATCGCAATCAGCACACCAAATCGACCATCGTGATCGCTGATCTCGATGTCGAGGCGCGGCGTCTGGGTTATTTCCACAACGCCGGCTACTTTGAATTGAACGGCGAGGATTTCGAGCGTACGTTCCGGCTCGATGTCGCCCCCGATCCGACTTTCATGCCACTCTTCGCGGAGTATGTGCGCATCGAAGGGCTGATTCGCCTTGACAGCGAGTCCCTCGCCGCGCGATCACGCGCATTGCTCGCGA
>JBBSVJ010000238.1:0-5137 GCA_038233665.1 Lysobacterales bacterium
CAGGCCGAGCGCAGGAAACTCAGCACAAATCCGATCCTTGATGGACTGCACGCGAAGGCTGTTTTTCAGGGGCACAACCTTGGTTTATTACTTGGCATGGATGGATCAAAAGCAGAGGCGCTGGACCCCTGCCTGCGCAGGGGCGACGAATTTTTAGATACTTCGCCCTGAATTTTCTGCGACGCTTCATAGATTCCTCAACACAGCCTGAAAGATGAATTGTCTGTAGAAGGAACAAATGAAGTTCCTCTGTTCCCATTTCGGCCAGAAGACTCAAGTCCGCGAAGGATCATCCAACTGAATCGCGTTTTGTCGACACCATTCGCGCAACGCGATTTCCGTTTGTTTCGCTTCGAATTCGTGCCATTGAACCAGGGCATCGTGCTTATCAAGCAAATCCTTGAAGCGCCCGTAAGCACCTTTCTTTCTGAAGCAATCGACCACGTTCTCGTACTCGCCCGGAAGGGCTTGCTCGGCGAATGCAAAGGCGAGATTTCGGCCGAGCTCAAGATCGCGCTTGTCTGGCAGCATGAGGTAGCGATCTGAGGTTTCAATGTCATCCGGTATCGCTTCGAATTCTTCCATTTCAGCCGCCACCCAGTAGATGTGGCCGGTTTGCATATCCACATAAGCGCTGCTGTCGGGGCTTGCGTCGAAATTTGCGAACTCGAATCCGTCAAGCAATTTGTCAAAATCGATGGTGACCATTGCCACGCCTCCTCGTAATTTCCCTCACACGTCGGCTGAAGTCTCCAAGAAGATCACAACGACAATCAAGACTCTTCTTGAAATCGGCATGCGCTTTGACGCGAGGGCGATTGAAGGTAACAGGCGTCAGGCACGCAAAGGTTTAGCGCCGCTTTTTGCTAAGGTGACGCCGTCACCCTTGATGCGTCCATCCTCCAGCGTCACCACGCGGTCACAAGCGCTTGAGATTCGCTCGTCGTGGGTGACCAGGAGGACCGCGCAGCCAAGCTTTTCGTTGAACCGGCGGAACAAGGCAAATACATCATCGGAGGCGTGACTGTCGAGGTTGCCGGTGGGTTCGTCGGCGAGCAGGAGCGCTGGCTGTGCCACCAGCGCACGGGCAATCGCGACGCGCTGCTGCTTGCCGCCGGATAGCTGGTCGGATTTTCGATCGGCGAAGGCATCCATGCCGACTTCGGCGAGCAGGTTGCGGGCAAGGTCGATGTCGGCTCTGGATGGCTTGCCTTTGGCAATCATCAGCGGCATCAACACATTCTCCAGCGCCGTGAATGCGGTGATCAGATGATGGAACTGAAACACGAAACCGATCGCACTGCCGCGTAGCGCGGTGCGTCGTGCATCGTCCATGTCGCGTGTTGCTTCGCCGAGCAGAAACAGCTCTCCCGCTGTCGGCGTATCGAGCAAGCCGATGAGATTGAGCAAGGTGCTCTTGCCCGAACCGGAGGCGCCAACGAGCGCAGTGAAATCGCTGCGCGCGAGCAGCATGTCGAGCCCGTGCAGCACTTCCACTTCGTTGGGCAGACCAACGTTGTAGGATTTGCGCAATCCGTGCAGACGCAGAACTTCCTGTGTCTTCTCAGACATTCCTGATCGCCTGTACCGGATCCATGCGTGCCGCGCGACGGGCGGGAATCGCGGCCGAAATGATGCCGGTGAAGGTGGCCAGCATCGAGCTCGTCACGAGCAGCATCGGATTGACCGGGATATAGAACAACTTCGGGCCGAAATGGTTGAAGACCCAGACCAACCCATAACCCGCGATACCTCCGGCCAACGATCCGAGCAGACCAAAGATACCGCCTTGGACCAGAAATACGCGCAGCATCTGCTGACGCGTGATGCCCATCGCACGCAAAATTCCAATCTCACGCGTACGCTGGATCACGCTGACAAACAGCACGCTGGCAATGCCAAGCGCGACCGAGATGGCGACGAAGAAACTGATCATCTGCGTAGACAAACGTTGCGAGTTGAGCGCGTTCATTAGCTGGCCGTTGGTTTGCATCCAGCTCTCCGCCTTCAGCCCGGTCAGCCCAGCAATGCGCGCGGCGACCTCGTTGGCGCCGAAGATGTCGCGCACGGTGATATCGATGACGGTAGCGGCGCCGGGCAGGTTCAGTAGCGATTGCGCTTGCGTCATATCGAGATAGACGTAGCGCGCATCGAGTTCGCGCACGCCGAGCTCAAAGATTCCGGCGACATTGAGGATGCTGCCGCGGCCTTGGCCGGCATCGAGGCGCAATTTGTCGCCGACGCTCACACCGAGATTTCGCGCTAGCTGACTGCCAATCACCGCGTCGCCTGCACCGACGCGCAGTTGGCCGGCGATGATGTCCTCTTGCAGCGGGATGATGCGCGTGTAGCGCTCCACATTGATGCCGACCAGTGCAACCGATTCAACCGCCTCGCCTCGCCGCGCAAAGGCCGGTCCGGAGATGATCGGCGAAACAGCCGTCACTTGTGGCAACGTGTCGAGCGCATCGCGCACCTGCTGCCAGTTGTTGATCGAGCGCAGGCGCTGGGCGCGACGGGTCTCGAGGATCAATTGCATGACACCGGCGTGCGCCGGAAGAATCCGGTTCATCTCGTCCGGCGCTTCGACCTTGATATGTGCCTGCGTGCCCAGCGTGCGGTCGATGATGTTGACCTGCAGGCCCGTGATCAAGGCGGTGAGAAACACGATGACCGCGACCCCGACCGCAATGCCGACCAGAATCAGCATGCTTTGAATGCGTCCCTCGCGCAGGAACCGGAGCGCCAGCGTCCATTCGATCCACATGATCAGTTGAACTGCACCGGCAGTTCGTTGCGTGTAGAAGTATCGCTGCCAGCCGACGGGATTTGTTCCTGAACGACTCGCACGCGAGCACCCTCTTCGATAGCCGCCTTGCCATTGGCCAGCACCCAGTCACCGGCGGTGACGCCGGCGGTGACTTCCGAGGCGGAAAGACCGCGTAGGCCGAGGGTCACTTGGGTACGCGCAGCCTTGCCGGCGGTGACAAGCCAGACCTCGGCCTTGCCTGCGGAAATTCCGGCCAGCGCGTCGTTCGCAACCACCAGCGCCCGATCACGCCGACCGGTTTCAATGTTCACTGATACGGTCATATCCTGGCGCAAATAGTCCGGCACGGGATCCACCGTCAAGCGCAGGTCGAGAGTTCCACGTTGCGGATCGATACTGGGCGCGATAAAGCTTACCCGTGCCGCGAAGGGCTGCTCCGGATACGCATCGGCTACGCACTGCGCGGTCTGGCCGATCAAGATCCGGCCTAGGTTCTTTTCATCGAGCGGCACGAGTACTTCGGTATCACCTTGGCGCGCGATTTCAAACAGCACCTTGCCCGGCTGCACAACGTCGCCGGGTTCGGCATTTCGGGTGAGCACAGTTCCCGCCACCAACGCACGAATGAAGGTCTTGTCCAGCGCTGCGCGGGCGGCGGCGACGCGCTCGCGCGCGACGTTCTCACCGGGTGCGCCGGCACCCAAGGTGCGCGCCGCGAGCCGTGCCTGTTCGGCAGCGGCACGCGCGGCAGTTTCCGCCTGCACAACCTGCTCCAACGCTTCACGCGCGATCAGCCCGCGAGCGATCAAGTCACGACGCCGAATCGTTTCACGAGTCGCCTGCGCCAGCCGTGCTTCGGCATCACGCAACGCCACCTGGGCTTGAGGCCGCGAGGATTGCTCAAGCTGTGCCAGCGCAGCTTCCGCTTCGCGAACATTCGCCTCAAGGTCGTTTGCACGCAGCACGGCGAGAACATCACCGGCTTCGACCTGATCGCCTTCGCGCACGCGCCGCTCAGTCACCACGCCGCTAATCTGGCTACCGACTTGCGCGCGCGAAACCGAAACAATACGACCCGTGGCGACCACGGTCTGTACAAGCGGCCGAGCATCAATGCGGTAAGCGGCCAGACGCGGGCCTTGCCAATAACGGATCAACGCGAACGCGACCAGCGCCACGCCCACGCCAGCCAGCGCAACAAGAATCAATCGGGAAGAACGCTTCACTTCAGACTCGATCGGCGACCACGGAAGTATCCACGATACCGTATCGGTGGTGATGCCGATACTGCAAATCGCCACCCTGCGGCAGCGCGTGCAAGTAATCCGAAAAACTGAAACAAAAGCGAATAAATGCGGACGCTTACTTGACGGTTATTACGCAAACCGCCTGAGCTGAAATGGCGTCTTCGTCGCGAATTAATTCTCGCGTCACTCGGTAATCATTCGGAGGCGCAGCAATTGCCACACCTCCGAATGATCTTGCTCAGCGTGCCGCGTTGCCGTTCATGGTCGCATTGCGATTCGAGTCCAGATATTGCGCAGGATCACGCATGCCGCTGGTGTGACATTGGCCGACCGTGTGGCCGCGGTTGATTGCGCCAGAAAGCTGGCCGTTGGCCTGTTCGGTGGTGCCATCTTCGGGATCGTTCAAAACCAGATCGGTGGCGAACTGGCAATAATCGTTGACCCACCAGTGGGTGAGTTTGAACGAGGTGGTGTAGTAGTTCACCTTGGCGCGTGCCCAGCTCGGAATGCCGGACAACCACGCGGATGCACCGCTGTAGGTCAAGTCGCTATTGGATCCGCAGCCAACCCCGAACCAGTTGCCGAGCGTGGCAAGGATGCCGGACAGATTGGTACCTTGGTACGGAGTGCCAACCGATTGCAGGAGTCGACTGCCGGTCGCGTTGTCGAGACCGCTCCAATAGTAGGTGTAGAGATGCAGCGAGGCCATGCCGCCTTGACTGTGCGACACGGTGCCAAACGAGTTCCAGGTGGAACCAAAGTCGCGAATGCGAATGGCGAATTCATCGTTGCTGCGGTTTTGATTGGTATCTGCGAACGTCGCATCATTGCTGAATTGTGAAGCGGGCCAGTCGCCTCCCGAGCAGTAGCCATGGACCAGCAGCAAGTGTGTGCCGACACCTTGCATCGCGTTGGTCGCCGCGGGCCGTGGACCCATCGTCATCACCTCATCGATCACGATGTCATCCGGCCTGGCGAATGTGCGCAAGGTCGGTACATCGAGAGACAAGCGCTTCGCTGACGCCACAGTAATGAAATGATCCGGATCCTCGATGCGCAGATTGCGGATTTCGTACGGTGCTGTTGCTGCGGCTTTGGCAATCCATCGTTCATCAAAACC
>JBBSVJ010000239.1:0-5096 GCA_038233665.1 Lysobacterales bacterium
GCGGAACAGGCGCAATTGCGCGAGCAGGTCGAGTCCCTGACCGCAGTGCTCGATGAAAAGCGCCAGGGTTTCGAGGCGATCGTCGAGCAGGAGCGCAATCTGCAAACCTCCTTGAGCAGCAAGCGTAGCGAACTTGAGAAAGCGCGCGGACGCTTGTCCTCACTGGAAGCGTTGCAACACGCGGCATTGAGCGAGGATGGCGGTGGCGTCAAGGAGTGGCTGGAGCAGGTAGGCATCGGCAATCCGCGCCGCCTCGGCGAAGCGCTGGATGTTGATAGTGGCTGGGAGCGCGCGGTCGAAACCGTCCTGCAAGGCTGGCTCGACGCGGTTCTCGTCGCATCCCCCGAAGACTTGCAAGCCGAGTTGGGTCGAATCAGTGAAGCCGATTTAACGTTGCTCAAAGCGGAGACGGCGTCAGTGCCTGGTGCTGTCGGCACACTGGCCGCCCATGTGCGCGGTCCTGTCGCTGCACTGGCCTTGCTTGGCCGCGTGCGCACGGCAAGCTCGCTGGCTGAGTTGGGCGCGTACAACGAGACGCTTGTCGAAGGCGAATCGATCATCACCGCAGAGGGTGAATGGATTGGCCATGGTTTTGCGCGAGTCGCTCGCGCGCAAGGCTCGCAAGTGGGCGTACTCGCCCGTGAGCGTGAAATCGTCGAGCTGGGCAAGCGCATCGAAATGCTGGATGCCGAGATCGAAGAACACGCATCACAGCTGGAAGATTCACGTCTGGCGCGAATAGAAGCTGAGCGCGATCGCGATGATGCGCAACGTGAGACGCATGCGGGACATCGTCGACTGGCCGAGATATCGGGTCAGTTGCAAAGTCAGCGCGGACGCTTGGACAGTGCTCAGGAGCGCCTGGTCCGTGTCGACAGCGAACTTGGCGAGTTGATCAGCAAACTCGATGCCGATCACGAACAAATCCGCGAAGCGCGCGGTCGTCTGGACAAGGCGGTTGAGCGCATGGGTGAGCTTGAGCAGCAACGCCAGCAACTCGACTCGGCACGCAGGCAATTGCTCGAATCGCGCGAAGAGGCGCGCATGAATGCGCGAGAAGCGCGCGATGTCGAACATCAGGCGGCGTTGTCGATGGAATCAAAACGCTCAGCGCTGACTTCGCTCGAACAATCCCTGCAACGCATGCAAGCGCAGCTCGATCAGCTGACATCCAAGCGCAGCGAGATTGCCGCCCAACTAGAGTCCAGTGGCGACCCGCTCGTCGAACTCGAAAGCGAACGGCAAAGCTGCCTCAATCAACGCTTGCTGGTCGACAAGCAACTGGTCGAAGCTCGCAAGGCGTTGGAAGAGCGCGATGCGGAAATGCGCAAGTACGAAATCGAGCGCAATCGCATTGCCGATGCGCTGACCGAGCGTCGTGAAGAGCTTGGGAATTTGCGACTGAATGAGCAAGAACGTCGCTTGCACGCGCAAACTCTGGAAGCATCCATCACCGAGGCAGGATTCGAGATTGAAACCCTGTTCGCGGAATTGCCCGAGGAGATCGAGGCCGCTCAGTGGCAGCGGGATCTGGAAGATCTGGAGCAGAAGATTCGTCGCTTGGAGCCGGTCAACCTGGCCGCGATCCAGGAATACGAAGAGCAATCCCAGCGCAAGGTGTATCTGGACGCGCAGTTGACTGATCTGACAACCGCGCTGGAGACACTGGAAGCGGCGATTCGCAAGATCGATCGCGAGACCCGTCAGCGATTCAAGGACACCTTTGATCGCGTCAACACGGGCGTGCAGGAACTCTTTCCACGACTCTTCGGCGGCGGCCAGGCCTACCTGGAGTTGACTGGCGATGACCTGCTTTCAACCGGCGTTTCGATCATGGCGAGGCCACCGGGCAAGCGGGTAACGTCTATTTCGCTGCTGTCGGGTGGCGAGAAGGCGATGACAGCGGTCGCTTTGGTGTTTGCGATCTTCCGCCTCAATCCCGCACCGTTCTGCCTGCTTGATGAGGTCGATGCACCACTCGATGAAGCCAATGTCGGGCGTTTTTCGGCAATGGTTACCGAGATGAGTCAATCCGTACAATTTATTTTTGTTACCCACAACAAGGCGACGATGGAAGCGGCCAGTCAGCTCTGCGGTGTAACCATGCGCGAGCCGGGTGTCTCGCGTCTGGTCCAGGTTGATCTGGCCGAAGCCGCTAAACTCGCCGGAGCAGCCTAGGCATGGAGCAACAAGCAATGAGCGCAACTGAGATGCGCGTGATCATTTTTATCGTCGGTTTGGCGGTGCTGGCATTGATCTATTTTTTCGGGCGACCGCGAAAGCCGGGGCAGGGCAAGCGCACCTTGTTCCGAAATCCGGGAGGAAAGCGCGTCGAGCCTACTTTTACCGCTGATCTTGATGCTCAACTGGAAGACGGTGAATCTCTTGCCGGAGAACAGTTCGACCTGCTCGGTGGAGGCGGGGAGAGCAGCCTGCATGCTGATGGCAGGGCCGGATCAAAATCCAAGGCGCGTCGTCCCGGTAGAAAGCCTGTCGGTTTGCGCCCGGATATTCCTATAGAGCACATCATTACCGTGTTCGTCTGCGCGCGTGATGGCGAAATGATCGCCGGCAGCGATCTCGTTGTCGCCGCGGAAAAAGCGGGTCTCGAATTTGGCGACCGGGGTATTTTCCACCGGATGGACGCAGCCAAGCCTGATCTCGGGCCGGTCTTCAGCATGGCCAACATGCTCAAACCGGGCAACTTCGACATGGCCAGAATCGAGTCGCTGGACACGCAGGGCCTGACCTTGTTCATGGCCTTGCCCGGACCAATGCCCGCACTTGATGCCTGGGAAGCCATGTTGCCTACCGCGCAGCGCCTCGCCGAGTTGCTTGACGCGCGCTTGCTCGACGAAAAACGTGGCACGCTGGGCCGCCAGGGTATCGCCCACATTCGCGACGAGCTGCGTGCCTGGGATCGAAAACAGGAAAGCAGCCAAATTCGACCCAATTGGTAAATTGTCAGAGTTCTGAGCGGCTTTCGCGTCTGAATCGTGTGTTTGCAATAGTGTGAATGCTCAAGCGTGATCGCCGATGATGCAGGCATCGCCCGTTCGTGGCGAACTTCCCTATTCAAGGAGACGCCAAGATGAGCAAGCAGATCAAACGAAATTCCACGGTCAAGACGACCAGCATGAGCCGATCAGACCAAGTCCAGAAAGTTTGGCTTGCTGGTCTGGGCGCATTCTCGATCGCGCAGAAGCAGGGTGTCGTGCTGTTTGAAAGCATGGTCAGCGAAGGCAAGTCCTACCAAGCCAGCAGCGAAAAGCTGGTGCGCAAAGTGTCGGGCGAGGTCATGTTGATCGTTGACAGTCGCTTGAAGCCAGTCAAGCAGCGGTTCAAGGCGATCCGCCACGATGCAGAAGCGAAGTTCGAGCAAGGCGTCGGTCGCGTGATGTCCTATGCAGGCATTCCGTCGAAGGCTGACGTCGATGCGCTGATCGCTCGCGTTGACAAGCTTTCTCGTCAGTTGCGCGCTGCCAAATAGTCAGCCGCCATTGATCGATCCAGAACGGCCGCCTTGTGCGGCCGTTTTACGTGGTGCTCTCAGCGCAGGTAGGCACCCGCGAGCGTATTCAAATGCAGGCGTTCGGAATCACGCAGAAACGGTGCGATCAGCATCATCACCTGATGGATACCGCGACCGATATCGAGCTGTCCGGATTCGCTCTTGGCGTGGCGCACCGCATCGAAATTAAGCCAAAAAGTTGCAACGAGGACGATGTTTTCGGCGGTCGCGTTGATCTCATCGGCACTCGCTCGAAATATTTCGGCGGCAGCCAGGCCACGCATCACTTCTGCCGCGTTGCTCGAAGCGCGCTTGAGGATGCGAGAAAAGTGCAGACGGAGCTTGCGGTTACGCGAGAGGATGTCGACCAGATCGCGGTAAACGAATCGATAGTCCCACATGCATTCGAAAATCACGTGCAACTGCAGCCAGACATCTTCAAGGGTCGGCAACCGATCATCCGGAACAACCAGTGCCCCGTCGATGCGCTGTTCGTAGCGCGCGAACAAGTGGCCGATGATGTCGTCCTTGTTGCGATAGTGGTAGTAAAGATTGCCGGGACTAATGCCGAGTTCGTCAGCGATGTGATTGGTCGTGACGTTTGGCTCGCCCTGGCTGTTGAACATGCCCAAGGCAGTTTCCAGGATGAGTTCGCGGGTTTGTCGCGCCATCAGGATTCCCGTGCGGAGTGGCGTGGCAGTCAGGCGCGCAATTTAGCAACCAGATCGATGTATTTTTGTTTGGCGTCGTCCTGATCGGTGCCTTTGAGTTTGGCCCAGGCTTCGTACTTTGCGGTGCCGACGAAATCAAAAAATCCGGGCTTCGGTCCCGAAACATCGCCATCCGCACCCTGCTTGTAGAGCGCGTAGAGCTTCAGCAACGTGTCATTGTCGGGACGTTCGCTCAGCTTCTTGATGTCATCGGCGGCAGTTTCGAAGCTGGATTGAAGCTTTGACATGATTTTGAGCCTGGATGGACGCGCCCCCTGCGCCGTAACTTTCTATCATGCACCCGTCAGGGGGTCAACGCGATCGCCGTGATCCTTGGCGCCATGGGCGTGGAAACGATTCCGGCGGACGATTATGCTGTTCACAACAGCGGCGTCCTTGATCCTCACTGTTGACGAACAAGCGGCGGTTGTTTCAATCCGGAATGGAGTGGGAAATGACATATTTTGTGACCGGCGCAACCGGCTTCATCGGTCGTCACTTGCTCGAGAAGTTGCTGTTGCGAAAGGGCAAGATTCATTGCCTGGTGCGCAAGGAGTCGATGGCCCGATTTGAGGAACTGCGTGAACGCTTGGGTGCGGACAAGGATCGACTGATTGCGGTCACCGGGGATCTTGGCAAACCACGTCTTGGCGTGACCCCTGCAAAACTCAAAGCCTTGACCGGCAAGGTGACTCATTTCTTCCATCTCGCGGCGCTTTACGATTTGTCAGCCGATGAGGCCAGCCAGGTCGCGGCGAATATCGACGGAACGCGTCACGCGGTGCAACTGGCCGAAGTGCTCAAGGTCGGATGTTTCCATCACACCAGCTCAATTGCCGCGGCGGGTCTTTATCCGGGTACGTTTCGCGAAGACA
>JBBSVJ010000240.1:0-5094 GCA_038233665.1 Lysobacterales bacterium
AATCGGCGAGCGCGAATTCCTGCTCAATGCCAATGAATCGGCGTATATCCCGATGGAAACCGTGCACCGGCTGGAGAATCCGACCGACAAGGATATCCATCTGATCGAGGTGCAATGTGGCGAGTATTTTGGCGAAGATGACATCGTTCGGCTTGAAGACCGCTATGGGCGAGTCCCTCGATCCTGAATTTTATTCGCTTGATTAATAGTGTAAATTATCCAGCTCAAGACATTAAAGAGAGTCGTGATGCGTATACAAAGAATTGTTTTGGCGGGGATCTTTTTGGTCGCGGGTCTCGCTGTTCATGCGGCGGAGCCGATTCCGTTGGCCGAATTTGCGAAACACATGCAATTCAAGCAGGTGAAGATTTCTCCGGATGGCAAACACTTGGCCGCATCGTCGATCATCGATGGCAAGGTTGTGCTGTCGATCATCGATCTCGCCAACAGCACCGGGTTGACGGTGCGTCCGCGCGACGAGGACGAGGTGTATCGGTTCTGGTGGGTTTCCGATGAGCGGATTGTCTATTCGGTGGCCCAGCATGTCGGGAATCTGGAAGTGCCCGCAAGCACGGGCGAGCTGTTCGCCGTCAACACCGATGGCAAGCGCAACGAGGTCTTGTTTGGTTACCGTGCCAGTGATCTCGCATCCGGATCGACCGGCAGCCATATTGAAAGGAAGCAAAGCGAATACGCCAGCGCCTGGATGCTCGACGATCTGCGCGACGACGACAAGAATGCGCTGATCACTGTTCAGCGTTGGAACTTGAGCCATGTGGCGATCGCTGGCGGTGAAAGCCTGCACTCGGAAGTCCGTCGGATCGATGTGCGCACAGGCAAGAACCGCTTTGTCGCGAGTGCGCCGTTACCCGATGTGACTTTCCTTGCCGACCACAAGGGCGAGGTGCGTTTTGCCGCGGGTCGCGACAATCAGCAAAAGCAGAAGGTCTATTACCGTGAGGGTGACGGCAAGGATTGGGAGGTCGTGTCGGATGAGGCAACCCGCGGTGACGTGATCTGGCCGATCATGTTCAATCGTGCCGGCGACGGTGTGTATTTCGATTGCGGTGGTTCGCGCAATCGTGGCGGCGTGTGTCTCTGGGACGTGGCCACACGAAAGCTCAAAACCTTGTGGAGTGGCGTCGACTCGGGGACCAGTGGTTACGAGCAGACCTTCGACGAACAGGATCTCTTCGCGATTCGCTCGATGCCGGGTCGCACCGCGGTCACCTTGCTCGACAAGAATGCCGAGGAGGCCAAGGTTCTGGTTACCTTGATGCAGCAGTTTCCCGGTGAAGACGTGCATTTCGGCAACGCAACCAAGGATGGCAGCAAGGCGATTGTCGTCGTTGAAGGCGATCGCGATCCGGGCTCGTTTTATCTTTACGACGCCAAAGCGAAGAAGCTCAGCTTCTTGCTTGCTCGGGCGCCGTGGATCAAGCCCGAGGCGATGGCTGTCATGGAGCCGTTTTCGATCAAGTCCCGCGATGGTTTGTCCTTGCATGGCTATCTGACCCGGCCACCGGGCAAGGAAGACGCGAAGGACCTTCCGATGGTGGTGTTTGTCCACGGCGGTCCACATGGCATTTTCGACACGTGGGAGTACGAGCCCGTCGTGCAGATGCTGGCCAGTCGCGGCTACGCCGTACTCCAGGTCAACTATCGCGGATCGGGCGGCTATGGCATGACCTTTCAAAAGGCCGGCTATCGCGAGTGGGGCGGCAAGATGCAGGATGACGTCACCGATGCTACGCGTTGGGCGATCACTCAAGGCGCGGCCGATGCCGACCGCATCTGTATTTTTGGCGGCAGCTTTGGTGGCTATGCGGCTCTGCAGGGTGCGGTGCGCGAACCGGATTTATATCAGTGCACGATTGGATATGTCGGCGTCTACGACCTGCGTCTGATGAAATCGCGCGGTGACATACCACAATCGTTCAGTGGCGAAGGATATCTCGACATGGTTCTCGGCTCGGATGAAAAGCTGATCGCTCAGCGATCGCCGATCAACCAGATTGATCGCATCAAGGCCGACGTCATGCTGATTGTCGGTGGCCAGGACAAACGCGCGCCACCGGTGCAGGGCGAGAACTTGCGCAATGCCATGCTCAAACGCGGCAAAAAAGTCGATTGGCTATATCAGGCCACCGAAGGGCATGGCTTCTACGATGAGGCAAACGTCGAAGACATGTACCAGCGCGTGCTGGCTTTCCTCGATCGCAATATCGGATCGAAGCGCAATGTGAAGGTCGGTGCGGTTGAAACGTCAAAAGAGTCTGCCGCCGAGTGATGTTTGCAAACCGGCCAAGAAAAATAGCGCTTTGACGACTGCGGACGCTGCGCTATTGACGCCGTCAAGCGCAGCATTCTGCAGGCGCGTGTTGCGAAGTGAGTCTTTTGCCAAGTTTGGGTAAGCCGGCGATCGCCCGCTGCGACGTGTGTTGATAAGCGCGTTTGATTCGCGCGCCAGCAGGTAAGCGGGAAAGCCGGCAAGAACGCAGCGCGTTGACGGAACAAGGGGTTAGCGAAGCCGAAGCGCGGGATGCTGCGTTTGCAGGTACGGCGACTGATCGGGGCGCCATGCCCTCAGTGCGTTGCAATGGAAAGCAGGCTGCTCACTCCAACGCGAACCCTTGGATCCAGAACTGCGCGTCTGGTGACAAATACGACCGCTGAGAAAGGGACTACGGACAATCCGTAGTCCCTGAAGTCGCGGATTCTTATCCGATGTTACTTGCGCTCACCCGCGCTGGCATCACGCGTGGCACGGAACTCTGAATCCTTGCCCCATTGTGGCCAGCGATCGGAATTCGCCAGATCATTGCCGAGTTTGTAGAGGACGGGCAGGTCGTGAATCATGCCAGCGAAGGTCCAACTGGCTTCCCATTCATCGGCCGGCTGGTGGTAGCGCTGGGTTACATACTCCTTGCCAGCCTTTTCGCCCGCCTCGACGCCACCGTCGAGGAGATCATTGCCGGATTCAAACGACAGTGCCGGTACGCCGCGTTTGGCAAACGAAAAATGATCGGAGCGAAAGAAGCTTCCCGCTTCCGGATGCGGGTCCGGCACGTAGGATAATCCCGCTGCCTTGGCATCCACAATCAAGGCATCGAGCAATTCCGATTTGGCACTTCCAGAGGTGCTGAAGTTGCGCGCGACACCCATCGGGCTCAGTGCATCGGTATTGATCACGGCGACCGTGGTTGCCAGTGGATACAGCGGCTTGGAGGCGTAGTATTCGGATCCGAGCAAGCCTTTTTCTTCGGCAGTCACGTTTAGAAATACCACCGAACGCTCGGGCTGCGGAGCCTTGGCAAACGCGCGGGCCATCTCAATCAGGGCGGCTGTACCAGTCGCATTGTCGACTGCACCGTTGTAAATCGTGTCGCCCTTGGCGTCAGGTTGCCCAATGCCCAGGTGATCCCAGTGCGCACTGTAGATGACCGTTTCGTTCGGTCGCTTGGCGCCTTCGATGCGCGCCGCGATGTTCTGCGATGTGATGACCTTTGAATCGACGGCGTAGTTGGCTGAGAAGGTGGCATCTTTCAGGGTGACGGCCCTGAAGCCGCGCTTTTGCGCTTTTTTCTTCAAGGCATCAAAATCGAGACCGGCCTGCTTGAACAGGTCAACGGCCGTATCCCGCTGGATCCAGCCCTCGATCTGCGGATGCACCGATTTCGCATTTTCGCGAACGACATCAAACATCGTGTTGGTATTGGAGTTCTTCACGGTAGCCCAGCCGTAGGAGGCTGGCGCGGTTTCATGAACCACGAGCAAGCCAACCGCGCCTTGGCGTGCCGCTTCTTCATATTTGTAGGTCCAGCGGCCGTAGTAGGTCATCGCCTTGCCGCCGAAATCGCCTTTGCCGGTTTCAAAATCCGGGTCGTTGACCAGAGCAATGGCTATCTTGCCCTTCAGATCGACACCGTCGAAATCGTTCCACTTTCTTTCCGGTGCGTTGACGCCATAACCGACGAAGACCAGCGGTGCGTTCTTGACATCGACCTTGGTTGATCCGTCCATCGCCGCACGAACGGCGATCTGCTCGCCTTGATTCAAGGTTTCAGACTTGCCTTTGACATCAAACGAAAGCGAGGGCTTGCCTTGGATTTCCGCGCGCAAAAGCGGCACGGCCTGAGTCCAAAGTCGCTTGCCGTCCTTGAGATCGCCTCCGGGCTGGAGACCTGCATCCTTGAACTGGCTGACCACATAGTCGATCGTTTTCGTCTCGGCGGGTGTGGCCGGGCCGCGACCCTCATACGCATCAGAAGATAGCGTTTTGACCTCATCAGATAGGCGATTGGCATCGAATTGCGGTGCATCGGCCGCGTAGGCCATCAAGGGTAGGGACAGCGCAATGGCGCTCGCAAGCAGGTTTTTCATCAGGGGACTCCTCGTTAAAGACAACCGCTCGATGGTAACAGGCAGGCGTACTTCGTCATCCATGACTTCCGACCTGCCAACTAGTTGACCTCGTCCTATCGTCCGTTACCCGACCGCCACGATGAGTAGCAGGCGCATAGCATTTGCGCCAAAGGATCGGGAGTCATCAGCCATTGCGCTTTCACGAAGCGTCGCGCCGCCGTACCATCGGGCGTTCACTCGCTGGGGATTGATGCCGATGAAATCGTGGATTGCTCTATCAATGCTGATTTTCGCGACGGCGGCGGCCGCCGCACCGCAACCGTTCACTGCCATGGATTTGGTCATGATGGATCGGGTGGCTGACCCTCAGTTGTCGCCCGATGGGCGTACCGCTGCCTTGCAGCTCCGCGAGACCGACTACGCCGCGAACAAGGGCAAGCTCAGCATCTGGACGGTGCCGATGGCCGGTGGCAAGCCAACGCGCGTCACCGATGCCGCACTCAATGCGAACACGCCGCGCTGGTCGGAGGATGGCAAGAGCCTTTATTTTCTTGCTACTAAGGATGATGTGAGTCAGCTCTGGCGCGTCGCTGCAAGCGGTGGCGAGGCTGAGGCGGTGGGTACGCTGGCGCTGGATATCGGCAGCTACGAGCTGTCGCCGGCTGGGCCATCAGTCGCTTTTACCGCCGATTTGTTGTTCGACTGCGCCAACGATCCTGCGCCAATTGC
>JBBSVJ010000241.1:0-5075 GCA_038233665.1 Lysobacterales bacterium
ATGATGCCGAGAGTGGCCATGTAGCCACTTGAAAACAGCATTGCGCTCTCGCGCCCTGTCCATGCGGCGAGTTCCTGCTCAAGCGCCGCATGCTCCTCTCGATGTCCGCCGAGCAAATGCGCTGCCGTCGCACCTACGCCCCACTTTTTTGCACCAACGATGAGAGCCTCGACCAATTGCCCGTGCTGGGCCAGTCCAAGATAGTCATTGCCAGAGAAATTACGCAGGCGCTTGCCGTCACTGACCACGTAAATGCCATCGAGGCTATCGATGGTCCGCAAACGGCGCAGCAAACCATCCTCGGCGCGTTGTTCGCAGCCGCGGACAAGACGCGCAAGCAGCGCGGGTCGACTCATCGCCAATCTTGCCGAAGCACGGGACGGAGATCCTGGATCATGCTGTTGGCTTGCGCTCAGGCCGTCGCAACTTCGCCACTCTCGCGGCTCACTATGTCGGCGTGCACGGTTCGCGAATGCGCATCATCGGTGTCGATCTGCATCGCGTGGATGCCGAGGCGCGAAAACAGAAGCTGGTCGGCAAGCACATCGGGATTGCCCGTGGTCAGCAGCTTTTCGCCGTAGAAGATCGAATTGGCGCCGGCGAAGAAACACAGAGCCTGCAGCTCGTCGCTCATTTCGGCACGACCTGCCGATAAACGCACCATCGAGGCCGGCATGATGATTCGGGCCACGGCGATCGTGCGCACAAACTCGAACGGATCGAGCAAGGCGGTTCCAGCCAGCGGTGTGCCTTCGACCTGGACCAAGCGATTGATCGGCACCGATTGCGGATGTTCCGGCAGGTTCGCCAGCGTTTGCAGCAATCCACCCCGTTGCTCGCGTGATTCGCCCATACCGACAATGCCGCCGCAGCAGGTTTTCATGCCGACCTTGCGCACATGCCCGAGCGTATCGAGACGATCTTGATATTCGCGCGTCTTGATCACGTCGGCGTAGAACTCGGGCGCGCTATCGAGGTTGTGGTTGTAATAGTCCAGACCGGCGCTGCGCAGAGCCTCGGCCTGATCTTCAGACAACATGCCAAGCGTGGCGCAGGTCTCCATACCCAGCGCGTTGACCGCCCGGATCATCGCGGCGACCTTGGGAACATCACGATCCTTCGGTGATCGCCAAGCCGCACCCATGCAGAAACGCGTTGCTCCGGCTGCCTTGGCCTGTTGCGCCCGCTCGATGACGGTTTCCAGCGGCAACAACTTTTCGGCTTTGACACCGGTCGAGTAGCGCGCCGCCTGCGGGCAATACGCGCAATCCTCGGGACAGCCACCGGTCTTGATCGAAAGCAGGGTCGATACCTGCACAGCATTGGCATCATGATGCGCGCGATGCACGCTGTGGGCGCGTTCAAGCAGATCGGCAAACGGCAGATCGAGCAGCGAGAGCACCTCATCGCGGGACCAGTCGTGGCGTAGGGAAGACATCGCGGCATCCGGCTTTCGGTAAAGTGCGACGAGTCTGGATTCGTCTTTGGAGGCTGTCAACTTGGAATGGAAGCGAAAAGTTGACGTTGCTCTCAAGCAACTGCTTGGCGCGATCCTGCCGCCGCGATGTTTGCTATGCGGCGGCGAGGGCAGCGCGAACGCGGATCTGTGCGCAGGGTGCCGCGCCGATTTGCCCTTGAACAGCTGCTGCTGTGCCCGATGCGCCTTGCCGTTGGAGCATCCAGCCGAGCAATGCGGCCTATGCCTCAAGCGTGAACCTCCGTTCGCCTCGGCCTGGGCCCCGTTTCTCTATGCGCATCCATTGAACTTGCTGGAAGGGCGCTTCAAATTTCAGCGCGATCTCGCCGCCGGGCGCCTGCTTTCGAGCTTGATGATCGAGCGCGCGCGACTTCAGTTGAGCGGTCCGCTACCGGAAAGCCTGCTTTGCGTGCCGCTGCATCGGGAGCGATTGCGTGAGCGGGGTTACAACCAGGCACTTGAACTGGCCAGACCGCTGGCCCAGGCGCTCGCCATCCCACTCGATCTGCATGCGCTGATTCGTACACGCAGCACCAGTGCGCAGACTGGACTCGATGCCAAGGCCCGCCGGCGCAATCTGCATGATGCCTTTGCCGTTGCCGAATCTGCCACGCTACCGGCGCATGTGGCCATTCTGGATGACGTTATGACCACCGGTACGACCTTGCGCGAATGCGCCCGCGTGCTGCGGCGTGCTGGCGTCGAACGTGTCGACGTGTGGGCTCTCGCTCGCGCACCGGCCAAGCGTTAGCGATGCGCTACCCTTGCGCGAAGGCTCGCCCCTGGCGGGGCTCCTACGGGATTGCGATTGATCGGGAGTACGATTGACCTGTGGAAAAACGGAATCGTGGATGAAGACATTCCAGCGATGTGTAGCGCTCAGCGAATGGCCAGCGCGAGTAACAAGCCGACCCACAGCACGAAGCCGATCCAGTTGTTGTTGCGAAATGCTGTGAAACAGGCGTCGCGATCACGCGTGCGAATCAGCCATTGCTGCCAGCCAAACAGACCAGCGGCGATGCCGAGGCCGACAAAATAGGGCCAGCCGAGCTCGGCACGAGTGCCGCAAAGCAGCATCGCGAACAGGAAAGTGAGCATGAGCACGCCGAGAATCGGGCGATCGGCATCGGCGAACAAAATCGCTGTCGATTTTGCGCCGACACGGATGTCGTCCTCGCGATCGACCATGGCGTACTCGGTGTCGTAAATCGTCGAAAACAACACGTTGGCCAGAAACAGCAACCAACCCAAAGCCGGTACTTGGCCGCTGACCGCCGCGAAGGCCATCGGGATCGACCAACCAAATGCCGCGCCGAGAACGACTTGGGCGAGATGCGTATAACGCTTGCAGAATGGATAGACCGCGGCCAGCGCGGCGCCAGCGAACGACAGCTTGATGGTCAGCGCATTGGTAAACAACACCAGCACGAAGGCCACGCTGAGCAAGCCTGCGAACAGCAGCAAGGCTTCTTTCTTGGAGACACGTCCGGCCGCCATCGGTCGGTTGCGCGTGCGTTCAACGTTGCCATCGAGCCAGCCATGATCGGCGTAGTCGTTGATCACGCAACCGGCCGCGCGCATGACGAAAACGCCAAGCGTGAAGATGATCAGCGGGGCGATCGGGGGGAAATCATTCGCCGCAAACCACAGCCCCCACAAAGTCGGCCACAGCAGCAACAGCGCGCCGACCGGGCGATCCATGCGCATCAGCACGAGATATTCGCGAATGCGCTCGCGCCACGGATCGTGCAAGCCCGAAGTCAATGCGTTGATCACGCGCATGGAGCGCGTCGAGGCATCGGCGGGATGCGCTGGCGAAGACTTTGGCCCATTTTTCCCAAGGGACTTCTTCGTAGCCGACGCGGGTAGCGGTTCGTCTGCGGAACTGTGCGCCCAAGGTGGTGGCGCGGCACTCGCCGCATCAGCCGATAGCGGTACTTGCGTGCGAGCCTTTGTCTGCTTTCGCACGGCTCCTCTGGCCCCGACATCGACCATCTTGGCATCTCTGCTGGATGCCCCGACTGATGCGTCCGCTGCCGCCTTTGTCCTGGCCGCCGCTAACAGGGTCGATTTCGCAGCTGGCGTCACCGGTTTGGCGCCGGGCCGTGGCGTCGCGCTTGTCTTGCGTGCCGGTGGCGCAGGGGCAGCGCTGCCACTCGTTGACTTCAACGCGGGTTTTGGTCGGCTGGGTGGTTCGGAAGGAGGGAAAACGTCGCTCATGCCTTCAAGTGTAGTGTGCCCTGCTGAAAACAACGAACCGCTTTCAGGAACCGCGCGCGCGCCGGGCCACTCCAGGGCGCCACATCAAGGCAAAGACGATGCCGATCAGAAAGCCCGAGATATGCGTCCACCAAGCCACTGCGCCGAAAGCCGGGCCAACGTAAGTGAACAAAATCTGCAGTACCGCCCAGAATCCGATCAGCAACGAGGCCGGGACACGCACGAATTCGAGAAAAAACCCCAACGGCAGCACGAGTCCCAAATGGGCTCGCGGATACAGCGCCAGATAAGCACCGACCACCCCGGAGACCGCGCCGCTGGAGCCTATGATCGGCGCGTTCACCGCTGCCAAGGTCAAGGCGCCGATCAAATTGGCCAGCGCGCCACCAACAATGAAAAGCAGCAAAAACCGACCGGCACCGAGGGCGCGCTCGGTCGGCACGCCGAAAATGATCAGAAACAGCATGTTGGTCGATAAATGGATCCAGTCGGCATGGATGAACAAGGCGGTGACCAGACGAGCGAAACGCAACTCAACCAGCTGGGTCTGCCAAGCCACCTGATTGTCGAGCAGGGTCGTCGGCACGGTTCCCCAGATATTGAGCAGGCGGCCGCGCTCGGAAGCCGGTTCAGCGACAATCCACAGAAACATCGTCACGCAGGCGGCAACCATGAGAAAGGTTGCCCAAGGTGGGCGTGGTTTGCGTCGGCTATCCAGCTGGACGAACATGCTTTGTTGCGTCCTTCCTGAAAGGCTCAGCGACCGCCGCGTGGATACAGAAAGCGTACGCCTTCATGCTCGAATACGATGCCGTCGGCGCGGATTTCAACCAGAACCATGCCATCGATATCGTCGCCTTGGGCATGTCGCTCGCCATTGATGATGACAAAGCGCTGGGCCTCATCCTTGGCAAAAACGTGCATGCTGACTTTAATCTCGGGCAATTTCTGACGCGTCGCCAGTGGTAGCTCCCACATCAACTTGAGACCATCCTGTCGCGCAGCGCCGACTGCAGATGCCGTTGCGGGCACCGGTGCCGGCATGGGCTTGCTGGTCTTGGCGTCAAGCTTTCGATCGCGCTGTCGGGAATCTGAGGCTGTGTCGATGCGCGCAACGGGCGCTCCCGCATCCGCCATGGCCGCCGCCAATGCCGCGGGATCGGCCGCCGCGACCGGTTCGGACTCCTTGATCGTTGCCGCGCGCCCAGCCGCTGGATTGGCGGCGACCAATTCGCCATCCTTGAGCTTGCGCTGTCGATCGCTATCCGCCGGGCCAGCTTGTGTCGTGCGCGCTACGCGCGAATCCGCTTTGGCACGATTTGCGGATAACGGCGCATCGTTGAACGAGGTGGCGTCAGAAATTTTTGTCGCGGCAACC
>JBBSVJ010000242.1:0-5017 GCA_038233665.1 Lysobacterales bacterium
AGGTGCCGAGCGATTGCATTCGACCCTGGTGACCGACCCGGTTTTGAATGCGCGTTTGTTGCATACGATTGCGACGACGTACGTGGCGCTGGGTTTGTACGAGCGCGCACTGCCCCTCGAAGAACAGGCGTTGCAATTGCGCCGCAAGGTCAACCCAGAAGGCGGTGCCGAGGTTGCAGAAAGCATGAATGAACTCGGCGAAATCCACGCGCTGAAGGCTGACTTCAACAAGGCCGAACCGTTGTTGCTCGCAGGCTTGGCCATGCGCCGAGCGACATTGCCGAAGGATGCTCAGGAAATCATCGAGAGCCTCGGCAACGTGGCTCAATTGCTGCAAAATCGAGGGGAGTTTGCAGCGGCCAATGCGCCGTTCCGTGAAGCACTCGCACTCAGCGAATTACACTATGGCGGCGAATCCGTTGAAACCGCGCAACGCCTCGACAGCCTCGCGACCAATCTCGACAACCTCGGCAAGACAGCCGATGCCGGCGCAAAGTATCAACAAGCCTTGGCCATACGCGAAAAAAGCCTTGGCCCAGATGATGCACAAGTGGCGACTTCACTGATCAGCTACGGCGTATTTCTCGACAACTCGGGCAGTCACCTCAAGGCGATTCCGTTGCTTGAGCGCGCGCTGGAGATTCGTCGCAAGGTGTATGGCGCGAGCCACGTTCTGGTTGGCATCGCGCAGCTGGCTCTTGCCGGCGCGGAGGAATCGAGCAACCGTATTGCCGAGGCCGAGCACAGTACGCTCGACGCGCTGAATATTTTTCGCAAAACGCTGCCGGAAGATCATCCGAGAATCACCGAAAGCCTGAACATGCTCGGAATCCTCAAGACCGTTCGCCGCGACTTCGAAGGTGCCGTTCCGATGTTCCGCGAAGTGTTGCAACGCTATCGCAGGACACTGGGCGACTATCATCCCGATACGCTGACGGCGCAGAACAATCTCGGCGCGACACTTCTGCATGCAGGACAGTTCGCCCAGGCGGAACGCACGCAGCGCGAGGTGCTGGCGCGTGTGCGCGGCGACAACGGGCAGAGTACGGCTGTTTCCGACAGCCAGAACCTGGCATCGACGCTGGATATGCAAGGCCATTTCGCGGAGGCAGTCAAGTTCGCCAGGAACGCGCTCGATTTGCAACGCCATCGCGAAGGTGAATCCTCCGGCAACGTGGCGGTGGCGTTCAGGAGTCTCGCGATTGCCGAGCAATACGCAGGCGACATGACGTCGGCAGAGCACGACTACCGCGAGGCCCTGCGAATCGGCAAACATCTCGTCGGTGAGCAGGGGATCGCGCTATACCGCTGGCAGATTCCGCTCGCCGATTTGCTGGTTGGCAACAGCCGATGCGACGAAGCCTTGCCGTTGTTGCGAACCGCCCTGACCAGCCTGGATGAAGACGCCGATCCATTGTGGCGACCACAGGCAAGCTTGTTGCTCGGCCAATGTCTCGTCCTTGGTGGCTATCACGCTCAAGGTGACGCATTGGTGCGGGCTTCTCGTGATGAGTTGCAGTCGTTGCCTGGGGTGGATGTGGATGTCTATCCTACCGTTCGCTCTCTGCTGCATTTGCCAAAATCCGCTTTGACCTCAAAATTCAGGTAGCAGGTGCCTCACGCATCAATCGAAACTGTTGTTGAAAATCGAGTCGCCGAGACTGGTTAAATGCAGATAGATCGAAGTGACAGAGCCCAAATTGCTGATCTGGATGGCACCGGTCGCCTGGCGATAGCCCGGGAAATAGCTGAAATCGACATCGATATTGCCCGCGCTGTAGTTGCTTGTCCCGAAAACCAAAACCAACAAGTAGTATTGATCAACCTGCAGGGGCAGGTTGGCGCTGGTCAAGCGAAAGTATAGATGCGAGCAGAATCCCGTTTGCAGCGGTGACGTCAGAGTCAGGTACGTGCCCGCTGTCGAGCCGCCGATGTTGCCGATGCGTTCCTCGATAGTCGGGCTTGCGGCACAAATCAGGCGCCCCAGAGTCAGGGTCGAGCTGGATGGAGGCATGACCGGGTTGGAGGTATCGCCCGGCGCTATCAACGAACCTGCTTGAGCGGCGATATTGTTGCTGGCAGTACCGTGTCCGGAGAGTTGGGCGCCGGAGTCAATCTCCACTTCAGAACTCGCAAGAGTTCCATCCACGACGAGCAAACCGGATTGTATGGTCGTCTTGCCGGTATATCCCTGATTGCCGGTGAGCTGGAGGATGCCCGAACCGACCTTGGTCAAAGCGCCACCCGTGCCGCCGAGAAATCCCCCATCGAGTATCTGCCCTGCGAAAGAGGATGAGTAGTTGAGAGCTCCGAACGAAACCGTCTGACTACCGAGAAGAATTCGCGATGTGGAAAAACCGGTGAGCGAGCCAACCGCCGAGGCTGCGGTGGCGTAGGAGTAATCGGTTGTGCCGGCACCGCCAATCCGCGCCAATGGTGCGCTGGCGGAACCTGCGAAGTAGGTGATGCCGCCGCTCGTGTTGTCGATCAACGCCGTACCCGCGCTACTGGTTCCGCTGAACTCGACCACGTGATTGTTGGTGATCACGCTATTGGCTGCATCTCCATCCTGCTCGATCCACAAGGTGCCAGGTCCGACGTTGAACTGGTGTTGCGTTGTATTGGAGATATTGAGGACGCCGTGGCGAAGCTGCAGAAAAGCATTCAGCTGGAAGGTATAAACGGGACCGTAGCCAAACGAGATGGCGCCGAGCTCAACGCTTTTCGATACGCTGACCGACGTGCGGGTGGACGCATTGAAATCAGCCACATCCTCAGGATTGCCTCCCTGCGCCGCCGGGCCGCCGGGTACGCCATTGGGGGTCCAGTTGGCGGCCGTATTCCAGTCGGCCGATACCGCGCCTGTCCAAACGTAGGTGCTTTGCGCCCAAGCGGGCAGAGGGCAGCAAAGCGCCTGAAAAATCACCAGCAGGACGACGCGTTCGACGCATTTGACGTTCATCATCGAAGTCATCCGCTATGCCATGCGAAGCGATGGCATCAGGGGTTACGTCATATCGAGACGGCTACTGACATCCGACAGACTCCTCGCGGCACCGGCGGCACTTGCGGGATGCGCAAGCTATTAGAACCCGAGTGCGAAAACCCGATTGCAGACGAACACCGGAATCGTGATCCCGCCGACCGATCCATTGCCCGAATCGTCTGGAATATGGGCATCTGCGTGCCGATGAAGCAACGAGCAATTGCTTGATTGCTTCAGGCAGGGCGGCTGCTCCAATTCCGAGCTATGCCACTGGTAGTACAGGCAACGATGACTTTGCTGCCGGTCTGGCCGGTTCCAGTTTCCAACGACGGACCTCGTCGTGCTTATTTCAACGATGGCGCTTGTACCTGGGTGTACTCGAAACGCTCCTTCATATGCGATTTTCCAAGCGTGCCACCGACATCCATGTCGATGATCTGGCGCAGCGGCAGCCCGGTCGATTTGGAAATCCACATTTGCCCATCAACCGTGTCGCCATCTTCCTGGCGTTGCTGCGAGCGGATCAGGCTGGCCGACTGGCCGTCGATGGTTTCATCACTCGCAACAAGACATGTCAGGCCTGGCGTGTCGCCGACTGCGGTCAAGTCCTGCACGGATTTCTTAGGGTCATACGGCCTGCTTTGCCACTTGCCCGCAACCTGAAGGTACATCGTCGTATCGGTGATGATGACCTCGCTCAATTTTTGCCCCTTGTCGAATGCGGCGGTTCGAATCATGAACTGATGGTTCGGTGTGATGGCGAGCTTTTGCATGGCAGCCATGAGCTGCGCACACGCCGGATCGGAAGCATGAGCGGAAGTTATGGAAAGAAAAAAGGCCACAAGGAGCACGGAGTATTTGAGGCGCGAAAATAGCAGGGATCTTTTCATGGCGACACTCCCATCAACCCAGTGAAGTTATTTCGCGCCAGTCGGCGCCCGAACATCGGTATAGGTGTAGTGCGTGGAGATGTGTGATTTGCGTCCTTCGTGCGTGCCGTTCGTTTCGCTTTTCAACGGCAAAGCGCTTGAATCATCGATCCAGATTTCCCCATGATAATTCTCGTCGCTACCTTGCATGCTTTCTTGCATCGAATACACCGTGGCGGACTCGCCATCGATCGATTCCTTGCGGACTGCAGCGCACCCTTTCAACGTCAACCCGGACTCGCTTGCCGACGTGCTCAGCTGTTTCGGTGATGAAGAGAGAACTCGCCAGTTTCCATTGCTGCCGAGGTACAGCGTGGTGGAGGTCTGGATTTTCTCGTAGTGCTTGCCGCTGGCCGAAACAGTTTCGTGAAACGGCGTTTGCGCGGCCTTGTCCAAGGCTGCGACGACCATTCGGCAGGAGTTGTCGATTTGCCCCGCCGTGGCGTGCAACGTATTGGAGGCGGCAACGGCAACGGCAATGCCTGATGCCCAGCTCATTTCGCCGAGAGCAACGCAAAGAATGACGGTTAACATGAACACACGGGCAGTATTTACATTTGTTGTAGTTTGCGACACTGCCAGTACTGTCTCCCCAGTGCCTGAAGCCACGTTGCTTGCGCGCATGGAAGTCAAAAAACGCAGCCCCGCGCCGCATTGCGAGCAGAGTCGGCCAGACGTGTTGTTTGCCGTTTGGAAACTCGGGCATTTCATCATTAATCCTCGCATTGAAGCCAATCAGCGCTGCCTGACGATCCGCCTCATAGCGGGCCATGTATCACCGGTTACGGCGTCTGGCGCGATTCACTGACATTTAGGCGTGACTAATCTCAAGGTCGAGTTTCCTGCCGATAAGGAACCGAGCGAGGTCGGCTATTATCCCGTCAGTGTTCTGGCCTTGTTCCTCAATCTGACAATCTGAAGTCCACAATCAATCGAAAGCCAGGTCGAGTTCGCGGGCAACCCGCAACACTGCTCGAGTCGCCTGATCAAGTTCATCGCTGCGTGTCGTGATGCGTGGACGTGCATCGAGCTTGGTTGCCAGTGAGCGGGCCAAAAGTCGCAGATGGGCATCACGCAGACTGCTGGCTTGGGCGGCACTCAG
>JBBSVJ010000243.1:0-4981 GCA_038233665.1 Lysobacterales bacterium
ATAGCGGGCGGTACGCTCTCTTTCTCGGCGGTTTGCAGACGCAGCAATGCCCAATCTAGAAACATCGAAATCCGCTCCGAGAAGCTCAGATCGTTTTCCGACTTCATCGCCTTCTTTTCGTCTTTTGAGTTCGGGAAGACACGCAACAGACGCCACTCGTTCTCATTGACAAGTACATGCGCAATACGACCGGTAACGCGGCACCCCTCGATCAGAAAATCGATATCGAAACCTCGCGGAACCGGCATGCCATGGGCGAATACAGCACTCTCATCGAGGGTTGCCAGCAGCGCTTCACAGGCCGCTTTCTCCCTGAGCCAGGCCGCGGCTCCCGCCCGTCCCGGCGGCATCCGTCCACTCAGGCGAATCCACGCCGGAATCTTTTCCAGCGATACCGCGTCGCCTGTCGCCCGCCGAGCCAGCACATCAAAAAACAGCGTGCGAGCGATGGAATCAAACGCCTCGAATTTCGGCTCAATCGGTTCATCATCGGGCAGACGATCATCATCAAGTGCATCGAGGCGGATTTGCATGCGGCTCTCGAGTACCTGCTTTGCGGGATTCTTGAAATAGGCCTGAACCTGAGGTAATGGAATCGACAATTCGATATCCATGCTCCGGGTATCGCTGCGATTAAAGAATGGCAGCAACCCGGTTTCAGTGCCTCTACCGTGCATGGCGGCGTAACGTGCGTTATACGAGAAAAGCTGTGAATCCTGCGCATCGAAATAGCGTCGATCGAAAGCCTGCAGCGGGTGGCGCACGATCCATGGACGTTTGGTTTCCTCGTCGCTGCCCAGACCCGCGCTGTCATCAAGCGCCGCCATCAATTCGGCCAGTGGTGGCGCCGGATTACGCGGCTTGCCATCGCGCACACCTTGGCCGATGTAACTCAAGTGCAAACGCTGGCGTGTCGACATGATGGTCTCCAGAAACAGGTAACGATCATCACTGCGCACATCGCGATCACCGAGGCGACGGAAGCGATTCATGAGATCGAGTCCCGCATCGCTGCTGCTGCGCGGAAACTCGCCATCGTTGAGACCCAGCAAAGCGACCAGCTTGAATGGAATTGCGCGCTGCGGAACCATGCCGCAGAAAGTGATACCGCCCATGAGAAACCGCTGACGCTCGGGCACAGACTGCAGACGCTCGGCGAGCAGATCGCGCACGACGCTGAAGTGCAGTTCGGGATCTTCACCCGCCGTGTTCGGCTCAGCAGCGATGCCACGTATGAACTTGAGTACAAACGCCGCCGCCTCGCGCGCCTCGCTATCCATCGGGTCCGCCGCAAATAACGCTTCAAAGCGACTTTCAAGTTCTAGCGCCCAGATACTCGCCGGCAGCGTTTGCTCGGCCAAATCACAGACGCTCTGGATCTCTTGCAGCAGGCGATCGAGCGCGCCCAGACTTTCGGCACCGGGCCCGTCGATCCCGGTCAATGGCGCCAGCTCGGTATCATCGGCCAAGCGCACCGCAGCTTGGCGATCAGCGCTGGCCGAATTCGCCATCAGATAGCCGGCGATCATGCGATCCAGCGCCCAGGCAAACGTGTGCTCGGCGATGCCAGGAACGCCGAAACGTTCACGGAATGATCCATCCAGAGCCCAGGCCACGCGACTCTCACGCAACCATGCGGCAAGGTCATCGAGGTCCTCGGCATCGAGACCCAGCCGTCGCGACACCTCCGGCACGCACAGCAGATCGATGACTTCAGGCGCGGTCACTCGCGTACCGGGCAGATCGAGCAGACGCTGGAAAGCTCCGAACAGGGAGTGGCTGCGTGCGATGGCGACGTCGGCCAGATGGTAGGGCAGGATTTCACGGTCGCTTCCGGGCACGCCGAACACGGCAGGAATCAACGGGGCATACGCCTGGATATTCGGCGCCATGACGACGATATCGGACGGCTTGATCGACTCGCCGTCGGCATCGGCGTGTTCGATCGCGTCGAGAATCTGGTCGCGCAATACTTCGAGCTCGCGCAAGCGCGTGTGGCAGGAATGGATGCGCAATGTGGCATCTTCGCTTTCGGCGTCGGCGTTGTTTTGCAGGTCAACTGACAGCAGGCTGGGATCGAGCCTGCGGATACTTTGCTGCAGGCGATCGAGGCGATTGACCGGCGGCGTGTTGACATCATCGTGCCAGTGACGGACATCCTCCAGCACCTCGCTCTGGCCATCGGACAAAGCGAGCATGAAGTGCTGGCCCATGCGCCCCCAACGCGCCAGCAGCGGGTGATCCTGATCCACCCAGTAGTCGCGCTCGCCGGCGGCTTCGATACGTGCGAGCTCGTCGTCGCGATAGACAGACAATGCGGCGCGATCGCGGCCAAGTCCACCCCAATATTCACGGCACGGATCCGGCACATACAAGGCGACCAGTCTGTTTCTCGCAAACGCTCGCAACACCGCCAATTCCGACGGCGCCAGATGACTGACACCGAAGACATGCAAGGCATCACCGGAAGCGGCGTTATCACTTTCAAGCCGGCCGATCAGTTCACCCACGACATCACCTCGATGTGGCCCGAGTTTGGCGTGTAGCGCTTTCCACAAAGGCGCCAAGAGTTCACGTTCAGTCGTGCGTATTGCCGGATCGGTTGCTGCGTGCGTGGCCGGATCGAGCCGACCCTGCTCCCACGCACGCAACCAGTCGGGCCGATAGACCAGATACTGCGAGTAGATCCGGGCCAACCGATCTGCCAGTTGGAAACGCCGCCGCGCGTGATCGGCGGCGTGCGCGCGATCGCCGTCATCGCGCAAGTAAGAAGCCACCCGCGCATCGCTGACACCGATCGTATCAAGCGAGCCGATCAGCAGTTCATGGATGCTCCAGCGCAGATGCCGCTGCTGGTAGTGGGGCAACGAGATGGCCTTCTGGCCCAGTTGCTGTTGAGCTAGACGATCAATCCAGACACTCGGAAGAATCACCTCAAGATTGGCCGCAATGCCGCCCATGCCAGGATCACGAGCCAGTTCGCCCTGCAGCCATTTTTTCATGCCCGGATGCGCGGCAACGATGGTCTGAGCGGCGAGCACATTGTCCGGCCGGGTCGCACCCAGCAGTTCAACCAACGGGGATACGAGCGCTTCGAGACGACTCGCACGCATGATCAACAAGCCGCGATCGAGCTTGCTGCCATCGACTGGCGTGGTCGATCGTTCACTCATTGGTGGCATTCCCTGGTTGGCGCAAGCATTGCCCGACGTAACCGATTCCTTGGGTAGCACAAAACAAACATTGTTGATCGCATACGCAAATGATCGGACTCTGCCTTGTTAGGGAATACATTGACCAAATCCTTGGCACGAGGAATCAGGGGTAAGAAATGTACCTGTAGGAGCCCCACCAGGGGCGAGCTTCACTTCGCGACTGGCGCAAGAGCTCGCCCCTAGGGGGGCTCCTACCAGTCACTTTCCATCGGAAAATCTATAGTGGTTTGGATCGTTTCAGAATTTCTGCACCATTGAGATACGCATCGATCAGCGCGCCGAAACATCAATCATCACCCGTGCGCCGGCTCCTCGCCAATCCTCTGGATGACAGGTGAACAGAAGAATTTGATGGCGCTGTGCAGCGTCGTGCAGAATTCGTTTCATCTGCTCTCGACGCTCGGCATCACTGTTGACCAACGCGTCATCGAGAATCAGCAAGGTCGGTTGGCCGGCCTGTTTCAGAAGATCGGCGTACGCGAAACGCGCGATCACACCGAGCTGTTCTCGAGTACCAAAACTCTCTGCATCAAAGCTGATTTTTTGATCGTTTCTGATCAGTGTTTGCGGTCGCAGAGCGTCGATATCAACACTGGCGCCAGTGCCGGGGAAAAGAATAGCGAGATAGTGCTGAAGGCGCTCGCGCAAAGGCGCATACAGACGCTGGGTCAGTGCGGATTGTTTGGATTGAAGACGCGCGCTCAGCAGGCTCAGCGCATCGGCGCGCAAGCGCAGTTGATCGTTGCGTCGCTGCAATTTCTCGACTGAAACTTCGGCAGCCGCGCGTTTCTCGTCGAGTCCATCGGCACCGAGGGTTTCGAGTTTGGCGCGAGCTGCGCTGATGCTATCGCGCAAATCGTGGCGTTGTTTGTCGATGAGCAGCAGCGCTTGCTCAAAGCGCTGGATGTCGGCGTCGAGCAATTTCGGATTGTGCTCGGCAAGTTCGGTTTCGGCTTGGCCAACCTCCGCCTGCAGCGCGTCCCGACGCACCACGGCCTCCTTGAATTGGCGTTCCCGTTGCTCAGCGTCAGCGACCGACTCAGACCCTTCGAGTCGTTCACGAGCTGCGTCGATCCGCGTCTTCAGCGTTTCCCGTTCAAGTTCGGCTTTGCCTACCCGGCTGGCCAGCGCGTCATGCTGATCATCAGCGTGAGCGGCTTCGGCTTCGGCCTCTTCATGGTCTCGTCGCGTTGAGTCAAGCGAGGCGCCCGGCTCGGTCGCGGGTAAACCATCGAGACGCGTCTTGATATCGCAGGCCTGGCCTTGCGCTTCCGCAAGCCGGAACTTCAGCTGCGCTTCCTCATCCTCGCCGAGCAGCGCAGCGCACTCGGCATGCTGGCGTGCGATCTGCTGTTCCAGATCGAGATGACGCGCATGGCGCTTTTCGGCGTCGGCCAGATCGCTCACGCCAAGTTTCGCGCATGCCTGTCGGAACTGGTCCGCCAGTTTTTCCGACTCCGTTTCGAGACGCGCGATATCCTCGCCGCCGGGCGCAATTTCGATTTCGCCGACGTTGGCAATGTGCAAACGCAAGGACGCGACAAGCTTGTGTTCGCCGTCGCCTTCGAGCAGGCCGAGCACACCGGCATCTATCCGCTGACCCTTGATGAGCCGGTAGCTCAGGCGGGTGGCAATGGCTTCGCGCTGGATTCGATTCTCGCGCGCGGCTTGATCAAGCCTGGCCAGACGATTGAAATCCGATGGCGACAACTTGCTCGCCGCGGATTGCTCGCGCAGCAAGGCCAGCGATTCGCCAAAGACGCTTA
>JBBSVJ010000244.1:0-4966 GCA_038233665.1 Lysobacterales bacterium
ATCAAGCTCATGTTGAAACGACGCAAGGCCAGCGTAGAACCGATCACCGATTCCATCGTGCGCACGGCGTAGACCGGCGCTTCCGGGGCAACTTCGCGCATCGCCTTGCGCACCGATTCCGCATAGGCCAGCGGATCGCCATGCACTTTGAGGCCGATGCTCATGTCGCCCTTGATCGCCTTGCTCACCGGAAAATACAGTTCGGGATTGACCTCGTGATCGAGTCCGGCCTGCCTCACATTGGCGACAACACCGACGATGCGAATCGGATCCTCTCCGAAGGTGACGATTTCACGACTCAGGGGATCGGCACCGGCAAGATAGCGATCGGCGAAAGCCTGATTGACGATCAACTCGGTCGGCAGCAAGGCGCGTGTGCCATCGAGCTCATTGAACGGTCGACCCGCGTCGACCGCAATGCCGTAGGTCTTGAAGTAGTCCTTGCTGACGAAACGGTATTGCACCCCGGATTTGGACTTCGGTTCGCCGACGATCTGGAAGCTGCTCGACCAGTCGGCGTTACCCGACGCGGGCAGGCCGAAACTCAAGGCGACTGATTCGACACCGGGTAATGCGTCGAGACGACTTTCGATCGCATCGAGTCGAGGCGTCAATGCCTGGGTCGCATTGCCTGCCCATTGCATGAGGTCGTCGCCAGGCTGCAAGGTCAAGGTTGAAATTGAGAATTGCGCCGTCAGCACGTCGCTCGTAGCGACACCCGACTCAACCGCTGCGAGTTTCTGCAGACTGCCGATCAGCAGACCGGCACCCGCCAGCAAGGTCATCGCCAGCGCAATCTCGATCGAGACCAGCAACGAGCGGGCTCGCATCTGTTTGACACTACCGGTCTGGCTGCGCGATGCACCCTGCAACGCCCGAACGGGATCCACGGCCGCCGCGCGCCAGGCCGGGAACATGGCAAAAATAAGCACGGTAGAAAATGCAATGAGTGTAGTTGCCGCAACCACGCGCAAATCAATCGACGGCGGGTTGTAGGCAGGCAACAGATCCGGAGCGAGTGCGATCAAGCCGGCGATGGCCGGTTTGGCCACGAGCAGCCCTGCGCCGGCACCGATCAAGGCGATGATCACCGATTCCGCGAGCACATGGCGCATCAATCGGCCCTGCCCTGCACCGAGCGCCCGGCGCAAGGATAGTTCCTGCTCGCGCGCTTGGCTGCGTGCCATCACGAGGCCGGCCAGATTTGCGCAGGCGATCAACAGCACCAGTGCTGAGGCCGACAGCAACATGGACAGCGCGGTGCTCACGGGCGCACCGATCTGATCCTGCAATGAGTCAATCGATGCGTTCATCGCGGGTTCGTCCGCCGGAAATGTTTGCACCTGCCAGTTGATGACGCTTTGCACCGACGCCATCGCCTGCGCCTCACTGACACCGGGCTTGAGGCGGCCGAGCACACTCAAGAAATTCATCGTGCGTCGGTTCTGCGCATTGCCGGGCGTGAACGTTGGAACCCATGCCTGGACGTCATCCGGGAATGCAAAGCGCGGCTCAGCGACACCCACGATACGCACGGTTTCGTCATTCAGACGGATGTCGCGACCAATCACATCGGCCTTCGCCGCAAACCGGTTGCGCCACAGGCGATCACTGAGAACGGCCACCCGAACGTTGTGATTCTCCTCGTCGTCACTCCAGCTGCGACCCAGTGCGAGCGGCTGACTGAAGACATCCCAAAAACCTGGCGTCACTTTGTAGACTGACAGGCGCTGCGCATCGCCATTGCCGATGCCGGCTAAATTCATCGTTTCCGGCACATAGGCGCCAATCGCCACGAACGAATTCTCGGTCCGATCACGCCATTCGTCAAACACCGGCACCGAGGTCGTGCCCTGCACCGAGGAGCCCTTGTCGCGTGTGATACGAACGATATGCTCGGCATCCTGAAACGGCAGCGGCTTGAGCAACACGGCGTCATACACAGTGAAGATTGCTGTGACCGCGCCGATGCCGAGCGTCATGGTCAGCACCGCCGTGAGAAAAAATCCTGGCTGCTTGCGCAGGCTGCGGACTGCGATGCGCAGCTCGTCGAACAAACCGGTCATGACTCGACAGAGGCGCTGCGAGCGGGGCGAATCAGGCGTTGATCCTCCTCGTGGCGCAGGCGATGCATGGTGTCCTCATCGACTACGCGACCGTCGAACATGAAGATCTTGCGATCGGCGAATTCGGCGTAGCGCGGATCGTGGGTAACCATGCAGATCGTCGAACCGGCCTTATGCAGTTCGTCGAGCAGGGCCATGACCGCTTCGCCGTTCTTTGAATCGAGGTTGCCGGTCGGCTCATCGGCGAGCAGGATCGACGGCGCGCCGACCAGGGCGCGAGCGACGGCGACGCGCTGTTGCTGACCGCCGGAGAGTTGCGCCGGATAGTGCTTGACTCGGTGCGCCATGCCGACACGCTCGAGTGCGGAGACGGCACGGTCGCGGCGCTCGGCTTTGGATACGCCGTCACGATAGGTCAGCGGCAGCTCGACGTTTTCGAACACGCTGAGATCACCAATCAGGTTGAAGGCCTGAAAGACGAAGCCGATTTCCTGATTGCGAATGGCCGCGCGCTCGCTAGCGCCGATGTCGGCGACTTCGCGATTGTTGAGCGTGTAGCGACCCTCGGTCGGCGTATCGAGCAAACCGAGAATCGCCAGCAAGGTCGACTTTCCGCAGCCAGAGGGTCCAGTGATCGACACGTACTCGCCCTTGGCGATATCGATATGCACGCCGGCCAGCGCATGCGTCTCGACCTCATCGGTCAGGAATACTTTCTGGATATTGTCGAGATGGATGAGCGAGCGGTTAGTTGCGGTCATGATGAAAAGCCCTGTGGTTCGAATAGCGAGTGGCTGATGCTTCTTTTATTTGGTAGGAGCGCCGCCAGGCGTGATGCTTTTGATCGGTGGTCCAGGAAAGCATCGCGTCTCGCGGCGATCCATCAAAAATATTTAGTTCTTTGTCAGTTCAGGCGAATTTTGTCACTTTGATCGTAGGCACTGGTATCGGAAAGAATCACGCGATCACCGACACTTAGACCATTGCGAATTTCGATCAGGTTGACCGAACTGCGACCGAGTTGAACCGGCACGCGCGCGGCAACACCATCGGCATCAACCTTGAACAAGCGCACCTCCGAATCGGGTTGGCCGAAAGCCGGGCGACCGACATACAAGACATCTTTGAGGCGCTCGATCTCGATCGTGCCGTCCACCGAAAGATCAGGACGCGCACCCGCCGGCAACTTGCCTTCGAGCTCGACATCCACTTGCACGGTGCCGTTCTGTACCGCTGGATCTACGCGCAACACGCGGCCATCGACGATGCCATTGCGCGTATCAATCCGCGCGGCCTGGCCGATAAGGATGTCCTTGGCTTGTGTTTCGGCGATGCGCAATTCGGCCATCAGGTTACCAGGGCGTGCGACGCGGGCCAGATTGCTGCCGGCATCGACCTGCTGGCCTTCTTCCACCGGAACCCGCTGCAGAACGCCCGCTATACCGGCTCGTAGTTGCAGGCCATCTACCTGACGTTGGCGAAGATCACGCGTATTGGCCAGCTGATCGAGACGCGCCTTTTCCGCCGCCAGTTGTGCGCTGATGTTGCGGCGGAACTCGGCAACCCGCTGTTGCTCGATATCCACGCGATACTTGAGCTGTTCGAGCACGACCAGACTCTTCTTGTACTGAACGGCGGGAATGATCCCCTTTTCGGCAACCGTCTTCTCAGACTCTGCCTGCATACGAGCGGTTTCGTAGTCGGTTTTTGCCTGTGCCTGCCCGGCCATTTGATCGAGCAACCGGGATTGCAGCTCGGTCCGCTTAGCGGCCAAATCTGATTGCGCGGCGGTCAAGGCTGTCTTTGCGGCCAGTAGCTGATCATCGACCTCAGGGCTACTCAACTCCATGATGACCGTATCGGCTTGGACCTCCGCACCGGGCTTGACCAAGATGCGCTCGACACGCGCCGATGTTTCCGCAGCGATCCAGCGAATTTCCTTTGGCACCAGTGTTCCGGGTCCGCGCACCTCGCGCAGCAGCTCACCACGCTTGACCGTGTCGACCAGGACACTGCTGCGTTCGACCGAGGGCATGGCAGGGCCCAGCGCCATGATGCCAGCGGCAGCGGCGATGACGAGAATTCCGAGGCCCGCTCCAATCAGGAGCTGGCGGCGGCGTTTGCGTTGCTTGAGTTCGGGGCGTGCGATATCCATAGCCTAATAGAGCAGGAGCTATGCCAAGCGGGGGAATTTTCTTAACATACTGATATCGTTACGAATTTAAAGATCAGCCCAATAGAAAGCTGATGAATAGTGTCCGCTTGCGAACAGTTTTTTTTCGTCAGCGTTCACTGTCCACGACAGCGCGTGTCGGTTTCGCGGTTCAGCTGGGGAATGCCGCAACCATCAAGGAATGTGCGCTAGAACACAGTTCGAACCGTTGGAGCGCCGACTTCGCTCTCTGGATGTCACAGGGTGACAACAAAGATCCCTAAACCTCGCAACCCTGCATTCCGCCGCGCTGAATGGAGATTTAGCATTCGATTAAATGGGCGGACGAGCACGTCGAATGCCGAGATGGAGTGCTGGAAGGTCGAGATATTCGGGAATTGTGTGACGTGCGTCCATCTTGAGCGGCCTTGGCACGCGGTTTGCTCTGTACTGATTGAACCAGGAAAACCATCAATCAGGAGCGCATCACAATGGGTATCATGTCCAGCCTTTTTCAAACCAAGAATGCAACGTTGGCTTCATCCGTCAGCTGGGAATCTCGCTATGAAGGAGCGCTCTCCGTCGCCCACGTCAATAGCGTTCCCGTTGCGGGGGTTTCGGGGCCATGGCCCGATGGAAAATTCGCACTGACTTGGTGGTCGCCGCTTGAACCGGACGCTGCGCCCAGCCTGGAATTCTTCACCTCGATGGCAGCAGCACGGATGAAGGTAGAGGTGATGGCAGGCCG
>JBBSVJ010000245.1:0-4909 GCA_038233665.1 Lysobacterales bacterium
ATCCGCGTCGCAAAGATCATGGCGCTTGAGATCGGTATAGGCTCGCACAATTGCGCCGCCCTCAATTGCCGCTTCAAGACGCGGCTGTTGACTGTCGGCAGTCATGTCGAAGCGGACTATGTGTTGCACATCGGCGGGGCTCAGATTGCCCGGCGGGTTGTATGGATTCGGTTCGATGAAGTCGCGACTTTGCAGGGTCATGCTCGGCACGTGGCAAGACGCGCAACCGATGTTTTCAAAACGTCGTTCACCCTTGATCATGGCCTGCAACGCTTCGAGGTTGTCTGGCAGCATCTGGCCCGGCACGCTCAGCGCCGCCTGGAACAATGTCACCGCCGTCATGTCACCGACGGTCAGTTCATTGACTACGTCATCCTCATCAAAATCGTCGGTCTGCGTGCGCGCAAAACCAAAACGCTCGACCGCTTGCATGCCGTGATGGTGGTTCATTGCATTGTTGCTGAACTCGCGCAACGACACGACAACGCCCTTCTGGTGGAACGGCTTGACGACCAGATTTGCATCCACGCCGACAACCGCTGAGGTGTCTAGCGATCCGTCCGCATCGACGCTGAGCGTACCGAATGAAACTCCGTTGGAAATCAGTGCAACGCTGCTGCGCTGGCCGGCTACCGCGTTGTCCTGCAACGCGCTGCGCTGTGCATGCAACTGGACGGTCATGTCGCGGGCAAGCATTTCGATCGCACCCGAGCCATTCATTCCGAGTGTGTTTCGTTCATTGCTGAAATTGGAATTGACTGAATCCGTGACAGGATCCAGCGTCTGCGCGAGTACAAACACATTGGCTACGAAATCTCCGGCTCCACCGATTACCGGATCGTTGTGGCAGCCCGCGCATGAATTCGCCTCGGGACTCGATGTGCGAATGAACATTGGTGAACTTCCTGCGATTCGATGCGCTCCGCCGCCGGTCGTTGCGGGTCGCCCCTGCCCGTCATACAAATTGAATTTATCCGTGAAAAGGTGCTCGCCTGCCCGCAGGATTGCCGGCAATCCCACCTGGCCGCTTTCAATTGCCGCTTCATCCATATGCTCTTCGATGATCGGGCCATCGCCGATTTGCGCTGCGAACGCAGGCAAACTGGCTACGCACAATAGAGCCGATATCCATTGGATACGTTTCATCAATTCTCCCCCGAGATTTTTTGGAGTCGTTTCGCGTTGCACGAAATTCGCTCGTTGGCCGAACGGTATCCGTTCAGCAATCAACTATCAAGGATGCTCATGTCTGCGAGCAGTTTATCCCTACTACTTGTGCCTGCGATGCCTGATTGCGGGAACGCTCGCGCGATCTGTCGCTCGGTGCAAATGGCGAGCCATGTATCATGCTCGTCCCTCAGCCATTCCAATCAGCCATCCGATGAGCCAAGCTTCGCCCGATGACACCCGCGAGCATCCGCCGGTATCATGGCGTGCCGCAGCGCAGCGGCTGTTCTCTCCGGTGCAGTGGCGGCGTCGGGTATTATTCTGGACTGGCGCGATTCTAGTTGGTCTAGCTGCAGTTGGTTTTGCCAAGGCAGCCGACCAAGCCTTTGATTTGTTCAAGACGATCGTCGCGCACAATGCCTATTGGCCATTTTTGATCACGCCGACGATATTTGCCTTGCTCGCCTGGGCCACGCAAGGATTTCTCAAACCTACCCGCGGCTCGGGCATTCCGCAGGCAATTGCCGCCTTGCAGATCGATGACGAGCCGTTCCGCCAAGGACTGCTGTCCTTGCGTGTCGCTGTCGGCAAGATGGGCTTGACTCTGGCGGCACTGATTGGCGGCGCCTCAGTTGGTCGCGAAGGTCCTACCGTGCATGTCGGTGCGGGTTTGCTCTATTCATTGGGGCGCCGGTTCGGATTCGACGATCCAGCGGCAAGTGCTCGCTTTATCTTGGCAGGATCAGCCGCTGGTCTCGCTGCGGCATTCAATACACCGCTCGCTGGCGTGGTATTCGCAATCGAGGAAATGAGCGGCGCTTTCGAGCATCGCATGAGCGGCATTCTGTTGACGGCCGTCATCATTGCCGGCGTCGTCTCGCTCGGCATCCTCGGCAACTACGCGTATTTCGGCCATATCAATGTCGGCTTGCCGCTTGGCAAGGCTTGGCTCGCGGTGCTGGTCACCGGGGCGCTGTGTGGTTTGGCGGGCGGCATGTTTGCACGACTTATCCTTCCACACGATGGCGGTTTTCGCGGGCTCGTTGGCCGTCTGCGCAAACGTCAGCCGATTATCTTTGCCGCAGCTTGTGGCTTGGCTCTGGTGTTGCTGAGTCAACTATCGGAAACCGGCCTTTATGGCACAGGCTACGATCAGGCGCGATCGATCCTCGAAGGTCAGATGACCCAGACCGACGCTTACGGATTGCTCAAGTTCTGCGGCAATATCGCGTCCTATTGGGCCGGGATTCCTGGCGGCATTTTTTCGCCGGCGCTCTCGGTCGGTGCCGGTTTCGGTGCGAACATCAGTGCCTATCTGCCCGGCACCGATCCCTCCGCTGTCATCCTGCTGGCGATGGCCGCTTACTTGGCTGGCGTAACCCAGTCACCGCTGACGGCCGCCGTCATTTCGATGGAACTGACCGCCAATCAGCAGATGTTTCTGCCGATCCTGGCCGCTTGCCTGTTGGCCAGGGCAAGCTCTTCGCTGGTCTGCCGCAAACCGGTTTATCGAGCGCTGGCAGATAACTTGATTGATGCCTACGAGAAGCTCCGCGCCGATACCGAGAGTGCGGAACTGAAACTCTCATCAGCCGCCGATCTTCCGATCAAGGATGATCCGGAACCGACCAACTTGGATTTCTCTTCGGTCGAGCCGCCCAATGCTACCGAAGCAAACGATCAGGAATCTGAGCAGACAACTACACAAAAGCCAGCGCCGCCTGAAGCTTGAAATGAGGGAGAGTAATTCTTCTACGTGCATCCCTCAGGGCGCGTCAATGAGAGATCCCGCAGCCCTTCAATCCAAAGCCTCGAACATTCCGTCTGCAGACTCGCTGTCACTGTCCGCAGCCGTTCGTTCATCACACTTTCGCTAAAGATAAACGTCTACTTCTTGCATCGAATCTCAGCGTTACCGGTTTCTGCCGCAGTATTCGTGCCGACTATTCTGACGCGGCGCTGTGAAGGAACGGCACGACCTCGCCTTTGATTTTCAAGGTGATTGGCCTTCCTCGACGGTCAAGTGATTTGCCTGCTGCGACGCGAATCCAGCCCTCACTGACACAATATTCCTCAACCGTCGTTCGTTCCTCGCCGTTGAATCGGATTCCGACTCCCCGCGCCAATAAAGCCTCATCATGGAAGGGACTCTTGGGATCGACCGAGAGACGGTCTGGCAATGCTTCAGACATTCAACTTGCTCCGCGTTTGATTATCAAACCAACAATCGCCAATCGTACGTTATCCATCGGATTTTCGGCGAAATTGATAATGAATTGTGGATGCTATCGTCAACCAAGTCATGCACAATCGGTGGCGATTACGCACATGAACGCCTCGAATTCGGCTGTCTGACGCCCGTCCTCGGCGCGACCGAGTCTGGCTGCCCGAGATATCGAGCTTAGATCAAGATTGAATTCACCCTGTTCATCGCAATCAACGAACTGGAAGGTTCTTCCATGCAGCTCGCGCGAAATCCCATCACATGATCGTCACTGTGTTGTTGGCAATTCTGGTTCTAATTGCGTCGCTCTATCTTGGCTTCTTGTTACGGTTCGCTACTCAACGGGGACAGAGCAGACCACGGGCGGAAGCCGTTGCACTCGGTGCAATCACCAACTTCTTTGACGCTCTCGGCATTGGCTCGTTCGCGCCGACGACCGCTTGGCTCAAATTGCGCAAACTGGTGCCCGACAGTTTCATTCCGGCCACCCTGAATACCGGGCATGCCTTGCCAACGGTTTGCCAGGCACTGATTTTCATCAAGTTGATCGAGGTCGATCCGATATTGCTGCTGGCGTGCATCGCCTCGTCGGTCGTCGGTGCCCAGTTGGGCGTTCCGCTGGTGCAACGTCTAAGTGTGCGCACGGTACAAGCCGTCGTCGGCGTCTCTTTGCTGATCGCAGCGGTACTTTATGCGATGACCAACGCCGACTTGGTGCCTTCCGGGGGCAACGCGCTGACCCTAAGCGGCTCGCTGTTTGCGATCGCAGTCGCGATGCACTTTCTACTTGGTGTCTTGATGACTTTCGGAATTGGGCTGTATGCGCCTTCGTTGATCCTGTTGAGTTTGATGGGCCTCAATCCAACGGCGGCTTTTCCAATCATGATGGGCGCATGCGCGTTTTTGATGCCGATTAGCGCAGTGCGCTTCGTACGCACGGAACGTATCGACCTGCGCATTGTGCTGGGCCTCGCACTGGGCGGCATTCCGGCCGTTCTGCTCGCTGCCTACGTGGTTAAAAGCTTGCCACTGCACGTATTGCGCTGGGGCGTTGTCGTCGTCGTGCTCTACGCGGCGGCGCTGTTGTTGCGAGCGGCTTATCAAGGGAATAGTGCGAGCGAAGCCGAATTTTCATCCGGCTAGAAACATTCTCTCTGGCACCTCGATTGCCACTCGCAACGACCGGCCGTGCTTCACCACAGCACCCATTATTCGACGACGGCCGGAAGCTTCTCCGACGCTTCCGTTTCGACCTTGAGTTCGCCATCGCGAACAGTCAGGCGAACCTTGCCGCCCTCTGCGAGTTCACCAAACAGGAGCTCATCGGCAAGCGCACGCTTGATATTGTCCTGGATGACGCGCGCCATCGGTCGCGCTCCCATTTGCGGATCGAAACCATGCTCGGCCAGCCATTTGCGTGCCTCGGAATCGATATCGAGCGACACGTGCTTCTCCAGCAACTGCGCTTCAAGTTCGATCAGGAACTTGTCGACCACGCGCAGGATGTGCTCGAAATCG
>JBBSVJ010000246.1:0-4888 GCA_038233665.1 Lysobacterales bacterium
AAGGCGCTCAGGGCATGCCAACGCAGAAAGAAATGAGGTCCATCAATGAAGCGGGCGATTTCCGCAACGTCGCTAGCGCGCCCGAGCCCGGCCAGGAACGACATCAGCATCTGGCTTCGAGATGCCCCTTCGTCAGTGCTGCTCGCAGCCGTGGCGATCATGGAGGATGCGTCATATTCGACGGCAAACGGGCTCCGCTCAATCGAAAGTTCGGCCTGCAGGACAACGATGGCGCTCGCAGCATGATCAATGACATAGCTGTCGCTGCGGCCGTCGAGGACAAGCAGATCGCCGTCACTCAGGCTTCGCGCGTTACCCGGTCCGCACAGGTCTTGATCATCCAGCGAGAAGAGATCGCTGGCGGGCCTTGCATGCCACATCGTTACGCGCGCGCCGCCCGACCGAAGGAATTTCTGGAGCGTTACCGTGCCGGTGAACGTGATTGATGCAGGTCCGCGACGCGAAACCTTCTTGTTGGCAAGCGAGTCGATCGGCAGCACGCCAAGGGACAGCCTGACGAACGAATGGGCGAAGATGGCGAGACCCTGATAAAAGCCGTTGTTCAGGGTTGCGAGTGCAGGTTGATAGGAAGCGTTGGCGCCGGCACGAATGGCCATGTCGACGAGCCAGTCGTCGATCCACCGCGTGTCCTCCAGCACTGCCGTGACGAGCGCCTGAACCGAGGCAAGATTGGGCGCGGCAAGTTCATCAAGCGCGACGCGAAGCCGTTGAAGTGTCGGCGGCACCGAACCATAGAACGGATCGGTCGCGCGTTGGGGAGCCTGAGCGTGCTGCAATCCATCCGCCGACCGGTATTGCTGTTCAGTCGGGGTCATCACCATCTCCTCGGCAGTTCACGAAAAGGGCAATCATTCGCTGCACGGCATGCCGTGCAGCGATGGGATCGGGACGCTGTTCTCGTTTTTGGCAGGTGCTTGTCGGCCGCCTGAATGATTAGTCATCGGCGCGTAGGAAACCTGTCGCTCTCGCCGAAATAATTACATTAGACTGTGTGGGTTCTTCGTCCGCGCCGCCAAGAAATATCGTGGGGGAAGTTTATCGTCCCACACAGCTGTTACCCGGTTATGTTGAAGGCCACGGCTGCAACGGCGCATGAGTCAACATGGCCCGATAAGCCACGATCCGGGTCGTCGCCCTCCCACCTGTGGCGAGTTGGGCCGATGAAAGTGCAGAGCGGGCCGTATTGCGGCGCCTAACCAACGGCCTTGGCGTTGAAAGCCCAGTGCCGCGCACCGCTGATGCGCACCCGGCACAAGTGCGAGATGCGGGAGGGGCCGCACGATCCATCCGGCAAGAAAATCGCCGACGTCGGCCCTCTCCAACATCATCGCCGGGCGCGGCTATGCGATGACAAGACCGATAAAAACACCAAGGCAAACCGGCCCGCCGACTTCCTGTCGGGTGACAGTTCCGCAGAACCCAACCTTGGTACGAAGCTGAGGGAGGGTGATGTTGCGACGGTTGTGAGATATATTCGAGTCCATTTTCGGTTCCCCTGTTTCGAAGAGCTGAGCCAAACTTACCATGAACCACGTTATGTTTACGATACTGCACGTTGCTATGCATCTCAGCCAAGCGATTGTTATCGCTTAGCCGATGACCATTAGACCATAGTTATTTGACACGACAGACCGATTGATCCGCCGTTTAGATTAGTCTCGGCAAATCCGAATTTCTGTCGCAACTCGAAATTTTTTTAATTGTGGCCCTCAGCGCATTTATTCGCGACGATGGGAACCTTCGTCATCGGCACTTTCGCGGCGATAGTTGTCGAAAATCGCTGTAAGACCATGCAGCTGGCGTTGCTGGTCCTTCAGCCGCAGCCATAGATATGCCAGGGTGGCGGCCATGCTGGCAAGACCACCAACCAGCAGCACATTGCCGATCGAGCCAGTCGCAATCCGCGTCGCCAGTCCGGGTTTATTGCCGAGCGTGGCCGAAAAGAACATGGCGAGCAGCGAAGCCGGCACCATCAGCACGAGCGACCACATCGTGCGCTGAGCACGAGCGCGCATCCGGTCGACTGCGGTGCCCAAAAAGGCTTCTCGACTGGCACCATCGGCCATCCATTCGACGCGGCGCGAACGATAGCGCGACCAACCTGACCACAATAGCGTGAACACGATGAGCCCGCCGAACAACGATGCGGCAATCGTGCCCTTGCGCCAAATGCCGAAAATAATGAAAATCATCAGCGCGGCCGAAACGGTCAGTTCAACGCCCTCAATCAACCGCGCACGGCGAAGCGCTCGCGACGTCATCGCACTCAATTGCGCCATCTGCTGGTCCGTCGCGTCAACGCGCCAAGAAATTTCCAAGTCTTCAAATTTGCTTTCCATCGGGCTCTTTCATCCGCTCGATCATGGCTACCTTGGCCCTCTGACAACGGAGCATGGCGGCGTTGACGGTGATCCCTAGAGTATCAGCAATTTCCTGAAACGAAAAACCCTCAAGCATTAATGTCGCCGTGTCGCGCTGTGCAACGCTCAGGCTGCGCACCGCGACCAGCAGCCGACGGCGCTTGTCGGCCGCAATCGCCTGTTCGTCAGGCAGCGGCCCCAAGGTCGGTAATTCCAGGCTGACTTGGCTCGTGGCAGGGTGCCGCGCCTGCCGGCTGATATGGGTTATCGCGCGTTTTTGAGCGATGCTGGCAACAAAGGTCTTGAGCGACGAATCGCCCCGGAAACTCGGCAAGGCACGCCATACCGCAAGAACGATTTCCTGTTTCAAATCCTCACGGTGACCACTGTCGGCTTCATGCGAAAGCGCAATCCGCGAAATGAGCCCAGCGTATAGACTTAATACCTCCTCAAAAGATACGTTCTGGGCCATACCACTCCGAGAAAGGCTCCAATGATTGTAACGTGGAGTCCGATTTTTGACTCTATGATGTCAAGAACAAATGACCATGGTTGAGCAAGAGACTCACTCAGAGCCGGCCGAGGTTCTTGACGGCCCGCCGCATGCGTACGGTTTAACCGTCACGCACTGGAAGGCTGCGCCCCCTCCCACATCCCGGCCATGCAGTACGCGCCAGCAGACCGGTTCGGCAAAGCTGCCATTGACGAGGCCATTCCCGCGATCTGCGTCTACGGGCTATGGGCTGGCTTGATAATAGCACGGATGCCAGTAACCATGAGTAGGACGGTGATAGGAGCGTGATGACCCGACAGCATCTACCGTGGGCGACGGAACCTTGTGGGCAAGGATCCCAAATCTGTGGCTGGTGCCATCGCGCTATCTATTTCCCGGCGCTGCCATGCTCGGTCGAGCCGGTTAAAGGCCTTGAACAGATGGTCACGGAACCAGGGCTTGGTGCCCGGTGCCAGTTCGAGCTCGCAACACGCAAACCCACGGCCGATTCGAAGTAGCGATATAAATCGTCCGCTAGGTTGGCTTCGAGGATGCGGCCCCGCCGCAACGTGAGCGCTGCCAACCGCGGACGGCAACCTGCGGCGCTGGCGGCGAACGAGATGTGGTCGATGGACTTCGTGTTCGACGCGCTGTTCGACGGTCGGCGTCTGCGGGCGCTGACGGTGATCGATGCGTTCACTCGCGAGGCGCTGGCGATCGACGTCGATCAGGGCATCAAAGGCGAGCAGATGGTCTCGGCGATGACGCGGATTGCGCTGTCCCGCGGTGGTGGTTCGAATCTAACACTTGGTGCCCGCGTCTGACCGCGGCGATGATTTTATCAGGATCAGCGGTCCAGACGAAGGGTTTTGGGCTTTCGTTGTGGTCGGCAAGGAAGCGGTTGATGGCGGCCTGAAGGTCGACGAGCGAGTGGAAGACGCCGCGTTTGAGGCGGCGGTTGGTCAGCCTGGCGAAGAAACCCTCGACGGCATTGAGCCATGAGCACGAGGTTGGCGTAAAGTGGAAGGTGAAGCGCGGGTGCCGGCCGAGCCACTCGCGGACCTTGGGATGCTTGTGGGCGGCGTAGTTGTCGAGGATGACGTGGATCGCCTTGCCGGCGGGCACCTGTGCTTCGATCAGGTTGAGAAAGCGGATGAACTCCTGATGGCGGTGACGCTGCATGTTGCGACCGATCACGGTTCCGTCGAGCACGTTGAGCGCGGCAAAGAGCGTGGTGGTGCCGTTGCGCTTATAATCATGGGTCATCGTCCCGGCCCGTCCTTTCTTTAGCGGCAGGCCGGGCTGCGAGCGGTCGAGCGCTTGGATCTGGCTCTTTTCGTCGAACGACAGGACGATCGCGTGGGCCGGCGGCGCGACATAAAGGCCGACGACGTCGCGGAGTTTATCGATAAATTCCGGGTCATTCGAAAGCTTGAACTGCCGAACGCGGTGAGGCTGGAGACCGTGGGCACGCCAGATTCGGTGAACCGAACTGGCGCTAATGCCCGCGTCGAGGGCCATAAGCGAAGCCGTCCAATGGGTCGTCTCACCCGGCGGTGCCTCATGCGTCCGCGCCACTACCAAGGCAACGGTCTCCAAGGTCAGAGCCGGGATGCGCGACGGACGGGTCTTGTCGCGCAGCAGGCCTTCCGCCCCTTCCTGCATGAACCGCTCCTGCCAGCGCCACACGCATGTCTTGGACGTGCCCGTCCGCCGCATGATTTCGCTGGTGCCAACCCCATCGGCGCTCAGCAGCACGATCTCGGCCCGCCATACGTGCTTCTGCGGCGTGTTGCGATCCTGGGAGATCCGCTCGAGACGCTCTCGGTCCGCGGACGTGAGCTCGATGACTATACCGCTGCGCATCCCCGCTGACTCGCACGGATGCAGTCCACTAGGAATCCTAATCGGACTCAACTGTCAGGCGATATCCACTAGCGACATCAGCTTCTTTGCGCGAAAAGTTTGCGCAAATTTCTCCTTAACAACTCCACCATAACTGTATTTCCATAAA
>JBBSVJ010000247.1:0-4838 GCA_038233665.1 Lysobacterales bacterium
AAGAGAACGGTGATTCACTCGCCCTTTTCATCGTGGATTACTACTCGCGCAGCAACAAACGGGGTGGCGCTTGGGCGAATGCCTATGTCGCTCAGTCCGGCCTGTTCGGCACCAAGCCGGTAATCGCAAACCACCTGAATATCCCCAAGCCGCCAGAGGGTGAGCCCACCCTGATGACCTACGATGAGGTCAACACCGCCTTCCACGAATTCGGTCACGCCTTGCATGGCATGTTCTCGAACGTGAAATATCCGCGCTTCGCGGGTACGTCGGTGCCACGCGATTTTGTCGAATATCCTTCCCAGGTAAACGAGATGTGGACAGCCTGGCCGGAGGTGCTGAAGAATTACGCCAAGCACTACAAGACCGGTGAGCCGCTGCCGCAGGCACTTCTCGACAAGGTCACCGCTTCGGAAAAATTCAACCAGGGTTTCACGACCACCGAGTATCTTGGTGCAGCCTTGCTCGACCAGGCTTGGCATCAGATCACGGCCAAGCAGGCACCCAATGCCGATGGCGTTCTAGCGTTTGAAGCTGCGGCATTGAAAAAGGCCGGCGTCGATTTCGCACCGGTGCCGCCACGTTATCGGACGACGTATTTCTCGCACATCATGGGTGGTTACTCGGCCGGCTACTACGCCTATATCTGGAGTGAAGTCCTTGATGCGGATAGTGTCGAGTGGTTCAAGGCACATGGTGGCCTGACTCGTGAAAACGGCGATCACTTCCGCAAGACCTTGCTCTCGCGCGGAGGCTCAGAAGATGCCATGGTCCTGTTCAAGGATTTCAGTGGCGGTGAGCCTTACGTAGAACCGCTGCTTGAGCGTCGCGGACTCAACACCAAGAAGAACTGATTTCATCGGTCGCCACTCGCAAAGAGTGGCGACCTTGGAGTTGGTTGGTTGTCGAGAGCAACAGACAGAAGATTTCGCGTCCGCGTGCGCAAGCGACTAAGCTCTGGGCATGAGCAATCACCTTCTGCTTGCAAACCTGATTGACGGCGAGAGCATCGCGCCCGCCGGGAACCGCTGGCTCGACGTCTTCGAACCCGCCACCGGCAAGGTCTTTGCTCGTTGTCCGGCGTCCTCGAAAGACGATGTTGATAGCGCTGTTGAAGCGGCGCAACGTGCGGCACCCGCTTGGGCGGCGACCTCAGCGGAGGATCGATCCCGATTGCTGCAGAAGCTTGCCGACCTGCTGGAGGCCGAGCTTGAATCGCTGGCCGAACTCGAATCTCGAGATAGCGGCAAACCCGTGTCGCTTGCGCGCAAGGTCGACATTCCTCGCGCGGTTTCCAACCTGCGTTTCTTTGCGTCGGCTATCACCCAATGGGCCAGCGAAGCGCATGTCAGCAACTCCAACACACTCAATGTCACCTTGCGTCAGCCACTCGGTGTGGTTGGCTGTATCTCGCCGTGGAATCTTCCGCTCTATTTGTTCACCTGGAAGATTGCGCCTGCGCTCGCCGCCGGCAATACGGTGGTTGCCAAACCTTCCGAGATCACACCCTGCACAGCCGCGCGACTCGGCGAATTGAGTATTGCCGCAGGCTTCCCAGCGGGCGTCCTCAATATTGTTCACGGCGAAGGACAGGAGGTCGGCCAAGCGATCGTCGAACACGCGGCGATAAAGGCCGTGTCGTTTACTGGCAGCACACGAACTGGCGCGGCGATCGCGGCGACGGCGGCGCCAATGTTCAAGAAGCTGTCGTTGGAAATGGGCGGCAAGAATCCGGCTATCGTCTTCGAGGATTTCGATTTCAGCGATGCCAACCTGGCCACGATCGTGCGGTCCGGATTCGCCAATCAGGGTGAGATCTGCTTGTGCGGCTCTCGATTGCTGGTGCAACGATCAATCTATGCCGAATTTCGAGAACGCTATCTGGCAGCCGTCAATGCCCTGCGCGCCGGCGATCCGCAGGACTCGTCCAGCGATCTAGGCGCCATCGTTTCCAAAGTCCATTACGACAAGATCATCACAGCCATCGAAACCGCTCGCAAGGAAGGCGGTCGAATTGTTTGTGGCGGAAGCTCCGTCGCTGTGGATGGTCGTTGCACCGAGGGATGGTTTGTCGCGCCGACCGTGATTGAGGGATTGGAGTCAGGCAGTCGGACCAACCAGGAGGAAATATTCGGACCGGTTGTCAGCCTGATCCCGTTTGATGATGAAACCGACGCCATTCGCATCGCCAACGACAGCGATTACGGACTGGCAGCGTCCCTATGGACGCGTGATCTCGGTCGTGCCCATCGCGTCGCTGACAAACTCGCATTCGGCATTGTCTGGATCAATTGCTGGATGTCGCGCGATTTGCGTACACCGTTTGGTGGTGTCAAAAATTCCGGTATCGGCCGTGAAGGTGGCGTCGATGCTCTGCGCTTCTTCACCGAGTCGAAAAATATCTGTATCGAATACTAATCATATAGTGGAATTATCATGACGCATGAAACGAATAGCACTCTCGTGAAAGCACGCGCTGCACGCCAGCGCACGGTCCTATACAGCGCGGTCATGGCCTTGATTTGCATTCCTGCTTTAAGCCATGCCCAAAGCGCTCCAGCGAGCGGTGGCGCCAAGGTGCATCAACAACAGGCCGCCGTGGCGCGTTCGGAAAAAATCATGGCGGAGGCGCAAACACGAAAGGGCATGCTGGCTCAATACGTCTTCATGCGCGATGCGTATGCCAGCAACACCGATTCTTCATTTCGAGTCATTTTCAACCAGTACCTGAGTTGGTATCAGACCTGGGTTGGAGACTACGTCGGGGCACGCAACAGTTTCTCGATCTTGCAAAAGGCCGAGCGCGATGACGCAACTTCGCCATTGGAAAACGCGGATTGGCACGCGGAGCCCGCGGTCGATGCGATTGCGCGCTTGGCAAAGGACGAGAAAGCCGTTTTCTTCAACGAAAACCACAGCTATCCGCTGACCCGAACTCTGACCGTCAAGATGCTTGCCGCTTTGCGCAAAGAGGGATTCGATACCTTTGCCGCCGAAACCTTGGATCAACCTGACATGGCTGCTCTCAACAAACGCGGTTACGCAATCCATGCAACCGGTTTTTATACCGAGGAACCGATTTACGCCGAAATGGTGAGGGAAGCCGTCAAATTGGGCTATCGGGTGGTTGCCTACGAAGCGTTGTCGGATGCGACCGGCGATGCGCGAGAAGAAGAGCAGGCGCGCAATCTGAAACGTGATGTCTACACCGATCATCCGAACGCGCGCCTGGTCGTCAACGCGGGGTTTGCGCACATCCAGGAGCACGGCAAATACCTCGGTGGCGCCGCCATGGCTCAGCATTTCCAGCGGTTGACCCATATCGATCCGCTGACGATCGAGCAGACCATGTTGATTCCACACGACAGGCAAAGCAGTGATCATCCCTATTATCGCGAGGTGATGACCAAGCTGATGCCGAAACAACCCATCGTCTTCGTCGACAAAGAAGCAAAGCCCTGGTCGCTGAAAAAAGACGCCTACGACGTAAGTGTGTTCTTCCCTGAGGAAGTGGTGCAGAAAGGTCGCCCGACCTGGCTTTCCCTCGGCGGCATGCGTCAGCCGGTCGAAGTCAGCGGACGCATGTGCGATCAGAAATATCCATGCATGGTTGAAGCGCGTTACGCGGGACAACCGGACGAGGCGATACCAGCGGATCGTGTCGTCATCAACTTCAAGAGTCTACTGACCGGCTACAACGACAAGGTTCGCCAGAGTAGCGATCCCTATCCCGTAGCAGACCTCTGGTTGCGCCCTGGAAAATACGAAATCCTCTCGCGTGACATGTCTGACCAGGCACGCCATCGCCAAATCATTGAGGTCGGTGCAGGAAAACCATGAGCAAAAACGACATTGTGCATGCCGAGTCGGCGCCGAAAGCCGTGGGCGCCTATCCGCATGCCCGCCGGGTCGGCAATTTGCTGTTTCTGTCGGGCGTCGGTCCACGCAGCCCGACCGACAACTCGATTCCGGGCAATGTGGTCGATGAGAATGGCCGATTGCAGAGCTACGACATCAAGGCACAGTGCCGACAGGTATTCGCCAATGTTCGCGCGGTCCTCGAAGCCAGCGGCGCACGCTGGCAAGATCTGGTCGATGTCACGGTGTTCCTAACCGACATGCACGCGGATTTCGCCGCGTACAACCAATGCTATGCCGAATATTTTCAGGATGCACAGCCGTGTCGAACCACGTTGGGGATCACCGCCTTGCCCACACCGATCGCGATTGAACTGAAATGCATCGCGGTGTTGAGTGAGCCCCAAAGTTGAATGACTGAGTGAGCTCTCTCTACCAGCAGATTCTCGGCGCGCGTTTCGAATCGCTGAATGCCGACGTGCAGCAATTCCATCAAATGCAGGGAGCTCAGCAATTGCACGGTCGCTGCACCATTCGTGGCGCAGAGTCGCCTGTCGGAAAATTGATCTGCCTGTTGATGAAACTCCCAAGGCAATCTGATGACGTCGCTTTCCATTTCATGATGAATGCCAGTCCCGATCGCGAAATCTGGATCCGGCGATTCCCGACCCGGACTATGCGTTCGCAACTTTGTTGCGGGCTGGACGGGCTGATCGATGAACATATCGGTCCCGCGCGACTTCGATTTTCACTCGACGTCAGCGAAGGACAGTTATCGATGCAGTTGATGGCCATTCGCATACTTGGGCTGCCTTGGCCAACGCGCTGGTTTCCACAAGTCTGGGCGATTGAACGTGGAGGTCAGAATCGATTTCATTTCGATGTCGGCGCAAAGTTTCACAAGTTCGGTGTACTCGTTGCCTATTCAGGCCATCTCAACCTTCCCGAATGCAAGGGTGAATCATGATCGTGGTATTCGA
>JBBSVJ010000248.1:0-4786 GCA_038233665.1 Lysobacterales bacterium
CGTCGTGAAACTGAAAAGAAATTCGTTCCAGTGCCGCACGCTGGTGACGTGCTCGGTATTGAAAGCTGCCACTAAATTACCCGTTTTCCTATTTCATCAACCGGGGTGCAAGATCCAATCGCCGCCGAAAGGGAACTCCGTTTGGCCGGGTTCCTTTTCGACTATGCGGAGAAGGGCATCAGGGCTGAAGCCCTCTCCTGACCCTATGCGCAGCGATTCAAGTTTTCGCTCAGGCGAGTGATTTGGCCCGATCCGCGACTTCCTCGGCGGTGATGCCGAAGTGCTGGTAGAGCTGTTCCGCGGGTGCCGAGGCGCCGAAGCTATCGAGGCCAACCACATCCCCATCGAGGCCGACGTACTTGCGCCAGAAATCGGTGACGCCCGCTTCGACTGCGACGCGACGACGGCACCATGATGGCAGCACGCCTTCGCGATACTCGACCGGCTGCGCATCGAACACACTCGTGCACGGCATCGAGACGACGCGTGCGGCAATCCCCTGGTCGGCAAGGATGCGCATCGCCTGCATCGCGAGTTCAACTTCGGATCCTGTGCCAATCAGAATCACATCGAACTTCGCACTTGGCGGATCGGATAGTACATAGCCGCCGCGCGCGATGTTCTTAACTTGCTCGTCACTGCGCGGCTGATGCACCAGAGTTTGGCGCGAGAAGATCAGGCACGAGGGCCCGTTGCCGCGTTCGATCGCGCGCTTCCATGACACCGCTGATTCGACGGCATCGCAGGGACGCCAGACATCGTTGTTTGGTATGTAGCGCAAGCTGGCCAGATGCTCAACCGGCTGATGGGTCGGACCGTCTTCACCGAGGCCGATCGAATCATGCGTATAGACATGGATCGCGCGGGTCGGGATCAGCGCGCTCATGCGCACCGCATTGCGTGCATAGTCGGAGAACACGAGGAAAGTCGCATCATAGGGAATAAAACCGCCGTGCAAGGCGAGTCCGTTGGCCATCGCGCTCATACCGAATTCGCGCACGCCGTAATGGATGTAGTTGGCTGAGGCGTCGTGACTGAGAACGTTCTTGGAGCCCTTCCAGATGGTCAGATTGGAGCCGGCCAGATCCGCCGAACCGCCGATCAACTCAGGCAACAATGGTCCGAACGCATCAAGGGCCATCTGCGAAGCCTTGCGCGATGCAACAGCCGGGCCCTCGCCCTGCAGCTTGGCGATCCAGGCATCGGCATGTCCCGCAAAATCTTCTGGCAAGGCGCCACTCTGGCGGCGCTCGAACTCGGCAGCCAGCTCCGGGTTCGCTGTTCGATAGCGGTCAAACAGCTTGTTCCACGCAGTTTCGCGTTCGGCACCCGCAGCGTCGGCGTTCCATCCAGCATAGATGTCGTCTGGAATCTCGAACGGCGCATGCTTCCACCCGAGTTTCGCTCGAGTGGCGGCGACTTCATCGATGCCCAGCGCCGAGCCGTGCGAGGATTCCTTGCCTTGCTTGTTCGGTGAACCGAAACCGATGATGGTCTTTGCGCAAATCAAAGTCGGCTTGCGAGTCTGACCGGTGGCGGACTCGATGGCGGCCTTTATCGATTTTGGATCATGGCCGTCGACATCGCGGATCACATTCCAGCCGTAGGCCTCGAAGCGTGCGGGCGTGTCATCGGTGAACCAGCCATCGACCTCACCATCAATCGAAATGCCATTGTCATCCCAGACGGCAACCAGCTTGCCAAGTCCGAGTGTACCGGCCAATGAGGCCACCTCATGGGAAATGCCTTCCATCAGGCAGCCATCACCGAGGAAGACAAAGCTGCGGTGGTCAACGATGTCGAGTCCGCCGCGGTTGAAGCGCGCAGCGAGCACCTGCTCGGCCAGGGCCATACCGACCGCATTGGCCAGACCTTGCCCAAGTGGGCCGGTCGTTGTTTCGACACCGGGTGTTTCGTTGTATTCCGGATGCCCGGCAGTCTTCGAATGCAACTGGCGGAAATTCTTCAGCTCCTCGATCGGCAATGCGTAACCGGTGAGATGCAACAACGCATAGACCAGCATCGAGCCGTGACCGTTCGACAGCACAAAGCGGTCGCGATTGGCCCACTTCGGGTTCTTCGGATTGTGTCGGAGGAAATCGTTCCAAAGCACCTCAGCGATGTCGGCCATGCCCATCGGCATACCCGGATGACCTGAATTGGCCGCTTGGACGGCGTCCATGGCCAGCGCACGGATGGCGTTGGCGAGTTCTTTTCGGCTCGACATGATTCGGACTCGACTTGATGACGCGGCCGGACCGGCAGGTGGCCACAAAGGGTGCGCATTGTCGCCGATCAGAGCCGGATTGTCTTTCCATGAACAATTTTTGCGCCGTCAGTGGCTTCCCGGCGCGAATCGTACTCAAACGCTCTATCGCTTCCAGCGCTCCAGTTGCTTGCGTACCGGAGCCTGCTTGACGTAGGCGCTTGCCAGATCCGCGACCGATGCAACAAGCAACTGCGCCTTTTCACCCTGCCCGCTGTTTTCGAGCAGGCGCGCCGAATCGAGGGCGTAGGCGAGAATCAGCGGATGATGCTCGCCCCATGCTTTTCGTTGCTCAGCCAATGCCTTCTCGCTTTCACCGAGCGCGGCGTCAACCTCACCTCGCTGCTCGGCCAAGCGGGCGGTGAGCCTGGATCGTCGAGCGAGATCGCTTTCACGCAGCTCGACCGGCGATGCCAGGATCTGTTTCAGCAAGTTCTCGGCCTTGTCGAATTGCTGCAAACAGAAAAGGCGATCCGCTTCGAGCAACTCGACCTTGATGACGTTGCGGTCATCCGCCCCCGATCGTTTGCGATAGATGGTCAGCGCACGCGCAAAACGTTCGCTCGCCTGCTGATACTGCCCTTGCTCAACCAGCAACCGGGCAAGGTTGTATTCGCCGTTCGCGATCAGCGCACTGTCGGCATCTTGCCCGCTTTCGCGCAGCCCGAGTGAGCGCCGGAACATTGGCTCGGCGGTGGCGAAATCACCCATGTCCTCATAGGCGGAAGCCAGATTGTTCAACGGTATCGCGAAGGAAGCGCCTTGATCCGTACCCAGCGCCTTGTGAATCTCCATTGATGCCCGGTATTCGGCTGCGGCTTCCGAGAAGCGCCCCATGTCGTGGTAGGTATATCCGAGCTCATTGTGTACGCCAGCTACCAACTCGCTACTGTCGCCATAAAGCTCAAGCGCCAAACTCAAATTATTTAGCAAAATCTCGACGGCACGATCACGCTGTCCGGATTCGCGAAACGCTTTGCCGAGATCGCCTTGGGTGACTTCAACATCCGCACTGCGCTCGCCCTTGATTTTTTTCTTGATGCTCAGAGAGCGCTCGAAATAGTCAATCGACTTGGCCAGATTTTTCCCACGATTCAATTCAACCAGCCCAAGATTGTGCAGATTGCTGGCAACCTCCATCGACTCAGCGCCCGCCAGACGTTCACGAATAGCCAGCGAGCGGGACAACAACACTTCGGCCTCTTCGAATCGATCTTCTGCCTGACGCACGATACCTAGCGTGTTCAAGGCATCCGCCATCGGCAGCGAATCCGCCGCGGCATGCAATTGACGAAGGCGCAGAGATTCGCTGGCGGCTTCGTCCGCCTTGGACGATGGATATTCGTTGTTGCTGTAGACCACGGCCAGCGCGCTGAGCACCTTGGCTGCATCCATCGGCTGATCGACGCGCGGATCGCGATAAAGCGTTGCAGAGGCACTCAAAAGATCCACGGCACGTTTTGATTCACCGATGTAGCGATACGCCGTTCCAAGCACCTCAAGCATTTTCGCTTTGACCCGCGGGGAATCGGCGAGCTCATCATCGATACGTGTCGCGCCCTCGTCCAGGACTTCGCGCGCGGTGATTTCACGGTCTTTATTGAGCTTCGGATTGGAGACATTGAATACAGAGACCAGAAAATCGCTGACCTTCTCGGCGGTATGTGCCTGGAGCACCGCCTCGGCCTCGGCCCCGCGTGCGCGGTCGCGCTCAGCGGCAAGTTGCCAGGCGAACACTCCAGCCAGCAACACCAAGATGGCGCTTGCGACGAACACGGGCCAGCGACGGCGAGCCAGGCGAGCCAGGCGATAAATCGTCGTTGAGCGTCGCGCACTGACCGGGCGCAGATCCAGATAGCATTTGAGATCGGCAGCCAGCGATTCAGCAGATTCGTAGCGCTTCGCCGGATCCGCGGCAGTTGCGCGTTGCACGATCGCATCAAGGTCACCGCGCAGGCGAGAAGCCCACGGCATATCAATTGCGAGTTCGCTCGGCTTGACCGCCGACTGACCGAGTAGCGTGATGGTGTGATCGTCAGCATCGACCCGGGCGCGTCTGCCGGCCAATAGCTCAAAAAGAATCAGACCCAGCGAAAAGACATCGCTGGCAGTCGTCACCGCTTCTCCACGCAACTGTTCGGGGCTTGCGTAGAGTGGCGTGATCCAGGCGTTCAGCGGCGAGGCCTCTTGTGGGCCAGGCTGCTGATCCAACGCGCGTGCAATGCCGAAGTCGAGCAGCACGGGCGTGCCATCATTTCGAACCAGCACATTTGACGGCTTCAGATCGCAGTGCACGACCAGGCGCTGATGGGCAAACTGGACTGCCTCGCATACTTTCTGGAAAAGTCTTAAACGCGAGCCTAGATCCAGTGCATTTTCCGCGCAATATCGTTCAATGGGCGCACCCTCGACATGCTCCATGACGAGATACGGCTGACCACCCGGAGTCGCTCCACCATCCAGCAAGCGGGCGATGTTTGGATGCTGCAGATTGGCCAGAATCTGCCGCTCGCGCGCAAA
>JBBSVJ010000249.1:0-4778 GCA_038233665.1 Lysobacterales bacterium
ATTGCGACGGCCATGCTGGCCAACGTGGCGATGGCCAAGGTCAGCGCCGAGGAGGCCAAGAAACTTGGCGTCAGCGGTACTGAATTGACCCCGCTAGGCGCCATGCGCGCTGGCAACGCCGATGGCAGCATTCCGGCCTGGGCCGGCGGCATCACCCAGCCGCCCGCAGGCTACAAGGTCGGTATGCATCACCCGGATCCATTTTCCGCAGACAAGCCGGTTTTCACCATCACCGCGAAGAACTACAAGGATTATGGCGACAAGTTATCTGTTGGTCAGAAAGCCATGTTTGCCAAATATCCAGACTGGCGCATGATTGTCTATCCGACTCGACGTTCGGCGTCCAACCCGCAACGCACCTATGAAATGACGATGAAGAATGCGCTGACCGGCGAGTTGGTCGGCGAGGGCGATGGCGTAGCCAAGGTTGCCGAAGGTATTCCATTCCCGATTCTCGACAAGGATCCGGTCAAAGCCGGCATGCAGGCGATCTGGAACCACAAGCTCAAGTACAAGGGAGTTTCCGCACGACGCTGGTCCGATCAGGCTCCGGTTACCGCGAGTGGTAAATATGTTCTGGTGCGGATCAAGGAAGAATTGCTCGGCCTTTACTACCGACAGGGCGCGACGCTCGCCGAAATCAACAATATCCTGATCTATTTCTATCAGGAAGTGGTTTCACCGCCACGTCTGGCCGGCCAGGTTCTGTTGGTTCATGAAACCCTGAACTCCGAGATCGGCTTGCGCCAAGCTTGGGTGTACAACCCGGGTCAACGTCGCGTACGTCGTGCGCCGAACATCGCCTACGACAATCCCGGAACCGCAGCTGACAATCTCCGAACCACCGACATGACTGACATGTTCAACGGCTCGCTGGATCGGTACAACTGGAAACTTGTCGACAAGCGTGAAATGTATGTGCCTTACAATTCGTACAAGGCGCACAGTGACAAGAGCAAAGTCGATGACATGATCAAGCCGGGTTTCATTGATCCCGACTATCTGCGCTACGAGTTGCATCGTGTTTATGTCGTTGAAGCCACATTGAAGCCGGGCAAGCGTCATATCAACCCGCGTCGCACCTTCTATCTTGATGAGGATAGCTGGCAGATCCTGACCATCGATCATTACGACAGCAAGGGCGACTTGTGGCGCTATTCCGAGGCGCCGAGTGTCAACTATTACGAAGTGCCGGTGTTCTGGTCAACGCTCGAAGATCATCATGATCTGAAGTCAGGCCGCTACATTGCAGTGGGTCTCGACAATCAAGAGGAAATGTACGATTTCTCGTTCCAGACAACGCCCGATATGTTCTCGCCGCAATCATTGCGTCAGCGCGGCATCCAGTAAAAAAGCGCCAAGACCGCCGTTTCGAACGATCGAAACGGCGGTCTTGTAGCGCCTAAACTGCACCCATCGAACTCGCAGCCATCAGGTAATCAGCATGCAGAGACTCTTGGCCGTCTTCGCGGCATTCCTCGGACTCATCGCCATTCCGATGGTTGGCGCGCAGGAGCCAGAGACCACTGGTACGCAAGTGCTTGCTGCTGATCCACTGAATCAAACGGTTGAGGTCATGCCGTTGGCCGATGGCAGTCTGCTGCTCGATGTCACGCGTAGCGGCGATCGCTTTATTGCGGTCGGCGAGCGCGGACATGTGCTCATCTCCACAAACGGAAAAGATTGGCAGCAATCCGAGACCGTGCCACTTCGCAGCACGTTCACCGCCATCACCTCGATTGCAGATCAGATCTGGGTTGTCGGCCACGACGGGGTGATTCTGCACAGCCCCGATGCGGGTGAGCATTGGCAGATTCAACGACGCGATCCTCGTGGTCAGCCGGCAGAGGGCGTTGATCCCGGTGATATCCGCCAAGGTGCACCGATTCTCGACGTGCTCTTTACCGACGCCAATCACGGTTTCGCGATAGGCGCGTACGCCTTGTTTCTATCTACTGAAGACGGCGGCAAGACCTGGACCGGTTCAAGAATCAATAGTCTCGACAACGGAATGGCTGCCGCTGCCGAAGCGAAGTCTGAAGCCGAGCAAGCGGCGCACGCCGACAATGATATGCAAAGTTCGGTTTTCAGCGAGGACGAACTGGCCATCGGCATGGAGCAGGATGCCCATCTCAACGCGATCGCCAGAACCGGCAGTGGCGGTTATGTCATTGTCGGCGAGCGCGGCGCAATCTTTCGCTCTCGTGATGGCGGGAAATCCTGGATTCGTTCACAACTACCCTATGATGGCTCGATGTTCGGTGTGGTTGGTTTCGAGGCCGAACATGTGCTTGCGTTCGGCCTGCGCGGACATGTTTTTGAATCAACCGACCTTGGCGAAAACTGGACTGAGGTACCCACCGATACGGAACTCAGCCTGATGGGTGGTACGGCCCTCGCCAACGGTGGAGTTGTCATTGGCGGTGCCAACGGACTTGTCCTGCACAGGACTGATGTCTCCCAGCCGCTTTCCCAGTCGACGGATACCTCGGCAGGTGCGATTTCCAACGTCATGCCGGGAGAGTCCGATGGCAATTGGCTGATCGTTGGCGAAAACGGCGTCAGCCTATTCCAGACCAAGTAGCGGGGACGCAATGAGCGCAGCAAGCAACAGCAACAAGTCACCCAACGCGTTTCACCGCGTCGCCGAGAAACTGGTTTTCGGCAACCGACCAATCGTTCTGATCCTGTTTGCGATCATTACCGTTGTCCTTACCTTTTTCGCTGTCCAGCTGCGCGTTGATGCCGGCTTCAAGAAGCAGATCCCGCTCAATCACGAGTACATGAAGACCTTTCTCGATTACGAGCAGGAATTCGGCGGGGCAAACCGCGTATTGATTGCGGTGCTCGACAAGAACGGCGACATGTTCAATCTGCCGTTCTTTCAAACGATGGAGAAGATCACCCAGGACGCCAAAGGCATCGACAGTGTCGATGAGGCGCGGGTTCGCTCGATCTTCACGCCAAACGTGCGTTTCGTCGAAGTGGTTGAGGATGGCTTCGCCGGCGGCAATGTCATTCCAGCGGATTTCACGCCGAACGTTGAGGGATTTGAAGCCTCGCCAGCACAGTTCGCCACGATCAAGGCGAACATGGAGAAGGCGAGCATCGTTGGTCGCCTGGTCGCCAAGGATTTTTCCGGCGCCATGATTTGGGTCGACCTTGTGCCCGAGAACCCAGAGAAAGGCGTCAAGGTCGACTACAACAAGATTGCCAGCCAGCTCGATGCAATCCGCGCCAAATACGAAAACGAGAACACCACGGTAGCCATCATCGGATTCGCCAAGATGGTGGGTGACATCACCGACGGCGCGCGTTCGGTCATCTGGTTTTTCGGCATGACCATCGCCTTCACGTGGTTGCTGCTGTTTATCTACTCATCGTCGGTCAAGCTAGCCTCGTTGACGGTTTTCTGCGCACTGATTTCGGTGGTCTGGATGCTCGGCGCATTGCGCCTGCTCGGTTTCGGCATCGATCCAATGAACATGCTGACGCCGTTCCTGATCTTCGCCATCGCGGTCAGTCACGGCGAGCAGATGATCAACCGGTTCCGTGGAGAGATTTTCTTTGGTGGTCTGGAAGAAGGCACTCCTGAAGAACTCAGCAAGCGCGAAGGGCTTCCTCCGGAAGTCGCTGCACGCGACGCGTTTCGTGCGTTGCTGGTTCCGGGTTCAGTTGCCTTGATCGCCGGTTGTATAGGATTTGCTGCCATCTTGATGATTCCCATCCGGATCATTTTCGAGCTGGCGATTACCGCGACCATCGGCGTTGCCCTGACCATCCTTACCGACCTGGTTCTGCTGCCGGTGCTGTTGTCCTACACACGACTGCGCAATTTGCCACGCAAGCGCGCCTATCGCCTGCGCCAGTTGACCCAATTCGACAAGATCTGGACCTTCCTGGCAAAGTTCAGCAAGCCGGTTCCGGCTGCCATTATTCTTGTCATCGGGGTTGTGATCTGGTTTGCCGCGGAACGTGTCGGTGAACACGTCATGATCGGCGATGCCCAGAAAGGCGTGGCCGAGTTGCGACCAGAAGCCCGCTACAACCGGGATGCCGTGCTGATCAGTGACAAATTTGCACTCGGCGTCGACATCCTCAACGTGATTGCGGAAGGGCCCCCCTCAGCCTGCACCAACAGCTACCCGGTCATGGAGCTGATCGATCGTTTTGCCTGGCACCTGCGCAATGTCGAGGGTGTTGCCCAGGTGATCACGCTGCCGATGGCCGCCAAGATCGTCAACGCGGGTTGGAACGAGGGCAATGTTCGTTGGCGCGTATTGCCGAGGGATGCGGATACCTTGCGCCTGGCTACCCAGGGTTTCGAAACCGATACCGGTCTGCTGAATGCCGATTGCAGCGCCATTCCGATCATGGCTTTCTTGACCGATCATCGCGCCACCACGATTGATCGTGTCATCGGTGCAATCAAGACGTTCCGAGATGAAAACCACGCTTGGGCCGGCCCCGCTATCAATCTGCGTCAGAAACTTGCCGACGAAGCAGCCACGGGTGAAGCGGCGGAAGGTAGCTTGAACCAGGTCAACCTGCGCCTGGCTACCGGTAACGTCGGTGTCATGGCGGCGATCAACGACGAAGTTCGTGCAGTCAAAAGGCAGATTCTCTACATGCTTTATGCTGCCGTGTTCCTGATGTGCCTGATCAGTTTCCGCAGTCCACGCGCGGCTTTGTGCATTACCTTGCCGCTGGTTCTGGTGACCGAGTTGGGTCATGCGCTGATGGTCTATCTGGACATCGGCATGAAGATCAACACCTTG
>JBBSVJ010000250.1:0-4763 GCA_038233665.1 Lysobacterales bacterium
CGCTTTGCGTTCGCGCTGATTTCATTGGTCGCCGGATTCGGCTTCATCTGGTGCCTGTTCGACACCGATCGCCGCGCCTGGCACGACGTGATGGCGAAGACACGAATGGTTTGATCTACGCGATGCGGAAATGGGGAATCGCTAGAGCAGAATCGGCACCTACGGCGGAAAACTGGCTCCTCTCATTGCTGATTTAAGACTCTCTATCCCCGCTCAAGCGTATCGCCTGAACCACGCGGTCGCCATGGCGATCAGCAGCAAGGGTGGAATCGCATTGGCAACGGCCGGGGGCAAGCCGTAGACGCTGCCCATGCTGACCACCGCACGCTGCAGAAAATAGAAACCAATGGACATCACGATGCCGACGAACAGGCGTTTCGACTGCCCTCCGCTGCGCAGGGCACCAAATGCGAACGGCAGCGCGCAAAACGCCAGCACGAGCACGTTGATCGGGTAGAACACACGCATCCACCACGCTTCGCGAAAACTGCGTGAATCCTGACCGTTGCGGTCCAGATAGGCGATGTTGCGCGAGAGTTCGCGCAGATTGAGATAGTCGAGATTGACGATGCTCAGGGCGAGCAGATCCGGATCCAGCGCTGATGGCCATCGCATCTCGGCGGCTTTCGTACTGATTGCCGAGGCTTCACTGAAAACCGTTCGACGCACGTCAAACAGCGTCCACGCGCCTTTGAGATGTTCAGCACGCGCCGCCACCGACAAGGTTGCCAAGCGACCTTGCTTGTCAAACTCGAACACGCGTACCCGATTCAAATCGACCGCCGATCCTTGCTTGGTCAAACGAGTTCGCCCGTTTCCGGCATTGATCACGGTATCGCCATCGCGCGCCCAGATACTGCCACCTTTGGCCAAGGTGACATTCTTGGATTTTGCCGCCAGCGAAAGCGCCTTGGCACTTTGGTCGCCCCATGGCGCCAGGGTTTCCCCCACCGCCGCAACGATGGCCGTGAGCACGACCAAGGTCAGCACCACCGAGGCGCAAATTCGCAGTTTTGACATGCCGGCGGCACGCAAGGCGGTTAATTCGCCGGTTCCAGCCAGACCGCCGAGGCCGAGCAGACCGCCGATCAAGGCGGCATAACCGAACATTTCGTAAAGGCGCCGCGGCACGGTCAACAAGGTGTAACTCGCCGCCTTGGCCAGCGTGTAACTACCATGGCCGACATCGTTGAGTTCGCCGACAAAAATCGTGAACGCATCGAAACCGACCAGGACGAACCAAGTCAGGCCGACGGCCGCCAGCACCGACAGCGCAACGAGTCGATCGACCCGCTTGAGGCGCAGTCCGCTCATACCTTGACCCGTTTGCGCTGACGCAGACGCTGGTTGCGCTGAATCAACCACAGCGCGATCAGGATCGCTGGGACGTAGACCCACCATAGTCCCGCCGACATCGGCATCTTGCCTTGCGCCATCCAGACCCGACCGAGAGCAAGAAAATTGGCGTAGATGATGTAACCGAGTACGGCGATAATAAGGCTTGCGTAGCGAGGCTGGCGTGGATTCGATCGCGACAGCGGCAAGGCCATCAGCGCCAATACAAACACCGAGGCCACCGGCGCCAAACGCCAGTGCAGCTCTGCGCGTTCCAGGCGCTCATTGCTGCGCCACAACTCAGAGCTCGGCGCGGCTCGTTTGACCGCTTCGGAATTATCCACGGCATCGTTGTCGGCAAGCTTGATGTCATTGCGTTCGAAACGCAGCAGGCGAAAGTTATCCTGGCCTGGCTGACCTTCAACACGGAAACCATTTTTCAGGGCGAGAAATCGATCGCCACCCGAGGTATCCCGGTACAACTCGCCTGCACGTGCCGTGATGATATTGATCTTCGAAGTGCCGTCCGCTTGCAGCTCTTCATTTTCAACAAACATCTGGGTGAACGTCGCTCCCTCCGGCGACATGCCGCCAACGTAGATAATGCCTTCGCGACCCGGCAACGATACGAAACGTCCAGGCTCCAATCCGGCGATCAACAACGATCGGTTTGCCTCGTCAACCAGATGCTGGGAAAAACGAACCGCCGCCGGCGCCACCCAAAACGCGACCAACGCGATAAAAACCGCAATCGGCACAACCAGCAGAACCAACGGGCGCATCAATCCGCGGATATCCAGACCCGATGCACTGAGCACAGCCATTTCGCTGTCCCGATAGAGACGACCGTATGCGAGCAAGACACCGAGGAATACCGCCAGTGGCAACAGTACGGTCAAGCTGTCGATCGCGCGCAAACTGATGATCGCAACCAGAAGATCGGCCGGGACACGCCCACGAGCAACTTGGTTGAGCACGGCAATCAGGGTTTCGCCAATGCTTATCAGCAACAACACGACGGTCACGCCAAGAAAGCTGAATGCGAGTTCGCGTAGAAGGTAGCGGTCGACGATGCGCAGCAAAGTGGGTCTATGCCTTAGAATGATGGGTTCCGCGCCGAGGCCTGCCCGCGCGCAAGGGTGCAAGTCTACCGACCTGCACGCTGCAGCGCGTGGCCTGCGGCATTCTTTGTACCGAATACGGAACCTTCCATGACCCTGAACTTCAGCCAGACTTCTGACCAGTCCGACTCTTCCATCAGCCCTTGCGTGATCGTCGGCGTATTCGCTGACGGAAGCTTGAGCAACGCAGCGGCACGCATCGACAGCGCCAGCTCAGGCGCGATCAAGCGCTTGCTCGACAGCGGCGACATCACCGCCAAAGCGGGCAGCAGCGCACTATTGTTCGCGCTATCCGGCGTCAAGGCCGAGCGCATTCTTGTTGTCGGATTGGGCGCAAAGGACAAATTCGATACGGCCGCCTTCAACAAGGCGTCACTCGAAGCCGGTCGCGCGTTGAAAGCATTGCCAATTAGCAACGCCACCTCTTGGCTGACCGAACTCGACGTGCCCGGTCGCGACGATGCGTGGAAACTGCGCACGGCAGCGCTCGCGGCGGATTTGCATGCTTATCGGTATACGGCGACGGTCAAGCCCAAGGACACGGCGAAGACAGCAAAACTCGAATCCATCTGCTTCTATGGCGAAGCCGACAAGCGTGCGCTGAGCGAAGCGGCGGCCATGGCCAAAGGCGTCCGCTTCGCCCGCGAGCTCGGCAATCTGCCGCCGAATATCTGCACGCCGGAATACATCGCCAAGCAGGCGGTGGAATTCGCCAACAGCAGCAAGGGCGTGAACTGCGAAGTTCTCGAATCTGCGGAGATGGAAAAACTCGGCATGGGCTCTTTGCTCGGCGTCGCCAAGGGTTCCGTCAACACGCCGCGTCTGGTCGTGTTGCGCTGGAACGGCGGTGGCGAAGCCAAGCCCTATGCGCTGGTCGGCAAGGGTGTGACCTTCGACAGTGGCGGTATTTCACTCAAGCCCGGCCCCGCCATGGAAGAGATGAAATTCGACATGTGCGGTGCGGCCGGCATGCTCGGCACCTTCGTCGCTGCGGTTGAGCTGGCCCTGCCGATGAACCTGGTGTGCGTGGTCGCTGCGGTCGAGAACATGCCGGATGGCAACTCGTATCGCCCCAGTGATGTGCTGACCAGCATGTCCGGGCAAACCATCGAAGTGCTCAACACCGATGCCGAAGGACGCCTGATCCTCTGCGATGCGCTGACTTATGTGCAGAAGTTCGAGCCGCAGGTGATTATCGATGCGGCGACCTTGACCGGCGCATGCGTCGTCGCCCTTGGCAAGCATGCAAGCGGCCTGATGACCCAGGATGAAGATTTGGCCAGCGAACTGCTGGCTGCCGGCAACCATACGCTCGATCGCGCCTGGCGCCTGCCGCTCTGGGATGACTATCAGAGCGCGCTCGATTCCGCATTTGCCGACTTCACCAATCTTGGCGGTAAATACGGCGGTGCGATCACTGCCGGTTGCTTCCTCTCACGTTTCACCACCGGCTATCGTTGGGCACACCTGGACATTGCCGGTACCGCCTGGGACGAGGGCCGCAAGGGCTTCGCAACCGGTCGGCCGGTTACGTTGCTTACTCAGTATCTGATCGATCGCTGCGCATGAGCGAGACGGACGACCGTTGGCAGCGGCAAAAGGCGACGGCGATCGCCGGAATGTTCGGCGTTTCGCTGGCGACCGGCATTGCCATCACCGCATTGGCACCGAATGCGGTGGAGACCGGCATGCCGCTCGGAATCCAAATCGTCGCCAACATCGTGGCGTTCGTGCTCGGCTTCCGTTGGCTGCAAGCCGACAGCGCCGCGCTCGATATCCACCGACCCACTTGGTTGAATGTCGGTATCGTCCTGCTCGCTGCCATCTTCGTCCCGTACTACTTCTACAAAACACGCCCGGAAGGTGCGCGGCTGGCACCGATCCTGCGTTTTTTCGGTCTGATCTTTGCCTGCGCGTTCACCTCGGTCATCGGCTCAACCCTGATGACCTTGCTGCAACCGGGCTCCGCACCTCCAGCGACCCTCTGAGCCGATGCCACGCGCCGACTTCTACTTGATCGACAAGCCGCGATTCCGCGAGGAACCGCTGTTGCTGGTTTGCGAACTGGCACGGAAAGCATTCGCCAGCGAGCAGCCGACAGTGATTCTTGCGCGCTCGCAGGACCAAGCCGAAGAGATCGACGAACGCTTGTGGAATTTTTCCGATTATGCGTTCATTCCGCATCAGATCGCCGGCGATGACGACGATGCGATTACCGCCATCCTGATTGTGCCGCCAGGCATCGACGCGGACGATCGCCCGTTGGCGATCAACCTGCGCGATGGCTGCGCGTTCGGCAACCATCAA
>JBBSVJ010000251.1:0-4751 GCA_038233665.1 Lysobacterales bacterium
CCAGCGCGGGCCAAACGTATCGGCCACCCAGCCAACGAAGGGGGCACCCAATGGTGTGCCGCCGAGGGCCAGAGCAAGCATGATCGCGAGGACTCGGCCACGCATGGCGGGATCGGTCGACAGCTGGATGGCGCTGTTGGCGGTAGTGGTAAAGGTCTGCGCGGCGATTCCGACAACCACCAGGGCTATGCCAAATAAAAGTGCGTTCGGCATCACTGCGGCGCCAGCGATACCCACGCCGAACAGCGTCGCGCCGGTCAGTAGCATCGACATCCTTGGCTGTGTGCGTGCGGCGGCGAGCAGTGCGCCGGCGACCGACCCGATGGCCATGGTCGAGGTCAGCAAGCCATATTGCCCTGCGCCACCGTGAAACACGGAGATCGACATGGTCGAGATGAAAATTGCGTAGTTCATGCCGAATGTTCCGATCAGGAAAAACATCAGCAGGATGGCCTTGAGATCAGGACGGTTCCAGACATAGCGAAAACCTTCGATCAGCCCGCCGCGTGCGCGGACTGCCCGGGCGCGGCGCTGAAGCTCGGCTTTTCGCAGAAGCATCAATGAAGCGAGCACGGCAATGTATGACGCCGCGTTGAGCAGGAATACCCAGCCCGATCCGATCACCGCAATCAGCAGACCGGCCACAGCAGGACCGATCAGGCGCGCCGCATTGAATGACGTTGAATTGAGGGCGACCGCATTCGAGAGTTCCGATTCCGCGACCAGGTCGGAGACAAAAGTCTGTCGCGCCGGCGCATCAAATGCGGTCACGCAACCGAGTAAAAATGCAAAGACATAGACATGCCAAAGCACGACATGGCCGCTGATGGTCAAAATGCCGAGGCCCAGCGCAAGCAAGCCCATGCAGGCTTGAGTCACGAGCAGGACGCGACGCCGGTCAAAATGGTCGGCGGTAAATCCGGTCAACGGCAAGAGCAGAATTTGAGGTCCGAACTGCAGGGCCATCACGATGCCGACTGCGGTCGCATTCTTTTCGGTCAACTCGGCCAGAACCAGCCAATCCTGCGCGGTGCGCTGCATCCAGGTGCCGATATTGGATATCAGGGCGCCGCCAGCCCAGAGCCGGAAATTGAAGCCACGCAGCGAGCGGAAAGTGCCGGGCATGAAGTCTCGGTTTGGTGAAAGGGGCAACGCATCGCAGGCAGTACACTTGTGTCGACATGAGCGACCAAGGCTGCAAAAACCCGATGCCGAAAATTGACGATCTGCTCGCCATCATGGCGCGCCTGCGTGATCCGGACAACGGTTGTCCGTGGGATCTGAAGCAAAGTTTCGAGACGATCGTGGCGTACACGATCGAGGAAGCCTATGAAGTCGCCGATGCGGTAGATCGCCGTGATTATGCGGATCTCTGCGACGAACTCGGCGATCTGCTGCTACAGGTGGTTTTCCATGCGCGCATGGCGGAAGAAGCCGGTCTTTTCAAGTTCGATGATGTTGTGGCCGCTATCTGCAACAAGATGATCACGCGTCACCCGCACGTGTTCGCCGAGGCGAGCGCAGACACGGCCGATGAGGTGCTGACCCACTGGGAGGCCATCAAGCGTCGCGAACGCGAGGCCAAAGGGGAAGACGACCGCAGCGCGCTGGCTGGTATCGCGCGCGGTCTTCCGGAATGGCAGCGTGCGACCAAGCTGCAGAAGCGAGCAGCAACGGTCGGCTTCGACTGGCCTGATGTGAGCCCGGTTTTCGACAAGTTGCACGAGGAGATCGAGGAAGTCCGCGAAGTATTTGCTGACGGAGCCGACAAGCAGCGCTTGACCGACGAAATCGGTGACGTTCTGTTCGTCTGCGCCAACCTTGCGCGCCATGCCCGAGTGGATGTGTCGAGCGCGATGCGCCATGCCAACGCCAAGTTTGAGCGACGATTCCGACGCATGGAAGCGATCGTCGCGGAGGTCGGTGAGCAGCTTGAGGGCAAGAGCCTGGAACAGCAGGAAGCGCTGTGGCGGCAGGCCAAACGGGAGGAGTAGGCGAGGTTCCCTTGGAGACAGTTCGCGCGAGTTTTTATGAGAAACGACCAAAACCTCGCAAGAAAACGAGCGCAAAAAATGCGGCGCGGCAAAGAATGTAGGAGCCCCGCCAGGGGCGAGCATTTCGTCCAATCCAGGCCAAGAGCTCGCACGTAAACGAGCTGCTACAAAAGCGGCGCGCCGAAAAATGTAGGAGCCCCGCCTGGGGCGAGCTCTTCGCCCAATCCAAGCTAGGAGCTCGCACGTAAACGAGCTCCTACAAAAGCGGCGCGGCAAAAAATGTAGGAGCCCCGCCAGGGGCGAGCTTTTCGCCCAATCCAAGCCAAGAGCGCGCACGTACACGAGCTCCTACAAAAGCGGCGTTCCGAAAAATGTAGCAGCCCGGCCAGGGGCGAGCTCTTCGCCCAATCCAGGCCAAGAGCTCGCACGTAAACGAGCTCCTACAAAAGCGGCGCGCCGAAAAATGTAGGAGCCCCGCCAGGGGCGAGCTCTTCGCCCAATCCAAACCAAGAGCTCGCACGTAAACGAGCTCCTACAAAAGCGGCACGCCGAAAAATGTAGGAGCCTCGCCAGGGGCGAGTTCTCCGCTACATCAAAGCAGGCTCACTCGCGAACGAGCTCGTAGGGAAGCATTCGCCGCTCCGGGCCACACGTCGTTGCAGGGAATCCTTTGACGCGCCAGTCGTTTTTCATTCAATGGGTAAGCGTTGCCTTAAACCCTTTGCTCTTTCAGCGTATCCAATCAAGTCCTGTCATTGGAGCTTTCCCATGCGTCTTTCGCTTGCTGCGTGTTTTCTCTTCCTTTCCACATCGGTGTTTGCTTCCGATTGTGCCAATCATGCCGATCGATCATTCAACGTCGAGCGTGCCGATATCAAGACGCTCGTCGCCAAGCTCGGCTCAACCGATCTGCGTGTGCGTGGCGAGCGCGGAGGTACGCGTATAGAAATCCAGGCGCGCGCCTGTGCCTCAAGTGCGGACGATCTGGAGCGACTGGTCATCGACCAGCATCGCGATGGTGATCGGTTGATTATCGAAACCGAGCACAACAAGGGCAGCTATACCTATTCGCTATTCGGCTCGAGCTACGCGTACCTTGAGCTTGAAATCCGTGTGCCGCTCGATCTGGCTGTCGAAGTCGATACCGGTTCCGGGGATGTCGATGCGCAAGATCTCGCCAGCCTCACCTACGAGGCAGGTTCGGGTGATCTGAATGTCGAGAACATCGTCGGCGAACTGATTGCCAGCGTGGGTTCTGGTGATGTTGAGGGCTCGGCCATTGGCCGCTTTCACCTGCTCTCGACCGGATCCGGCGACTTCAATCTGCACGACATCCGCGGCGATGTCGAAGTCGGCAAGGTCGGATCCGGCGATCTTCGTTTGCGCAAGATCGCCGGCAGCATCCATGTGGGTCATGTGGGCTCAGGCGATCTCGATCTTTTTGGGATTGGTGGTGATGTCAGCGTCGATTCGATCGGCTCTGGCGATATCGATGCCGATGATGTGCGCGGCAACCTGACGGTCAAATCAAGCGGCAGCAGTGACATTACTCACCGCAACATCAGGGGCAAGATCGACGTACCCGAGTCGGATTGAGTGAAACAGACGCCGCGCCCGCAACGGGCGCGGCGTCAGCTGGTCTTGAACTCGCCGTACTGGCGCAGGCGCTGATAGCGCTGCTCAAGCAGGGTAGGCGTGTCCAGCGGGTCCAGCGTTTCGAGCTGGTTGAGCAAGATCGCCTTGAGGCGGACCGCGATGGAATGCGGGTTGCGGTGGGCGCCGCCCAGCGGTTCGCGCACGACCTTGTCGATCAGGCCGAGTTCGAGCAAACGTGCGGACGTGATGCCGAGTTCGGCAGCGGCATCCTTGGCCTTTTCCGCGGTCTTCCACAGGATCGATGCACAGCCTTCGGGTGAAATCACCGAGTAAGTTGAGTACTGCAACATGTTGATGCGATCACCGACGCCGATCGCGAGGGCGCCACCCGAGCCGCCTTCGCCAATCACCGTACAAAGGATCGGCACCTTGAGTTCAGCCATCTCGATCAGGTTGCGTGCAATCGCTTCGGATTGGCCGCGCTCCTCCGCACCCACGCCGGGATAGGCCCCAGGCGTGTCGATGAAGGTGAGCAGCGGCAGCTTGAAGCGCTCAGCCAACTTCATCAGGCGCAAGGCTTTTCGATAACCTTCCGGACGCGGCATGCCGAAATTGCGGCGGATCTTGGTCTTCGTGTCGCGACCTTTCTGGTGACCGATGATGACCACGCTGCGGCCGTCGATTCGACCGAGGCCACCGACGATGGCGGCATCCTCGGCATAGGCGCGATCACCCGCGAGTTCGTGGAACTCACTGCACATGACCTTGATGTAGTCGAGGCTGAACGGCCGTGCCGGATGACGCGCGAGCTGGGCCACCTGCCAAGGCGTCAGGTTACGGAAGATTTCCGCCGTACGCGTCTTCAGCTTGGCCTGCAGTTTGCCGATCTCGTCCTCGATATTGAACGCCTGTCCATGGCTGGCTTGGCGCAGCTCCTGGATCTTGGCTTCGAGATCGCCGATCGGTGCTTCAAATTCGAGGAAGTTCGGGTTCATTCAACGCTGTTTGAATCAGAAGAGGGCCAGTATAGCGGGTCGGGACGTCGCAACGAGGTGATTGAAGCCGCAATCTCAATGGCCGTAGGCGTAATCTGCTGCGATGACGCCTTCGAGTGCCGCAACGTGTCTGGCCAGCTCCGGACTGGCGCGTATTCGCCACTCC
>JBBSVJ010000252.1:0-4751 GCA_038233665.1 Lysobacterales bacterium
AGATTGAATGTGTCACGGCGCAGGAAAAGACAGGCACCGGAAACTGCATCCACACCCTCCACTTCCTTGTCACTTGCGGGTTTTTGCATCTCTATCCCGGCCAGCGCAGGCCATCGATTTTCAAAACGTGAAAGACCGCTGAGACTGTTCAGCGCACGTCGTAACTCAGGGTCTCGACGACGGCTCGCTTTCTCGACGATCCCGCTGAAATCAACAACACGCACACCGAGCAAGCCGGTTTGTGGTCGGATCGTTGCAAGTGACCGCAGTCGATCGATCGTGTCAGTCTCAAGCAGACAATCCGGATTGAGGATCAGCAGCCAATCGCCACGAGCGTCGGCAGCGGCCTGATTGCAGGCAGGGCCAAAGCCGATATTTTTCGAGTTGCGCTTGATCCGCAGTCGAGGGTCGCCGCCAAAGCGAGATTCGATTGCCTCAATCTGGCCATCCACCGAGGCGTTGTCAAAAACGATCAGTTCAAGCGTTGCCGCAGATGCGAGTACGTTTTCGACACACTTGATGCTCAACGGACCGCTGTTTGCGGTCACCACAACAACGCTGGTCAGGCTCGGCTCGTTGATGGCTCGCAAGATCGGTCCCCAGCGCCCTCAGAGGCCGCTGACGAGCCGGTCACCCTGCTCACGGGCAAATGCCCATAGTGCCGGCCAGTCGCGCCAAGCCTGAGACATGTCGCTCAGTTCAGCACGTGCAGCCTTGGCGCAGGCCTCGGCATCAAGATCCTCAGCCCAATCGGCCAATCTCGGCGCCCCTTGCTTGAGCAGCGCATTGCCGTTGTTGCGCACGATCGAGCGGACGTCCGCCTGCCAGTAAACCGGCGCGTCATCGAGCATCTCGAATTGGTTCTGCAATCGCTCGACAACATCAGCGCGCACGAAACCCAGATATTCTTCGAGCGACGAGATCAACGTCTTGTCATCGGCGCAGGCAAGATCTTCTGTAATGGCACCGAGCAAGCCAAGACGATGAGCAGGATCAGAAGCTTTCGCCGCGTTGCTTTGGTTGCTGATGTAGTCGCGCAAGAAATGGTTGAAGCGTGGCGTATGCGCAGCCATGGTCAGCTCAGAGCGCTTGCGATGGGATTCCTGAGCGTGGCCGATGGCGGTCGGCAAATGCATGACCAGAGAATCCGGGTGACAGAAGCGCATTGCTGCACTGGCCAATCCGTCTTCGCCGCGCCCATCGGGGTTCGTGCATGGCAACAGCTCTCGATTGTCGAAGACAAACGGCGTGAAGAAAGCCTGAGTGGCAGGTTTCGCGCGCAAGCAGCCGTACCAAAGACTCTGTGCCTCTATATTGCGCAGATAACTTTCGCGATCGGCCCAGAATTCGGCGCGGCTTTCGGCGTCAAGCTGATACAGCCAAAGTGCACTTTCAGTGCCCGATGCACCGCACGTACCATTGAGGCTGCCGATGACTCTCGCATCACCGCGCAAATGTTCCAAACGCCCGAGATTGATTCCGCGCAGGCTTTCACGTTCGAGGCGATAAGCATTTTGAGTCAGCGCCGAGCCAAGGCGATCCCCACAGACACCAAGATGCATCTCGAAAGGATCGAGCGTTTCCTCTTCGCCGGCATCAAGCGCATCATCAAGACGCCGATAGAAACGTGCAGACGCGGCGACAGCAGGATTGGGTTCAAGGCCCGGTCGCACATCCGAATGTCGATGCAGAGGCAAACGAAAATCCTCGTCAAGCAACGCGAACATGCGTCCGGCCGACAGCATCAACGCAAGATTCCACGAGCGCCCCCCGCCGCCACGACGCGTCCGTGGGCCGCGATCCAGCAACCATTCGATACTTGCTTGGGCTTGCGGAACGGCTTTGAGCAAGCGTTGGCGCAGCTTGGCTCGCTCGGCTGGGCCGATATAGCTGACCGGGTTCCCTACCGCGCGCGCAAACTCGCGCAGCAAATCCCTGTTGGTGTCGCGGTTTGAGGCTTCAATGGAGTCATCAAGCAGAACGACACTCCGCGCAACTCGGAAACGACGCTCATAGTTGGCTAGCGAGTCGAGCAACAAGCGCAGTTGTTGGGGGCGGTCACACGCGCGGATATAAATGGCATGAAGACTGCGCGACTGAGGCTCCGGTGCACGCTCCAGACCGCCAAGGAAGTCTTGATCGGAAACCAGCAAGCCAGTCGCCGCCAAGCCTTCGAGTCCTTTTCGAACACGATCATGCTGGGTCAGCCCCGGTACAACAGACGCGACTCGCGCGACATGCTCATCAATGCTGCGAAATTCGCGACACTGATCAAGCGTCTGCAGAACATGGTGACTGAGAACATGACGTTGGCCGGAGTCACGCGCGATAAACGCGAACTCATCGCTCGACAGCGGTGCCACCATGGCGTCAATCGCTGCATAGAGCGGGGCATCGGCGCTAGGGCGCGGAGCCTGGCTGCTGAAGTTCGACTTGCCGTAGCTGATCTGGAATTCTGGAGTGCTTGTCATCGGTTTACCGGTTTGCAGCATCGGCATGGCCTTGATGGCCCACCAGCTGGAGACAATTACGGAATCAGGTTGCGTAGCCGCGCGACTTCGGCCTCGAGTTCGGCGATACGTGCGCCGGCACCCATGTTCTTGCGAATCTCCCCATTGTAATGCGAATAGACCGATTGTTCCCGGTCACCGAACAAGCACACGCTGGAAAGGCTGCCTGGCAGCGGCTCAGTCGAGCATACGGCGAGGTAATAGAGCGGCTCGTAGTCAAGCTGGGAACTGATGCTTCCATCCGCCGTTGCCGTCTGTGTCAAAGCGGTTTTTCCTTCGGCATCCATTGCCCACATCACTGATTGGAACAACAATTTCTGTCCGTATAGGCGTACTTCGCTAAAGTGCGGCCGAAGCAGATCCAGCAGTTCCTCGCGGTAGAGTTCGCGCACATGAAATTCATTGCGGAATCCGGCAACGTCGCTATAGGTCTTCTTGTCCGGCGAAGAGATCAACAGGATTCCGCCAGGCGCCAGCACGCGGGCAAATCCAGCGATCAATTCCTTTTGCGCTGCAAGGTGTTCGAGGGTTTCAAACGAGACGACAACATCAAAGCTGTGCTCAGAAAAAGTGAGCGCAGCGGCATCGCCGACCTGGAACTGGATATTCGCCTTCGCGCCGTATCTTGCGTGTGCGTGCTCGACGGCCTGCGCAGAAATGTCTACGCCACAAACATGCCTCGCCACAGCGGCCAGAAGATGACTGCCATAGCCTTCACCACACGCCGCATCTAGCACGCGTTTGCCGCGAGCCAGACTTAGCGCGAACGCGTAGCGATGCCAATGCTCGTACCAGATTTCTCGCACACACTCGGGGGTAAATCGTTCACCGGTAAACTCCAGCGGATCGGCGCTTTCAGTCATTGAACTGCTCCGCTTCGGTGATCCAGCGATGCTGCAGACGAACCATGCCGAACTCCCGCGATTTACCCCGGATAGTCAACGCTCGCTCAGCCGAATCGAACAGTCGCAAGCCCTCACTATCCATCGCATGGGCGCGCAGGAAGTAACTGCCCGGCAGCAGGTTGAGCGCATCGAACTCGATCCCGATTCGGTATTCGCCACGATCCAGTCGACAGGCATCGACGGACTCCATGTCGGTACTGACCCCATAGACGGGCGTTCCATCAACCCGGGTAATACCGAACATCACGGTCGGCGGACGATCCTCGCGCGAGTGAATGCGCGTACTCAGGCTAAGCCCATCACCAAATGAAATCACCACAGGCTGGTTGCCATCGGTACGATTGACGAGAAAGTCCTGGTGCTCAAACTCCATGCCCGTTTTGCTCTCGGATGGCACCTCTTCAACCGCCTGTTTACGCTCATGCCAAGCGAGATAGGCCTGAGTGACATCAAACACGTCACCGTATTGCATAACCTCGCCATGGCTCATCCAGAGTGCGTGTTTGCAGAGCTTCTGGGCGTGATACATGCTATGTGAAACAAGCAGCAACGTACCGCCCTCCTCCAGATATTGCTCCATCCAGCGGATACATTTTTTCTGGAAGGATTCGTCACCGACTGCCAGAACCTCATCGGTGATCAGCAAATCCGGCTTGAGGGATGCGATCACGGCGAATCCAAGCCTTACGACCATGCCCGATGAATAGTGTTTGACGGGCTCATCGATATATCGGCCGATATCAGCGAATTCTATAATTTGCTGCATACGTGAATTGAGCTCATCGCGACTCAATCCGTGCAAAGCCGCGGCCATTTCGATATTGTCTCGGCCGCTGTAATCCGGGTGGAAGCCTGCTCCCAGTTCCAGCAAGGCACCCACAGTGCCGAATACTTCAACCTTGCCGGTTGTTGGCGTCAATACGCTGGTGATCAACTTCAGAAGTGTCGATTTGCCTGCGCCGTTTTCACCGATGATCGCAATCGACTCACCACGCCGCACACTGAGATCGACCTCCTTGACAACAAACTGCGCATCCGGGTCTTCGCGTCCACGCAAGAGACGTGAAAGCGCGCGCAGTCGATCACCGGCCAGATGCGCTTTGGGATAAGCCTTGCCGAGATTGGTGGCCGCAATCAGCATGTCGGTCACAGGAAATCCTCGAAATGCGGATCCAGCCTGCGAAACAACCAGTGTCCGATGACGAGAGAAAGCGAGGCGACAACCAATGCGATAAGCAGTCCATGCCAAGGGAATTCGCCGTAACCCAACAGCAGATTACGCATCGCTTCCACATAGAACGTGAAAGGATTCAGATCGAGAAATCCCTGAAAGCGC
>JBBSVJ010000253.1:0-4720 GCA_038233665.1 Lysobacterales bacterium
GGAAGTTGCATCTGTCCTTTCTGCCGCTCTTGAATACTTAGCAGGGCATGGTGACATGCAATGATTACCGATATCGTCGAAGGTGCGATAGACAAGTCTGATACGGGCTTGCGCGCGATCCTGTTCAAACAGGCAAAGTTGCGGATTTTCATCGCCGCACCGGTCGTAGTGATTGAGACCATCCTCTATTTGATGTCCCCAAACAGTGTGGCCACGCGACTTGCGCTGCTTACGCTTGGCTATTGCCTGTATGTGATTGTGCTGCACGCTCTGGTGCGCTATCGGCCATCTATTCCTGCGCGAAATCTTTTGGTCGTAACGGCTGTTCTGGATCCGCTTGCACTTTCGGCATGGCTGGTGGTCACCAACGAGTACGGCGCACTGATTGTCGGCTTCTACTTGTTCACCATTCTGGGATTCGGATTTCGTACCGGCCGACCGTTGATGGTTTTATGCCAATTGACTTCGATTGCGGGTTTTTTTCTGGTCTTCCTCAGCGTGCCGTATTGGCAGGCGCACCCGACGATTTTCGTGGCCATGATGTTGCCGCTGATTGCGGTGCCAATGTATGCGGGCAAACTGATCGTGACCTTGCGCGAGTCACGTGAATACGCCGAGCAAGAAAGTCAGGCCAAATCAGAACTGCTGGCCAAAGTCAGTCACGAATTGCGCACGCCATTGACCGGCATCATTTCGGCGACCGAATTATTGGCAGCGGAGGCCGAGCACGCCGGTGTCAAACAGCGAACGGACACCATTCTCAAACTTTCCAGTGAACTCCTCAACGAGATCAACGACCTGCTGGACGAGGCAAAATTTGGGGCCAAAGCCGCGTCTCTCGAATTGGTGCCGGTAGATCTGGCGCATCAGTTGGATCTCGTCTATCAGGCTTTGGCGACCACCGCCGCCAAGAAAGGAATCGACTTCAGGATCATCCTGGATCCGGCCATTGTTGACGGCATTAAAGCCGACTCGCATCAATTGGGTCGCGTGCTGATGAACCTCGGCAGCAATGCGGTCAAATTTACCGATAAGGGGCAGGCGAGCGTCGAAACGAGACTGCTCGATCAATCCGCCACTCATTACCGGATCCACTTTGAAATATGCGATTCGGGCATTGGCATCCCCGAGTCGTTTCATCGGGAAATCTTTGAGCCGTTCTCCCAATACAATCAAGGCCCGGAAAGACGCTATGGCGGAACCGGTCTCGGCCTTGCGATTTCAAAACATGTGGTTGAACTGATGGGCGGCAGGCTGCAGTTCGAGAGCACGCCCGGGCAGGGTAGTCGCTTCTGGTTTGAAGTGAAATTCGCGCGCTGCCCAGCCCTGGATTCCAGCGGTGTTGTCAACGCAGAGTCAGAAGTTTCCCCGCGTATCGTGCCGAAACGGATCCTGGTCGTCGAAGATCACGAAACCAACCTCATGCTGATCCGCGAATTGCTGGAGACGGATGGTCATCAGGTAACCACCTGTTCAAGCGGCATGTCCGCCCTGGAAATACTCGTCGAGAACGAGTTCGATCTGCTTTTGCTTGATTACAATCTGGGCGACATGGATGGCGTTCGATTACTGCAAACCTATCATTTCGGTAGGCTCAATCCGTCACCCGCGTTGTTTCTGACTGCTGATACGACGCAAGCCACGGCCGCTCGCCTCCGCGAATTCTCTGGTAGCGCCGGGGTGCTTTACAAGCCCATTTCACTGAGCAAGTTGCGCCGGAAAATTGCAAACTTCGATGAGCCGTTTGATTCCGCCACAGCGCAGTTGGAAACCGCTTCGCTCAGTGATGCCGACGCGCGACCGGATCGGCCGATCCTGACTGCTGTCGTCGTCAGTCCGTTGGATCGTGAGGTGATTGAGGAGTTGAAATCCGTCAGTACGCGCCCGCAGTTTTTTCCAACCTTGTTGATCGAGGCGGAGCAGGATATCCGGCGCAGTGGGCAGCAGATCGTTGAAGCGATTGAACGAGACGACCCAGCCTCTGTGCGCGATGCAGCGCATGCGCTCAAAGGCGTCAGCGCAAATGTGGGTGCGCTGCGGTTATTCGCTATCGCCAGCAAACTGCTACGTGCATCACATGAGGAGTTTTTGATCGATGGAGATCGCTGGAGAAGCGATCTCCAAGAATCATTGGACGACACCTTGGCGGAGTTGAGAAAAGAGGTCGAAGCGTGTGATGCGCCTTCAATGGGTGCTGCCGCGACTTTCCTGCATCTTGAATAGCGCTTCCATCACGCGCAATTGCTGGACATTCAGGTTCATGGCCGTTTCTGTCCATTCGTCAACGATGGTGTGCAATTCAGATCGATTGAGGCCGCTCAGGCGATGGCGGCTGCGCTGAAGCATCAAGCGTGCGCTACGTTGGCGTGCGTGCGCGGCAATAAATTTTTCGACAAATCGCTCGCCGTCACCTTTCGCGCAGATCTCATCAATCACGCCAAGCTGCTTGAGTGATGTGGCCGAGTAGATGCGACCATCGCCAAGCATTCTTTCCGCCGCTCGTGCACCGATGCGCTGCGCCAGCAGGCTCATGCCTCCCGTGCACGGAAACAGCCCAAAAAGAATTTCGGGGAAACCAAACTCTGATTGTTCTTCGGCGATGATCAAATCAGCCGCGAGTGCGACTTCGAATCCACCGCCGAGGGCGCGTCCCTGGACCAGAGCAATACTGGTGGCGTGTGTCCCGAGCAAGGTCGACCAATCATGGATCATGTCGGCGCAGCTTGCGGAGTAATACCGCAGTGCTTCGCTGTCGCGTCGCGTTATGCAGTCGTGAAAGTGTGCGAGGTCGCCGCCGAGACTGAAAAAATCCGGATGAGCGGATTTCATCACCGTGTAGTGGACCGGAGCCATCTGACTGCCCGCTGGCCAGCTCACGCCATCTTCCTTCATCCGCTGCAGCAAACCTTTCAACTCGGCGAGCAGCTCAGGTGCAAAATATGGCGCTTTGCCATCAATCGATTTCGGTAGCGTCAGCCAAAGCGTGTTGTTCGCTGCAGCATCAAAACGCGTCTGCAAATACTGGATTGACGGGTTGTGTGTGAAAACTTGAGTAGCAATCATGACACTCTCCTTTCAGCAAGAGCGCCCTCTAGCAAGCGCCCTTTAGTGGACGGGTTCTCTTGTGGGAAGAGTTCTCGTGGCTAGATCGTGCTCCTTCGAAACGGCCAAAGCGACATTGGTCCCGCCGAATCCCGCCGACAATGACAATGCATGTTCAACAGGATGCTCAAGAACGGGCTCTCCGGCGACATGATGAAGACTGCATTCCGGATCGATTTCAGTTAGATGGGCCGTCGCCGGAAGGAAGGACTCAGCGATGGCGAGCACGCAGATGACAAGCTCGATAGCGCTGGCCGCCCCAAGCAAATGACCGTGAATGGCCTTGGTCGAGCTCACTGGAAGACTCTCCGCGGCGCCTGCGAACACATCGTGTATGGCGGCTACTTCGACGGGATCTCCCCCGCGCGTCGCGGTGGCATGGGCGTTGTAGTACCCGATCTGCTCGGGTGCAAGCGCCGCATCTCGCAGGGCAGCGCGAAGTGCGGCGGCCTGTCCGAGTGCATTGGGTGAGCCAATATGGTGGCCATCCGACGCGATGCCGTATCCGGAAAGTCTGCAGTAGCTGCGAGCGCCTCGACGTTGCGCATGAGCGGCCGATTCCAGGAGCAGAAACACAGCCCCTTCACTGATCACTAGGCCGCTGCGGTCGAGACTGAAGGGTCGGCAACTGCGGCTGACATCCTCGGCGTCAACCTCGGCCAGTGCGCGCAATCCTCCCCACAGGGAAATGAAACTCGGTGTGAGAGCGGCTTCGGCACCGCCGACCAGGGCGATATCCAGATAACCATCACGAATGGCTCGAAATGCCTCGCCGATCGCGGCCCCTGAAGACGAGCATGCACTGCTGTTGGTTATGACTGGGCCGAGAATTTTATGACGAATCGAGATCAGGGCCGGAGCCGCGTTGAGCATGCTCGCCATGATCGTGAAGGGTTTTGAAGTTTGACAATGCTCCAGATAGAACTGCTTCACCCATTCGTGCTCTGTTTGCACACCTCCACCGACCGATCCGTAGTACAAGCCTGCGCGTTGCGCAAACGAATCGAATCCAGAAATCCCGCCATCCTGCATGGCTTGCCCGGCAGCAATCATTGCGAGCTGGCTGCAGCGATCCATGTAGGGCAGTTCGAGCTTTTTGAATTGACTGCGGAAATCCTCGGCAATGACTCCCGCCGGATAGTGTTTCGAGAGCAATTCGGATTCCCAGAGTCGAATCCCTGACCGATTCGCGAGCACGCTTTGATGCAGCTCGGAAATCGTTTGTCCGATGGGCGTTACGACACCCAAGCCTGAAATAACGACGCCCTGTTTGGGCTCGATCGCTTTCATGGAGCCAAGTTGCGTTGAATCACGGCGATAACGTCGGCAAGTGTCGCATTACGTGGAATGGCCAGATCGTCAAGTTTGACGCCGAGCTCATCTTCGACTTCCAGAAGAACGTCCAAGACCAGCATCGAATCTAGGCCGAGTTCGGTCAGGCGCGTTTCCGGGGATGCTGATTCCTTTGGAATATCGAACTTGTCGGCAAGCAAGCGCTGCAGCAGAGAGAGGATTTGAGGGGCATCGGGAGTGGTCATCGTTGATCCGTTTTGATGGACATGATTCGTCCCATTCAAGGTGATACGGCTCGTGAATCGGGTGCTGAAGAAACTAAGAA
>JBBSVJ010000254.1:0-4617 GCA_038233665.1 Lysobacterales bacterium
ATCAACCACCGCGGGAAACCGGAACAGCGCACACAGCAGGCGCGATAGAAAGCCATCACCGCGCTCGACGCTCGCCCTACCCTGCAGCACGCGAGTATGGAACACGGCATGGCTGGCACGGATGGGCGCGGGCAGGCCAGCAAGCTCCAGCCCCGGCACGCTGGCGAACAGCGCTCGCAGGGTTGCGGTTTCGCGTTCGAAGCGAATACGGCAATCGGCCATCGCGGCTTCAAGCTCGCTCAGCTCAAGCGCCTCCAGGCACGGACGCGCGCCTGACGCCGGCAATGGTTTGCGCAGCAGCGTGCGCACCGGCATCGCCGGCACCCACGGGCCGTCGCCCTGCTCAGCCAACAGGGTCCAGCGGCGCTGGCTACGCTCAAACTCAGCCTGGCCCGGTTCACGCCCGATCACCTCAACCACCATTCCGCCACGATCGCTGCCGAAAGGCTCAAGCAGATCCGCGAAACGACGCAATACGCGAACGAAGCCAGGTCGAATCGGCATCGGCCAGCGTCGGTGCAGATGTGAGAACAACGCCAAGCTGCGGCTCATCAGGCCAAGCTCAAGGCCTGCGCGAAAACTCACACTGGCAGCACCGAAATGCAGCGGGAACAGATCCAGATCCGGCACGCCGATTCGATACGCAACACGCGTTCCGAATGAACCGAGGCGGTAGGCCTTCGGTGCACTCCAGCCGCGCATATCACGCCAACCGTGATCCAGCCAGATCGGTCGCAAGCGCCCGCACTGGTCGAGGATACTGGCCATCACCGATAGCCCGCGCGGCGCACGGTTACCCGGCAGAATCGCCGTGTCGATAGCGTCGATTTGTTCAAGGCCACTCGCCAGTGCACGCACCGCCGCCGCCGAGATCGCGGGCACGCTCGATGCGCCTGACAAGGCCACCCGATCCTGTTCGCGCGCCAATGCATCGAGATCTGCAATGCCGATACAGAAGCCCGCATCGTCAGCCAGATCGAGATAGTGGATGCGCGCGCGCAGGCAAGCCTCGACCAGCGCATACGGCTGTTCGCCATAGGCCTGGAACGGACCCGCCGCATCGACCAGCAGGTCAATATCCAGCGTGTCCAGCAGGTGGATATCGGCCTCGCGATCGAAGCGCAGCGGCTGTGCGCCGAGCTCACTGGCAAGCTTCTGCGCTCGGGAAAAATCGCGCCCAGCGACGATCAGCGTGTGGCCATCACGCGCGAGCAGGCGCAGCACGCGCTCGCCGAAAACTCCGTAGCCGCCAAGCACGAGTACCTTCACGATGGTTCACACAGCAGTCGCGCGCGCGGGCTGGCGCCCGGCAAGGCGCACAGGTCGCGGCGCTCAAACCAACCGTAGCGATTGCGCGCGATCCCGGCATAGATGCGACTGCGCAGCGCGCGCGGAACAATCCGCAGCAGGCTCAAGCCCCGACCCCAGCCGCCGCTGCGCTCACCAACGCGAATCATCGCCTCCAAGTCGCTGAGCTTCTTTCCTCGCCCCAGCAGTAGCCTGGTTTCGCGGTTGTCGATACGCAAGCCATAGTGGTTTATCTGGCCTTGACCCAAAACGCTTTGCAGCGGACAGATGCGAATCTCGCCGCTACGATCAAGCCGATCGATCGTGCGCGCACCGAAACAGCAGCGCGCGCAATCGACATCCATCAGCACAATCGGAACGCGGGCACCAAACGCTCGTACTCGAGTGTCGTATCGATAACTGGTGTTGAAACGTTCGCGCATGTGCAGCAGTGTACGGATGGATGGCCGCATGCGGTGTAGCGCGTGCTTGTAGGGCGCCAACGCGACGAAAGTAATCCGCAACATGCGATCCAGCCATGCAATGTCGGCTTTCGCAAAATCAATGGAGCTTGCCAATTCAGGCGCCAATACCTGCCTCTCACTCATGCGCATCAATCGCGACACAACCTGGCAATTGCGCGCAGAAGCCACGCGGCCGCTGATACTCCGTTTACCATAATGCCGATATGACTACAGTCAAATCCCGTCGTCACCCGATCCGCCGAATCTTGCTGGCAATCGTCGCCACCGCGATGGCGGGCTATCTGCTGCTTGTGCTGTTGGTACATCCGTCAAACGAGCGCGAGTGGTCGCCTGACCAACAGCGTCTGGCAACCGCAGAGTTTTCAGCTGACACCGTGCGCGTCAAAAATGTACGCAACGCCCGGTATCGGTCGACCACCGACTACGATGTGCATTGGGAGGATCGCAGCTACGATCTGCGCCGCCTCGAATCAGTGTGGTATGTGGTTGAACCGTTCGCCACGTGGCGCGGACCCGCGCACACCTTCCTGAGCTTCGGCTTCGGTGATGGCGAATACATAGCTATCTCGGTCGAGATCCGCAAGGAACGCGGTGAATCATTCTCGCCTCTGCGCGGATTGCTGCGCCAGTATGAGTTGACGTATATCGTCGGCGACGAACGCGACCTGATCGGCCTGCGCACCAAATACCGTCACGACGACGTGTATCTCTACCCGATGCGTGCAACGTCGGAAGCAGCACGCACGCTGCTCGTCTCGATGCTCGAAAGCGCGAACGCGCTCGCGGCGAAGCCCGAGTTCTACAACACGCTCAGCAACACCTGCACGACCACCATCGTTGACCATGTCAACTTGATCGCGCCGCATCCGATTCCTTTCAGCTACAAGACGGTGCTGCCGGCCTACTCGGACGACCTCGCCTTCGATCTTGGCCTGATCGACACGGATCTACCGCGCGAGCAGTTTCGCGCTGCATTCCGGATCAATGATCTTGCGCTGGAATATGCCGAAAAGGTGGACTTCTCAAAGGCGATCCGTTCGCGTCATCGGGATTGAGGCCGGTCACCTTGGTGCAGTGAAAGCCAATTTGGAGATTTCGATCACTCGCCGAGTAGGTCGTGCCAACAATCGGGCGGCGTTTTCGAATCAGGGTTTCAGGGCCAGCGTTGGAGCGCCGAAGGTCCATTTCCGAGAATCAATGGGGCGGGCCGATTCAAGTTTCATGATCTGAACATCCGTCGCGCACCCCAATCCGCGCGTCACGAAAGGCCTATTCCTTTACCGTAGCTGCCTCATCCAGCTAACCTGGCGGGACGGAAAGTCGCACAAGGATTGAGACGTCGTGGCAGCACTCCTCTGGCAACGCTGGGCCTATGCGGCTTCGATTGCGTCATTTTTTCAAGAAAATGAGCACGCAATTCTCGGCCACCTAACCGACGCGTCAGATTTTCCGGTTGAAGGGACGCAGAAACATGCTTGGCTTGAGCAGATTGACCTGCTCAAACAAACGCTAGCCGGTTTCGAAAGCCGTGGCGCGGTTTATTTTGAATACGCCATTCCGCGACTCGGCAAGCGTATCGACACCGTTCTGATCCTCGATCACGTTCTGTTTGTACTAGAGTTCAAGGTCGGGGAAAGCAGCTTCACATCGGCCGGCCTCAATCAGGTCTGGGACTACGCACTTGATCTGAAGAACTTTCACGAACCATCACACGGCCTACCAGTAGTGCCGCTGCTGATCGCAAAGCAGGCGCCGACTCTTGCGCCGTCAGCAAGCACAACCGTTCACGACGACCGTTTGCTTCAGCCAATGCGTGCAAATGCAATCACTTTTGCGCAGGCGCTGCAATGCGGGTTGGACTCCTTTTCGTGCCCTGCAATCGATTGGATGCAATGGCAGGCCGGGCGCTATTTGCCGACGCCCACGATAGTTGAAGCTGCCACCGCGCTCTACGCCGGGCATGCGGTTGAAACTATATCGCGCAATGATGCGGGCGCTCAGAATCTCGCGCTGACTGCAGACCGCGTCAGTCACATTATCGAGGACGCACGTCAGCATGGGCGCAAGGTAATTTGTCTAGTCACGGGCGTTCCCGGCGCCGGAAAGACACTTGTCGGGCTCGACATAGCAAATCGCCATACCGACAAAGATGACGCGCTGTATAGCGTTTTCTTGTCCGGAAACGGGCCGCTGGTTCAAGTCTTGGTTGAGGCATTGGCGCGCGACAAAGTCGCTCGTGCCAAGGAGCAAGGACGATCTGCGCGTATCGGCGAAGCACGGAGTGCCGTAAAGCAGTTCGTTCAGGCAATTCATCATTTCCGGGATGAGGGTCTACTCGACGAAAAGCCGCCTGTTGAACACGTTGCCTTGTTCGATGAAGCCCAGCGCGCTTGGAATCACGAAAAGACAGCTGACTTCATGCGAAGGAAACGTGGACGGTCCGATTTTGCGGAGTCCGAACCCGAGTTTCTGATCTCGTGCATGGACCGTCATACGGACTGGGCTGTCATAGTCTGCCTCGTAGGTAGCGGTCAAGAGATCAATACAGGTGAGGCCGGTATCAGCGCATGGCTTGACGCGGTAAACAATCGATTTCCTCACTGGCAGGTTCACCTATCGCCAAAGCTAACCGAAATTGAGTTTCGCGCAAATGAACAGTTGGCTCAGCTGGAAAAGAGCAGCCGCGTTACCAACGACAATGCGCTTCATCTAGCGACTTCGGTGCGCTCATTTCGCTCCGAGAAAGTTTCCGCCTTCGTCAATCAGCTGCTTGCCCTTGAGCTTGAGGCCGCAAAACACACATTGCGCGAAGTGCTTCCGAACTTTCCAATACGGCTCACTCGCA
>JBBSVJ010000255.1:0-4615 GCA_038233665.1 Lysobacterales bacterium
CACTGGATCACTACAGCGGAACATTCTTGCCGGTCTTGAGCTCGTCGGAGAGCCAAAAATGTGAGAGATGGAAATCGATAGACAACCCAATGGTGTCCGAGCAATGCTGGCGCGCGCAACGAATCGACTGTGGTCCACTTCCACGCCCACAAAAAAACGCCGCTACTTAGGTCGACGTTTCTTCGGCAAATGGTTGACGAGAAATTCCATCTGGTCGACGAGAATATTGCGGTTCGACAGGATCAGGTGTTCGACCCAGCTTGGTCGGTAGGGCACGGCGAGCAAGGGCATATGCGCCTGCTGGGGTGTGCGTGAGCCTTTCTTCACGTTGCAGTGCAGGCAGGCAGTGACGACGTTTTGCCAGTGGTCGCCGCCACCCTTGGAAATCGGGATGACATGGTCTCGGGTCAGTTCGCCTCGCGAGTAGTGATTGCCGCAGTACATGCAGATCATGCGATCGCGGGCGAACAGGGAAACATTGGTCAGCGCCGGGGCGGGGTCGATCGCGCTGCCGCGGGCATGGCCGGTGGTTGCGATGATTGGATGCAGATCGAGCGTGCTTTGTTCGCCAGTGTGACGGCTGGTGCCGCCATGGATGGTCAGGCAGGGATCGCCGAGCGTCCATGAGATGGCACCACGCACATAGAGGCAGGTTGCATCCTGCCAGGAGATCCAGTCCATGATGCGACCCGTCGCGTCGAGTGACAGGACACGGGTGCCATGGATCGTTCCGAGGGTTTGCACTTCCGCCAGCATTCCTGACTCCTTTGGGGAGAACGGTTACCGACCAAGCCGACGTCGGCATTCTGCATTGCGATCAGCCGAAGAATAGACCAAGACCATGGCAAATGTGCAACAGCCCTTAGTCGGCAGTCCAGCAGGCGCGGGCTGCACGGCAGATCTGTATCAGCGTAGCGGCTTGCTCATGCGCACCAGCTCTGTACCGAAACCGATTTTCTCGTAGATCGCGATGGCGCGGGTGTTGCCTGGAAACACTGCCAGTTGCAGATGGCGATACTTGTGCTCGCGGGCCCAGCGTTCGGCGTAGGCAAGCAAGGCACGGCCCACGCCTTCGCCGTCATGAGCCTTGTCGACGGCGAGATCGGAGATATGGCAATTCTGCGCATCGCTGAAGGTGTCCTTCACGGTTTGCAGATGGATGAAGCCAACCCGTTCACCGTCATCGTTTTCGGCGACGAAGACATGCGTGCCTGCGGACTGCTCGAACAGGTGGCGGCCGATATCCAGCTTGATGTGCTCTGCACATTCACGAGGTCGTCGCCATTTTGGCAAATCGAAACCCTCGACGAATCGGGGCACCAGGCCGAGGATGAAATCATCATCGTCGGCTTCGGCAAGGCGGATGTGGATATTGGCTTCGGAATCCATCGGCTGATCCAGTGATTTATCCAAACTGTGAATCGGGCATCGCCATCAGTGTATCTGCACCGGCACGAATTGCAGCGCCGTGAGCGTGAATTCGCGGCAGGATACGGGTGAAATAGAAGCGTGCGGTATGCCGCTTGGCTTCCTTGAACGCCTCGGATTGCGAGGAGTTTTCAAGTGCCGCAATGCTGCGCGCCCAGCAGTAGGCGAGCGAAACATAGCCAGAATAGAAAAGGTAATCTACCGCAGCCGCACCAATTTCATCGGCACTTTCCTGGGCCTTTCTGGCGATCTCCTGAGTCAGATCGCTCCATTCCTTGGTCACGATCGCCAACGGTGCGATGAACTCGCCAAGCCCGGCTTTGTCGGTGTTTTCCTGGCAGAAATTGGAGATTTCGCCAAGGAAGTGTTTCAGGCCGGCCCCTTGCAGGTGCAGGATCTTGCGCCCAAGCAGATCGTTGGCCTGGATCTGCGTGGTGCCTTCATAAAGGGTCGTGATACGTGCGTCGCGCGAAAACTGCTCGACACCGGTTTCGACAATGAAGCCATGCCCGCCAAAAATCTGTACGGCATCGTAAGTGGATTCCTGGGCCAGCTCGGTAAGCAGACCCTTGACGATTGGGGTCAGGAACGAGACCAGCTCCTCACCGCGCTTGCGCTCGTTCTCATCCGCCGCATGGGTGGAAATGTCGTGCTGCATGTACGCGTAAAGTGCGAGCACGCGACAGCCTTCGGCAAAGGATTTCTGGGTCAGCAGCATGCGTCGGACATCGGCATGCACGATCAAGGGATCCGCTGGTTTGTCCGGATATTTGGCGCCGGTCGCCGCGCGCATCTGCAAGCGATTGCGCGCGTAGTCGAGCGATGCCTGGTAGCCGCGTTCGATCTGGCCAAGCCCTTGTACGCCAACGGCCATGCGCGCGGTATTCATCATCGTGAACATTGCGCTCAAGCCCTTGTTCGGCCCGCCGATCAGCCAGCCTTCGGCCTCGTCGAAATTCATCACGCAGGTGACCGAGGCGTGGATGCCCATCTTGTGCTCGATTGACCCGACTGCGACCGAATTGCGTTCGCCGACCAAGCCCTGCTTGTCGACCTTGACCTTGGGCACGATGAACAGCGAAATGCCTTTTACGCCCGGGGGCGCATCGGGCAAACGCGCCAAGACCAGATGGATAATGTTATCGGTCAGATCGTGCTCGCCGGCGGTGATGAAAATTTTTGTCCCACTGATGCGGTAACTGCCATCTTCGTTGGGTTCGGCCTTGGTTTTCAGCAAGCCCAGATCGGTGCCACATTGCGGCTCGGTCAGGCACATGGTGCCGGTCCAGCGACCCTCGGTGATCGGAGTGAGGAAGGCATCTTGCTGCCACTTTTCACCATGCACCTTGAGTGCCTCGCAGGCGCCGTGCGAAAGCATCGGGAAATTGCTCCACGACATATTGGCCGCGTCGACCATCTCCTTGAAGATCACGCCGATGGTCTCCGGCAATTCCTGGCCACCGAAAGCCGCCGGTGTGGTCAAGGCGGGCCAGCCACCCTCTACGTAGGTCGCGTAGGCCTCTTTGAAACCTTTCGGCGTCTTGACGCTGGCGGTTGCCTTGTCCAGCGTGCAGCCTTCCTGATCGGCGCTCCAGTTCAGCGGCGCAAGTACTTGCTCGGCAAATCGTGCAGCTTCATCGAGCACGGCATCGACGATATCGGAGGTGGCGGATTCGAAGCCGGGCAGGCGCTGGAACAGCGCTTCAGCGCCGAGAACCTCGTTGAGGGCGAATCGGATGTCCTGGATAGGTGCCTTGTAGTCGTTCATTTTGATTCCTGAAAAGTGTTGGAGTGCGGTCAGCGCCAGGTGTCGACGAGGCCGGGAGCCGGACTCAGGCGACTCTTGCGCTCAAAAGTGAAATCGCCTTTCGGATCGCTGCTGAAAATCTTTCCGCTCAACGTGTAGGCGAAATCCCCGGCATCGGGGCGCGCGCCGGACAGCGCCGTGATGTCGGTTTCGAATACGTCGGCGGTTTCGCCGGGGATATCGAGTTTGAGCGGAGTCTTGATCGGGACAATCGCGCGATCGGCAATCTTCAGCTCGGCATCAATCGCGCTGAAGGTCATTGAAACGTTGCTGAAGTTCTGCACGCGAATCTTCAAGTGCCAACTGCCGTCGGGACGCAGACTCAGCTCCTGAACGCTGGCGGTCGGCGGGCTGACGCGCTTGACCGGTCCACTCCCGCAAGCGGCGAGCAGAGTGCTGAGCGCTGCGATGGTGATGACATGACGCAAAGACATGGCTCATCCTCAAACGATCGTTTCAATCCCGTAGCCTAACCCTTACATCGCACGCAGAAAAGTACCGACGCTGATTGGGCGATCCGCTCAGGCGGTTTGAGCGGAAAACTCCGCGATATTCATACGCGAGGTCATGGCGCCGGCGTGCAGTCGAATCACCTCGTCAGCCAACGCGCTGACCTCATCCGCTTGATGCGAGACCAGCAGGGTGGCGATGTGCAACTCCTGCTTGAGCGCGCGCAGATGGTTGAGCACCTCAACGCGGGCCTCTCGGTGCAAGCCGGTCAGTGGTTCATCAAGCAGCAGGATGCGTGGCTCGGACGCCAGTGCGCGACCAATGGCGACGCGCTGACGCTCGCCACCTGATAGAGACAGCGGCCTGCGACCACGACGCGGCGCCAATGCAAGCAGCTCGACCATATGAGCGAAGCGACTCGATAGACGACGACGCGCCTGCGCGCCGTAAAGCAGATTGGCACGCACGCTCAGATGCGGAAACAGGCGGCCATCCTGGAACACATAGCCGACCTCGCGGATTGCGGCGGGCATATTGACGTCGACTGCCGTGTCGATGAGAACCTGACCATCGAGCACGATGCGGCCTCGATCGGGTTTGAGCAGGCCGGCGATGGCATTGAGGATGCTGGTTTTGCCTGCGCCAGAATCTCCGAACAGGGCGAGACAGCGGGCCTCGGAGCGGAAGTGGATATCGATTTCCAGATCGCTCAAGGAATGCTTGATGGCTAGCTCAATCATCGCGGCGTCGCCCCCACAGCGAGCCGCCGACGATCGCCGCAGCGATGGTCGCGGCAAAGGCCACCGCCAGCGCCACCAGAGTCAGCCGCTGAACCCCGGCGTCCCCTCCGGAGAGGCTCATCAATTCGTAGATCGCGATCGGCAAGGTACGGGTTTCACCGGGAATGCTCGAAACGAAGGTGATCGTCGC
>JBBSVJ010000256.1:0-4594 GCA_038233665.1 Lysobacterales bacterium
GGATTGCCTTCTGGCGAGCCTTTTCCTGGTTTTCTTCCTGCTTGAGACGCTCGCCTTTCTGTTCTAGCCACGAGGAGTAGTTGCCTTTCCAAGGGATGCCACGGCCGCGATCAAGTTCAAGAATCCACTCAGCTGCGTTATCCAGGAAGTAACGATCATGCGTCACCGCGACCACCGTTCCCGGGAAATCGGCGAGAAAATTCTCCAGCCATGCCACGGATTCGGCATCAAGATGGTTGGTCGGTTCATCGAGCAGGAGCATGTCCGGCTTTGACAGCAGCAGACGGCACAATGCGACGCGGCGCTTCTCACCACCCGAAAGCTTGCCGACGTTCGCCTCCCATGGCGGCAGGCGCAAGGCGTCGGCGGCAACTTCGAGCTGGCGTTCCAGCGCATGCGCGTCGGTCACCGCAAGCAGGCTTTCGAGACGTTGCTGCTCAGCCGCAAGCTTGTCGAAATCCGCACCCTCTTCTGCATACGCGGCATACACCTCATCGAGGCGCTGTTGCGCATTGATGATCTCGGCCACGCCTTCTTCGACGACTTCGCGCACGGTTTTGTCGGGATCGAGATTCGGCTCCTGCTCCAGATAACCAATCTTGGTGCCGGGATTGGCGCGCGCCTCACCCTGAAAATCGGTATCGACACCGGCCATGATGCGCAGAACGGTCGACTTGCCGGCACCGTTCAGGCCAAGCAGGCCGATCTTGGCGCCTGGGAAGAACGACAGCGAGATGTCCTTGATGATCTGACGCTTTGGCGGAACGATCTTGCTAACGCCGTTCATCGTGTAGATGTATTGCATGCCAACTCCGGGTGTGAGGCGATGCCGACGCCGCCAATCAGGTCAGGGCAGTCGGTCAGGGAAAAGTGGGTTGCGGATTATCGCCGATCCGCGGCGGGGCGTCATGTTTGCCACGATGGCATTGGCAGCCGTTTGGCTGTTGAAGGCCGAGAAACCAAAAGAGAATGGTGGGAAGCGGCTTTGGCCGCGATGGTTTTCCGGGCAGGTTTTAGACAGGAGCATCGCGGCTAAAGCCGCTTCCCACCACACATTACTCATTCTTTCGCGGCTCAGAGTCGCTCCAGTTGATCCTTCAAGCCGGTCAGCGTCGCACTGAAATCGGCCAGTCGCTGGCGTTCCTGATCGACGACCGCTGCCGGCGCATTGGCGACAAAGGTATCGTTGCCCAACTTGCCGTTGCACTTGGCAATCTCGCCTTCGATGCGATTCATTTCCTTGCTCAGGCGGGCTTTCTCGGCATCCAGATCAATCAGCCCGGCTAATGGAATCAGTACGCGCAGATCGCCGACGATGGCCGAAGCAGACGCAGGCTCGTCATCGCCATCGACCAATGACCTTTGAGATTCAGTGCGGGCCAGAAAGGCTATCTGATTGGAGAACCTTTCAATGCGTTGTTGATCCTCGAGGTTGCCTTTGGCGAACAACAGAGGAATCTGCTTGGCCGGTGAAATGTTCATCTCGCTTCGAATGCGTCGGATCTCGCCAAGCACGGATTTCAGCCATTCGATATCAGCAACGGAGCTCGCATCGATTCCTGTGGTGAACTCGTCAGCGCGCGGATAAGGGCGCCCGGAAACAGAATCACCCGACACGCCGAGCTTGGGTGCAACGTTCTGCCAGATCTCCTCGGTAATGAACGGGGTGATCGGATGCAGCGCGCGCAGAATCGCTTCAAGGACACGAAGCAAGGTGTGTCGTGTCGAGGCGACGGCCTCGGCATCGTCACCGCTGAGCGCAGGTTTGGTCAGTTCGAGGAACCAGTCGCAATAGTCGTTCCAGACAAACTCGTACAGCGCCTGCGCGATGAGATCAAAGCGATAGGTAACGAAATGCGCTTCGACCTCTTCAAGGGTGGCTGCCAATCGGGAAAGAATCCACTGCTCGGCCGCGGTGACCGGTAGCGAGGTGCCAGGCGCGGTCGACTCGACATTCATCAGCACGAAACGCGCGCCGTTCCACAGCTTGTTGCAGAAATTCTTGTAACCCTCGGCGCGCTTGAGGTCGAAATTGATCGTGCGTCCATAGGTTGCCAGCGCGGCAAACGTAAAGCGCATCGCATCGGTCCCGACGGCAGTGATGCCTTCCGGATAATCCTTGCGAATACGCTTTTCGACCTTTTCACGAACCTGCGGAATCAACAGCGAGGCGGTCGATTTCTTGACCAGCGATTCGAGGTCGATGCCGTCGATCAGATCGAGCGGATCGATCGTGTTGCCTTTCGACTTCGACATCTTCTGGCCTTCGGCATCACGCACGATGGCGTTGATGTAGACCTCACGGAACGGCACCTTGCCGGTGAAGTACTGGGTCGCCATGACCATGCGCGCAACCCAGAAAAAGATGATATCGAAACCAGTGACGACGACGGCACTGGGCAGGAACTCTTGATCCGCCGACCAGTCGGCGACGATCTCACCGCTCTCGGTCACCGGGCCGGGCCCGGGCCAGCCCATGGTGGAGAAAGGCCATAATGCCGAGGAGAACCAGGTGTCGAGGACGTCTTCGTCCTGGCGCAATTCGCCAACCGGTTTGATCGACGAATGCGCGATCGCATCGTCGAGATGTTCGCCGACGAAGATATTGCCGGCTTCGTCATACCAGGCCGGAATCTGATGGCCCCACCAGAGCTGACGACTGACGCACCAGTCCTGGATATTGTCGAGCCATTGCGTGTAAGTGGTCGACCAGTTCGCCGGGACGAAGCGGATCTCGCCATCGCGCACGGCGGCGAGCGCCGGTTCGGTGATCGCCTTGCGACCGCCTGGCCCTGCTTGTCCATCGACGCGCGTTTGGCTGGTCAGATCGAGGAACCATTGATCGGTCAGCATCGGCTCGATCACTGCATCGGTGCGTTGGCTGATCGGCACCTGCAGCTTGTGCTTTTTGGTTTCGACGAGGAGACCCAGCGCATCGAGATCGGCAAGTATCTTCTTGCGTGCGACGAAACGATCGAGTCCACGGTAGGCCGCCGGTGCCTCCTCAACGATTTTCGCATCGAGCGTGAGGATCACGATTGGCGGGAGGTTGTGGCGTGCACCGATCTGCGCATCATTGAAATCATGCGCCGGCGTGATCTTGACGCAACCGGTGCCGAAATCGCGTTCGACATACGTATCGGCGATGACCGGAATCTCGCGATCGCTCAGCGGCAGTTTCAGGGTCTTGCCGATCAGATGCTGATAGCGTTCGTCATCGGGATGCACCGCCACGGCGACGTCGCCGAGCATCGTTTCAGGACGCGTTGTCGCAACGATCAAACCTTCGCCGCCATCGCTGGCCGGATAGCGAATCGACCAAAGCGAGCCGTCTTTTTCTTCGCTGTTGACCTCAAGATCAGAAACCGCCGTCATCAACACCGGATCCCAGTTGACGAGGCGTCGGCCGCGATAGAGCAGGCCATCGCGATACCACTGTACAAAAACGCGACGTACGGCGGCCGATAGACCTTCATCCATCGTGAAGCGTTCGCGCGACCAATCGACCGACGCGCCGATACGGCGCATCTGGTTGCTGATCGTCGAACCGGATTCCTGCTTCCACTCCCAGACCCGTTCGATGAATTTTTCGCGGCCAAGATCGTGGCGCGTCTTGCCTTCAGCGGCGAGTTGGTTCTCGACGATTTTCTGGGTCGCGATGCCGGCATGATCGCTGCCGCCTTGCCACAGCGTGCGCGAGCCGCGCATGCGCTGATAGCGGCTCAGTGCATCCATGATCGTTTGTTGAAAGGCATGCCCCATGTGCAGGGTGCCGGTCACATTCGGCGGCGGCAGCAGGATGCAATACGGATTGCCATCACCTTGCGGCTTGAACGCGCCAGCGGCTTCCCACTGCGCATACCACTTCGGTTCAATCTGGCCGGGTTCGAAACTCTTTTCCATAACTTTAAGATCCGGAATTTAGGGTTTGTGATGACGCGCCGCATTCTGCGGTTTGCCCTGCGGGCGGACTTCGCTGTTCGTTCCGACATCCTGTCGCCACAGCCCGACCCTTCACATGTCGTGCTTGTTCAACTCGAAGCCGCGCTTCTGATATTCCTTCCAGCGTCGGCGTGATCCATCGCGCTCGGCCGGATCGGCGGCAACGACTTCGAGAATGCGTTGATGGTTGCCGAACGCGCAGCCATCGCGCAGGTTGATCGCCAAAGGGCGATCGTCCGCGTCGATGCCTGGCGGCACAATCAGGATGGCGGTAATCGCATCGTCGTCGTCGCCTGCGATCTGATGCGGAATGAACGCATCATCGGAAAAATTCCACAAGCGTTCGTCGATCTCTTCGGCTTGGTCCTGCGAGCGCGCAAGAATCACTGTCGGCTGCTCGCTGGCGAATGCTTTCCTCGCCAGTTCGCAAACCAGCAACAGCGGTTCCTCGCGGAATCGTGGCTTGTCGATCAAGTAGAAGTCGGCGCGTGGCATCGGTTCAGAGCGTCGCTGGAGGTGCCGAGCCCGGTTGCAGCAAGGTCATCAGGGTTGCGCCGATGACCGAGGTGAACGCGCAGGCAAAGATCAGACCGAAAAAACGCAGGATCGGTGCCAGCCGCGCACCTTCCGGGCGTGTTTTGTAGAAGTAGTA
>JBBSVJ010000257.1:0-4552 GCA_038233665.1 Lysobacterales bacterium
ATGCGTCGCATGGGCTCCAGTGAGCGGGAAAGATTCACTGAGTTTCAACAGGCCAGCAAACTTCCGGTTCGCTGGCCTGTTGTCGTGTCAGCCGTGGAGAAGATCTTCCGCTGGCTTCTTTGAGGCGTCGAATCTGTTTTAATCTTTCTGCGTTTCCGGCACTCCTGTTACAAGTGAGCAAGAAGCCAAGTGCAGCGGGCTGTGCGCACACCGTGGCGCACGATTTCAAAAGGCGGGATATCTTCCGCCTGAGGATTTGAGGGATACAAAACCTAGGGCCGAAGCAGCGAAGCGAATCCCGCCGCAATCGTGTTCTTTCGTGGCCCGCTTGCAATCCGTGACTCAGTGATGGTTCGCGCAGCGATAACCAAAGGCATTTCGTGAACGCTAGTCAACAGCCACGAGCGAAGATTCCATCCAGCGTCTGGGCGCTCGGTTTTGTCAGCCTGTTCACCGACGTGGGCTCAGAGATGGTGCACAGCCTGTTGCCAGTGCTGCTCGCGGGAACGCTCGGGGCGAGTGCCTTGACCATCGGTTTGATCGAAGGCGCGGCGGAATCGCTGGTGCTGATTACCAAGGTGTTTTCAGGATATTTGAGCGATGCCTTCGGCAAGCGCAAGCCGCTGGTGTTGCTGGGTTATGGGCTTGCGGCGGCAGTAAAGCCCTTGTTTCCGCTGGCGGGCTCGATTGAAACCGTCGTCGCGGCACGCTTGATTGATCGCTTCGGCAAAGGCGTTCGAGGTGCGCCGCGTGATGCTTTGATCGCTGACGTCACAGCGCCGGAAATCCGGGGTGCGGCATTTGGCTTGCGTCAGTCGATGGATTCAATCGGTGCGGTGATCGGGCCGCTGCTGGCAGTTGGCTTGATGGCTTTGTTTCTCGGCAATATCGATACCGTGCTTTGGTTTGCCGTATTGCCAGGCATTGTTGCGGTGGGCTTGATCGTGTTTAGCGTGCGTGAGCCTGTTCGTGTCGAACGCCGCGCGCGCTTGCCGATTTCGCGCGCCGGTTTGGCCAGTCTTGGGAAGCCTTTCTGGATGGTCGTCGTGGTCGGAGGCCTGCTCTCGCTGGCGCGATTCAGTGAAGCGTTCCTGATTCTGCGCGGTGCGCAGCTGGGTCTTTCAAATACCTATGTGCCATTGGTTCTGGTGATCATGAGCGTGGTCTACACGGCCTCGGCATGGCCGGTTGGAATACTTTCCGATCGCTGGTCGCGCAAAAGCCTGTTTGCGGTCGGAATGGGCGCCTTGGTCCTGGCCGATGTCGCGCTCGGGTTTGCTTCGGGTCCGACGGGCGTGTTCATTGGCGCGGCATTGTGGGGACTGCATCTCGGCATGACCCAAGGCCTGCTCGCGGCGATGATCGCCGACACTACTCCCAGCGCGTGGCGAGGCACCGGCTTTGGTGTGTTCAGTCTGATTTCCGGAATCGCCTTGCTGATTGCCAGCGTTGCCGCCGGAGCGCTGTGGGATCTGCATGGCTCGCAGACGACTTTTCTGGTTGGCGGCGGATTTGCCTTGCTGTCGGCGTGCGCGTTGCCGTTGCTGAGGCAGGACGTGGCTAACGGGAAATAGCGAGACGCATGGATGATCGAAGTGGCCTATTTTTGAACGATCGTCTTGCCTAGGGTTGCTGCTTTTTCTCCTCTTCGATGAACAATCCAAAGATTCCGGGGATGTGCTCAGAAGCGTCTGCGTGCAGCACTGACCCACAAGGACGCACCTTTGGCGCAGGTCGATTTTCGGTCGCGTTGTTGTATCGTTCAATGCCGTTCGATGTAGCGTTGCAAATGCCTGCTGATCCGCAAATCCCCAAGCTGCATTCCGCCATCGCAGAGACGGGTTGCGTGCGTCGCACTGTCGAGCGATTCCAGAATGGATCGATCGAACGCGTTCACGACTGGATTGCTAGTGAAGTGCCGATTGCGCTGAGCTACAACGGCCAGGCACATGTGGTGATGCTGGCGACGCCGATGGATTTGGCCGATTTTGCGCTCGGCTTCAGTCTCAGTGAAGCGATCATCGATGTGCCAATTGAGCTTGAGGCGATCGCTATTCACGAGCGCCTCGAAGGTGTTGAATTGGATTTGCGCATTCCCGAATCGCGTGCCGAGGCGGTCGCCGCTCGGCAACGCAACCTGAGTGGTCGCAGCAGTTGCGGACTGTGTGGCACACAACATCTCGAAGACGTCGTACGACATCCCGCTGTTGTCGACGCGGCTTTTTGCATCACGCCTGCGACACTGCATCGCGCCCTGCGTTCGCTTGAAGCGGCGCAGCCACTCAATCAGCTCACCGGCGCCACCCATGCGGCGGCTTGGGTGAATGCGCGAGGCGCATTGCTATGCGTTCGTGAAGATGTCGGCCGACACAATGCACTGGACAAGCTGATCGGTGCGATTGCTAGCGAACGCTTCGATGCTGCCGAAGGTTTTTTGATACTGACCAGTCGCGCGAGCTATGAAATGGTGCAAAAGGCCGCAACCGTGGGTATCGGTCTGGTTGCGGCCATCTCGGCACCGACCGCATTGGCGATTCATCTCGCTGACTCGTGTGGCGTGACCCTGATTGGCTTCGCCCGTGACGCAGGACATGTCGTCTACACTCATGCCCAACGTATTGCCGAGCAGGAGGCCTGATCGATGGACGTAAAACGTCTGGTCACGATGGCCAACGATATCGCCCGTTATTTCGCTTGCGAACCTGATCGCGAGGCGGGTCTCGAGGCGGTGGCAGATCATCTGCGCAAGTTCTGGACGCCGCGAATGCGCGAGCAGATCGTCGTACATCTCAGCGCGGAAGACAGCGGACTCGATGCGTTGTCACGCAGCGCAGTCGAGCGATTGGCCGCTGATCGTCCGATCGGCTGATTCGCCATCTGCGACCGTGGTCAAGACGTCGTCTGCACGCTTGGACGCAGCGGTTGCAAATGATGATGGCTCGATGTGGCCGGGACTGATGGGCCTTGTTTCAATCGCCGTAATCGCGCCACCATCCCCGATCGAATGCTCGAAATCTCGATGCCTGCACGAAAATCAGAGGTTCCCCGGTCTGTTTTCGGCGTTTCTGCAAGGTTTCTCCATTTGGATCTGCGAAACTTTGCGCGCAGATGAAACTCCGAGCATGGCGGTCGTCAACCCGCTTGAGGCTACTCTGGCGGCTCAACACGCGTTGTGATCATTTTTTACCTCAGTGTTTCCCGGGTCCGCGCGGGCCCATGAAAAGAAGGATGTGCGCATGTCGCGCGGAAAACTCATAGCGGGAATCGTGGTGCTCGGCTTGGTTGGTCTACTCGGCTGGCGCATGTTCGGCAGTGGCGGCGAAGCGGAATCGATGCGTGGAAAGCGCGGCGGCGCCCAGGATTCGCCGGTACCGGTGACCGCTGTGGCCGCTACTGCTCAGGATGTTCCTGTTTTCCTGACAGCGCTGGGCACCGTGCAGGCACTCAACACGGTTACGGTTAGCGCTCAAGTCAGCGGACAGTTGCAAGTGGTGCATTTCGCCGAAGGCCAGCAGGTTAAAAAAGGTGATCTGATCGCCGAGATCGATCCGCGTTCCTATCAGGCGTCACTTGATCAGGCATTGGCGAAAAAGAAACAAGACGAGGCGCAACTGGCCGCGTCACGCAGTACGCTCAAGCGCTATGAGGATCTGATCGACAAGAAATTTGTCTCGGCTCAGGATCTTGAAAACCAGCGCCAGATCGTCAACCAGCAGATGGCAGTAATCGCCGGTGATGCAGCGGCGGTAAACAATGCGCGCACGCAGCTCAGCTTCACCAAGGTGATCGCGCCGATTGATGGTTTGGCGGGGATTCGTCTGGTTGATGCAGGCAACCTGGTGCAGGCGAATGGCAGCGCGATTGTCGTGCTGACCCAGACCGAGCCACTCAACGTCATCTTCAATCTGCCGCAACAGGATATGGCCAAGGTTCGTGAAGCCGATGCGGCACCGCTCAAAGTGATCGCAATGTCGCGGGCAGATTCGATGCCGATTGCCGAGGGTGAACTCAAGGTCATCGACAACTCGATCGACACGGCCACGGCCACGTTCAAGCTCAAGTCCGAATTCCCCAACGCCGATCGCAAACTCTGGCCCGGAGAGTTCGTCAACGTGCGTTTGGCTGTGCGCACGGTCAAAGACGGCATTGTCGTGCCTGGAACCGGGGTCCAGCAGGGGCCGGATGGCGAGTACGCCTGGCTGGTGCAGGCCGATTCAACGGTAAAGATGCAGCCTGTGACAACGGCCGGAACCGTCGATGGCGGCGGTGTGCTGATAACCCAGGGGCTTCAGGCTGGCGACAAGGTGGTCACCGAAGGTCAATTCCGCCTGAAAACCGGTATCAAGGTCACTGCCATGGCGCCCGGTGAGGTTGCCACGGCCAAGGTGCCTCCCAAGGATGAGAAGAAAGGCGGCAAGCGCGGGCGGCCTTGATCCTCTGAAGTCGTTTGGTTTTTGCCATGTCGTTCGGTGTTTGATCACCTCTCCCCGCGGGGGGAAAGGCCACCAGCGGGCCATCGGAATCGGGGGGTTTTGGACTCTCGTCATACGCC
>JBBSVJ010000258.1:0-4546 GCA_038233665.1 Lysobacterales bacterium
CATGATGAATTCGCAGGAGATCGAGACCGCCGTTCGGCTCAAACTCGATCTGGTCATCCTGCTCATCCACGACGACGCCTACGGCATGATCAAGTGGAAACAAGCCAATATGGATTTCCCGAATTTTGGCATGGACATGACCAATCCGGATTTCGTCAAGTACGCGGAAAGTTACGGTGCGCATGGCCACCGGCCGAAATCGACGGAAGAGTTCGCGCCAATGCTGGAGAGGTGTCTGAACACACCAGGCGTTCATCTGATCGACCTGCCGATCGACTACTCTGACAATGACCGGGTGCTCAATCGCGAGATCAAGGAACTGAGCGCCCAGTTGTAGCGCCTCGGCGCAATCAACCGAGCACCGAACCATTTATTCGTCCGTTGATGCAGGAGAGCACCATGCTCAAGTCCAGCTATCCGTATTATTTGGCCAACGAGGCCTGTCAGCCGAACACCGATTTGGCCGTCACCGACAAGTTCACAGGCGAAGTGGCCACGCGAGTCGCGTTGGCCGATGCCAAAGCCATCGACGCAGGGATCGCCGCAGCCGTTGGTGCGAGCGAAGCCATGCGCAACTTCAGACCTTATCAGCGCCAAGCCGTGCTTGAGCACTGCGTCAAGCGTTTTCGCGAACGCTATGACGAAATGGCCATGGCCTTGTGCATTGAGGCTGGCAAGCCGATCAAGGATGCTCGCGGCGAAGTCACGCGTCTGATCGACACGTTCAAGGTTGCCGCGGAAGAATCCGTACGCATCAACGGCGAGGTGCTGAATCTTGAAATTTCTGCGCGCGCCAAGGGCTATCGCGGCTTTACCCGCCGCGTTCCGATCGGTCCGTGCTCGTTTATCTCGCCGTTCAATTTTCCGCTCAATCTGGCCGCTCACAAGATTGCCCCAGGCATCGCCGCCGGCTGTCCATTTGTGCTGAAGCCGGCCAGTCGCACGCCAATTGGTGCGTTGATCATTGGAGAGGTTCTGGCTGAGACAGATCTACCCAAAGGCGCGTTCTCGATCCTGCCGGCACATCGCGATGGTGCCGATCTCTTCACCACCGATGATCGCCTCAAACTGCTTTCATTCACCGGCTCGCCGGCGGTTGGCTGGGATCTGAAAGCAAAGGCGGGCAAGAAAAAGGTCGTGCTTGAGTTGGGCGGAAACGCTGCGTGTGTAGTTGAAGCTGATCAACGCGATCGCCTTGACGCCGTCATCGAACGCGTGATTTTTGGCGCTTTTTACCAATCAGGACAAAGCTGCATCGGCGTGCAGCGCATCCTCATCCACGAGGATATTTACGACGAATTCCGTGACCGCTTTGTTGCCGCAGCCGGCAAGCTGGTAGCCGGTGACCCGAAAGACGAGAAGACCTTCATCGGCCCGATGATCGATGAGAAGGAAGCCAAGCGCCTCGATGACTGGATCCAGGAAGCGGTGAAAGGCGGCGCCACCCTGCTCTGCGGCGGCAAGCGCAATGGCGCGATGCTCGAAGCCAGCGTGCTTGAGCACGTCGGCGCCGATCAGAAGGTCAATTGCATGGAAGCCTTCGGCCCCGTCGCAACGCTCCAGCCCTACGCAGATTTCGACGAAGCTTTGAGCATCGTCGATGACAGCGAATTCGGCTTGCAGGCAGGCATCTTCAGCAACGATATCAACAAGGCCATGCGTGCCTGGGATCGTCTGGATGTCGGCGGCGTGGTCATTGGTGACGTGCCGAGTTTCCGTGTGGACAACATGCCCTACGGTGGCGTCAAGGATTCAGGCCTGGGTCGCGAAGGCATCCGTTATGCGATCGAAGACATGACCGAGCTGCGCTTGCTCGTCATTCGCGACCACGACTAGTCGGCGATGGCGAAAAGCTTAGCCTTCGTGGGGCTCCTACCGGCTTACGGTGATTTTGTAGGAGCTCGTTTACGGGCGAGCGTTTTGCTCCTGATTGAGCTGAAAGCTCGCCCCTGGTGGGGCTCCTACGGGCTTACGGTGTTTTTGTAGGAGCTAGTTTACGTGCGAGCGTTTGCTTCGGATTGAGCGAAAAGCTCGCCCCTGGCGGGGCTCCTACAGGCTTACTGCGATTTTGTAGGAGCTCGTTTACGGGCGAGCTTTTGCTCTGGATTGAATGAAAAGCTCGCCCCTGGCGGGGCTCTTACGGGCTTACGGTAAGTTTGTAGGAGCTCGTTTACGTGCGAGCTTTTGCTCTGGATTGAGCGAAAAGCTCGCCCCTGGCGGGGCTCCTACGGGCTTATGGTGATTTTGTGGGAAATCGTTTACGGGCGAGCTTCTTCACCTATGACGTGACCAAAAACCAACAAAGGCAGCCTGACTTCTCGCCGCTGAGATTCAATCTGGATCGAGCACCGGACTCGCTCAGCCAAAGCGACTCAGATTGAACGGCGCAATATCAATCGATGGCGTTTCACCAGTGATGACTTCGCTGACCAGCAAACCCGTGATTGCCGACAGGGTGACTCCCAACATGCCGTGACCCGTGGCCATGCACAGATTGTCAATCCCTTTTACTCGCCCAAGTATGGGCAGATCATCGGGAGTCATCGGGCGCCAGCCATACCATTCCTCCTCGGTGACGGGACCTTCCGGCTCGCGCAAGTAGTTGGCCGCCCCGCGACGCAAGGCATCCAGGCGAGCGCGATTTAGCGAGCTGTCGTAACCGGAAAACTCCATCGTGCTGCCGAGCCGGTATCCGGATTTCCATGCCGTTACGCAAACGCTGGCCTCCTTGAGGGTCACGGGCAAGCGTGGGCACAAGGTCGGCCGCGAGTATGTGATCGAGTAGCCCTTGCCAGGCTGGATCGGCAAACGCAGTCCAATCGTCGCCGCCAACTTGGGCGACCAGGCTCCGAGCGCAAACACCACGTCACGTGCCGAGTAGTCGCCGGCCGTCGTACGCACTCGAGAGATACGGCCACGCTCGACATCGATCGAGTCAATACAGGCTTGTTCGATGATCTGCCCGCCGCGCTCGCGAACCACGCGTGCGAGTTCGGAAACATAGCGGTCAGGCCGCAATTGGGCGTCACCGGGATTGAAGTAGCCTCCCGCAACGCCCGCCTTGAGCGCAGGCTCCATCGCTTCGACTTGATTGCCATCAAGCATCTCGAAAGGGATGCCAACCTCGGCCAAGGTCCGTCGATACCACTCGGAATTTGCGAAACCCCGCGCGTCTCGGTAGACATGCAGAGTCCCACTGGCTTGATACTCGCAATCGAGATGGTCTAGCTTGACGAGTTCGGCGATCCGCTCAGCGGAACGCAGAAGCATGGGTGCCTTGATCGCCGTTGTCGCTGAAAAATCCGTCCAGTTGCATCGACGCCGAAAGTCATTCAGCCAGCGCAGCAAGGCAGGATCGAAGCGCGGTGATATGCGCAACGGCGCGTCCTTCTTCAGAAGCCAGCGGAGTGCCGTACCGACCACCCCCGGCATGGCCAGCGGCATCGAATGGCTGGGTGTCAGCGTGCCGCAGTTTCCGTGCGAACTACCCGAACCGACCAAGCCCTGATCGACCAAGGTCACATGGCGTCCGGCGGCTATCAGATCGCGCGCGCAGGCCAACCCGACGACACCGCCGCCAAGAACCAGCACATCCACTTCATTGCTTTTCATCGTTGCGGATTCTACGACAGGCGTCGGGCGACTTGGTTGCCGCACGGGTCGATGGGATCAGGTAAGGGTATCGCCACCTTTTGTCAGCAAGTGACGAAACGAGTCAACATGACCACCGCGGCATAACTACGCTTGCCGCGCGGCCCCCCGAACTACATGAAAGCCTTGTTTTCCCGGTAAAACGAGATCTGATCGGTCCTCGTCAGTACCATCAACGGTCGCTGGCATGAAGTCTGCATCGCTTTTGGCAGATCAACAAATCATCGGGGGGATCCATCATGAATGTCTCGTCCAACGAAATGCTGCTGACCTTGCGCTCACCGACCTCTGGCTGGCTCGCCGCTGTTATTTGCGCACTCGACGAAGCGTTGCTTGATCCTGATTTCAGCGAACAGCATCGCAATATGCTTCGCAGCCTGCTGGATGCCGGACAGGTTCCAGAGAATGTCGCCGCAGCCTCGCAGCAGCGCCTGCACCAGTTCGAAGAAGCCGTACAAACGCTTCACGAGGCGATGATCGGCGAAGACGAAGCCCTCTTCGAAGAACCGCAAACCCGGGTTTCACACTTGAAGCTCTGCGCCAGCGCGGCCTGATATTTCCAGAGGCGTCGTACGTTTCCGAATCCGCGTGCGACGTCTTTTTTTATTGATGGTTGACACATCGCCTGACCTGACCCAAGGTCGGGCGATGTGCTTTCTGCGTCCTGCAATCTTGCTCGTGTTTTTGCTCTGCGCGTGCGGAAAGAGCGAAATACGCCCGTCGGTTTACGCCAGCGAAGGTGAGCAAGTAACCTTTTCCGATACCACTGTCCGCGCCAACGCGGTGTTGTTCCGCGCGATGTCGCTGGTCGGCGTGCCCTATCGCTACGGCGGCAACACGCCGCAAACCGGCTTTGATTGCAGCGGTCTGGTCGGTTATGTGTTCCGCGATGTCG
>JBBSVJ010000259.1:0-4515 GCA_038233665.1 Lysobacterales bacterium
GAACAGCGGGCGGTGATCTGCTGGCCAAGAGTATCGGGGGCAAGATCGGCGTCGATGATATTGGTGTCGCCGACAATGATGCGCTCGGCGGCGCGGCATTCACGGTTGGCAAATACCTTTCACCCAAGCTCTATCTGAGCTATGGCGTTGGCGTGTTCGATCCGGGTGAGGTGGTCACGTTGCGTTATCTGTTCAGTGCGCGCTGGAACTTCGAGGCACAGAACGCGACCAACGGAAGCCGAGCAGGCTTCAACTATCGTTACGAGAATTAGGCGCATGCCGCTTATCATGACGGCATGATTGAACGCGCCCAACACCTGAAACGCTTGCTTGCCCTCGAACCGCACGTTGAAGGCGGCCACTATCGACGCATCTACGAATCGACGAACCGGATCGTGCTGGGCGACGAGCAGCGCGAACGGCCGATGGCCACCTCGATTTACTACATGCTGTGCGCCGGCGAAATCAGCCGCTGGCACCGCGTCGATGCCGATGAAATCTGGCACTGGTACGAAGGCGACGCGCTCGAAATGTTGCGCTTCGATCCGCGAGATCGCCAGCTGTCAAGACATCAACTCGGTCCCGTCAGCCACGCCTCGGCGCCGGTATTTGTGGTGCCTGCCGGCTGCTGGCAAGCCGCGCGCCCGCTTGGCAACTACGCCTTGGTCGGCTGCACGGTCGCACCGGGTTACGAGTGGCGGGGCTTCAGCACGCTATGCGATGAGGCAAGCGTGATCGACATGCTCCGCGAAGCGGATCCCGAGTTGCTGGCATTGCGTTGATCCCATTCGCCAAGCACGCCCCGGAGCATCGCATCGAACCCACGGCAACTCGCACGGCGCGCAATTATCTCGGCAAGGTCTTGCGCTGGCAGCATGGTCGTCAGGAATCCGGCTACGACAAGATGCTTCTGCTGCAATCAATGTGGCCGTTGCCGTTTGATGTCTATTTGCTGAGGTTTCCGACCGGATCAGAAATCAAGCCGCACGTTGATCGTGTCGCGAGTGGCGCGCACTATCGACTGAACCTCGTGATTCGCCGCGCGAGGTACGGCGGCGAATTTATCTGCGCGAAGGCGATCCATGATTCGCCGAGAATAAAACTTTTTCGACCTGATGTGTGCGAGCACAGCGTGACCCAGATCGAATCCGGAACGCGATATGTGCTGAGCGTCGGCTGGATTCGCAAGTCCGAACCGACCTGAGTCGAACTGCGATGCTCAACCTGCTCTTCATCTGTAGTCAGAATCGGCTGCGCAGCCCGACTGCTGAGCAGATTTTTGCGAACTGGCCCGGTGTAACCACGGCCTCCGCTGGAATCAATCGCGGAGCTGATACGCCACTGTCGGCTGAACTGCTGCAATGGGCCGATCTCGTTTTCGTCATGGAACCCATGCACCGACGCAAGGTTTCTTCGAAATTCCGTGCACAACTCGGCAATACGAAACTTGTCTGTCTCGGCATCACTGACGACTACGAGTACATGGACCCGAAGCTCATCGCGCTGTTGCGGTTGCGGGTTGCTTCTTACCTTCCCGGCGAACGCTGACATCTGAAAATTTATGGGGCGCATTCAGCGCATGTCCAGCGCGCGCATGTCATCACTGGCAGCCACGCATACCAGTGCAACGCTTCGGCTGCCGTGCGTATCAGCAAGGGCTCCGGTTGGGAGTGCCTGCGAATCCTTTCCAGGGAGTCATCATGGCAACGACAAAGACGAGCAAGAAGAGCACCATCATCGCGAAGAAGAAAACCACCACGAAGAAAGCAACAAGCAAAAAATCGGTGGCTGCAAAATCCGCGAAAGACACGCCAGTGAAAAAAACAGCCGCGAAGAAAACTTCGGTCAGTAAAAAAACAAGTGCGCGTAAATCCGCCGTGAAAAAACCTGCGGTGAAAAAATCCGCGAACAAGAAATTGGCAGCGGCAAAGACCACAAGCGCGAAGGCCATCAAGAAGCCTACGCCAAAGAAATCTTCGGCGAGCAAGAAAGTCGGCTCTACCAAGGCGACAACCAAGAATTCGGCAGCCAGCAAGAAATCGATCGTCAAAACATCTGCGAAGGCGAAGGCGCCAGCCAAGACCGCGATGAAGAAATCTGTCAGCAAAAAATCGCCAGCAAAGAAGGTCGCCAAGAAAAGTTCGGCAAAAACCGGTGCCGGCGCAAAAACGTCGACTGCGCGCAAGTCTCCTGCACGTAAGGTCGCTGCAAAAACATCGCCAGCGACCAAGAGTACGGCTGGCAAGAGAGGTGCGAAGCCCCCGTCGCCGCGCAAGGCGTCTCCGTCTGTAACCAAATCAACGGCGCAAACCAAGTCGACTGGCGGCAGTGCAGCGAAAAAATCGACAAACTCTGCTGCGCCGAAGTCGGCCGCCACCAAGAAACCTGCAGGCGCTTCGGCGTCCCGCAAAGCAACTCCGCCTGCATCAAAAACTGCGGCCCAATCGGCGGGAAAAGCGGGGAAACCAACGAAAAAATCGTCAAGCGAAAAGGCAACAGCTTCGCGCAAGAAACCCATTACTCCCGAACAATCTGCTGAACAAATGCGGACTCTCCTGGAGGCTAAGAAAGAGCGTGTACGTCAGGGACCCACATGGCCGGCCGCGAATGCGCATACCGGCCATGTCGATCATCTGGGAGAAACGATTCACGACGTGCATGACGCGGCTACCGCGCATACCGATCCGCACTCCAATTTGGGAGTCGCGGGAATGCATGGACGCGGCAACCAGGGCAAGCGCGGCCAAAGCTGAGCAAGACCGGCTTCAGGAACTGAAGATCGCGCGGCGAATTCAGCCGCGCGATTTTTCATTTCTGATTGACGACCGCCTCAGCGCACGTGGCTGTCAACGACTTCGAGGGCCGCACCCTGATCGCGTGCTGCCTCTTCGGCCGCCTGCAAGGCACGATCAATCACCGCGTCCTTGTCGGCTTGCACGCGGATCAAATGCGTACCGGGGCCGATATCGTCGGGCAATCCGCGTGAACTTGAATCCGGATCATCCATATGCGGCATGAGATCGGCGATCTCCTCGACCGACTCGATTCCCTCCAGTGAGCCGATCAAATTGATCACGATGCGTGCGACATCGTCGCCAGCGGTCAGTCGCAAATTCAGTTCAGGCATATCAAGCTCCAATGATTTGTGGATATCGAGTAGAGCGCATCCACCCCGAATCGCAACCAAACGATGAATCGGAAGTTCAACGAGTACAAGTGGTCAACGTCACCCAAGCGTTGGACGGAGTCTCCTAATGACGCCTCTGATCCGCAACGTCTCGGCTAATCAAGGCTTCAAAGATCACACGTCGCATCAGCGACGATCACGTTGTCGCCGCCGTCATCATTCACAGCCTGCCGGCCGCCGCATCACCGAGCATGCGCTTGAGAGGGCTGATCCGGTTGGCGGCGCCCAGCGCGAGCCCTCGCAATCCGGCGAGGGAGATTGAATCGGAACCGAAGCAGCTTTCGATCAGACTGAAGCTGCGCGCGGAGAGGGTGTTTTCGCTGCGCCGCTCGCGTTCGTAGCGACGCAACACATGGGCGGCGCCGTGATCGTTTTTACGCGATCGCGCCCGTTGTAATTGTTCGCGCAAATTGTGCACATCGCGCAGGCCGAGATTGAGGCCCTGCCCTGCCAGGGGATGCACCGCATGGGCGGCGTCGCCTATGAGTACACAGCGGCCGGCCACATAGCGTTCGGCCAAGCGCATGCGCAGCGGAAACGCATGGCGCTGTGTGATCGAGGTAATCGCGCCAAGACGGAAATCCAGAGCACAACCCAACTCGGCGCAGAACGTCGCATCCTCGATTGCAAGCAGTCGCGTCGCTTCATCGTTTTGCACTGACCAGACGATTGAGCTGCGCCCGTCAACCAGCGGCAAGAACGCCAACGGTCCACCGGGTTGGAAGCGTTGCCATGCGGTGGATTCGTGTGCTCGCTCGGTGCCAACGTGGGCGACGATTGCGCGCTGGCCGTAATCACGATCGCGCGTGCGAATGCCCAGTTGCTCGCGGATCGGCGAGTTGCCGCCATCGGCAGCAACCAACAATCGCGAACGCAAGCGCGTGTCATCCGCGAGAGTCACAAGCACGCCGTCGCGTTCGTTCTCAACCGTGATCACTTCGGCCGGACAGCGCAATGTCAGTGGATCGCCGCCCTCGACCGTTTTTTCCAAGGCTTGCCACAAGATGTGCTGAAGCAGACGATTTTCGACGATCCAACCCAATGCCGCCTCTCCCCGGTCGGCCGAATCAATTTCCAGTTGGCCCGGCGCGAGCGCGTCCCAGACGTGCATCCGTCGATAGGCGCTAGCGCGTGCGGCGAGCACATCGGACCAGATGCCAAGATCCTTGAACAACGCTGCGGAATCCGGAGCCAGCGCGACCACGCGAGCGTCGACTTCGTCCTCGGCATTCCATGCCGGTGGCGGGCGTGCCTCGATCAAAGCAACCTCGAATCCATCGCGCACCAAGGCCAAGGCCATCGCCGAACCGGCGATTCCGGCGCCGACC
>JBBSVJ010000260.1:0-4487 GCA_038233665.1 Lysobacterales bacterium
ACGCAACCGGGTTTTCCAAGCGCACGAATCTTCTCGCCACCCAGTTCGATGAACTGTTGATGGGCAACCGCAAGAACAATCGCATCGTAGCTGCCATCGACAAGCTCTGGGACCAATGACAACCCGTATTCGTGTTTCGCCTCTTTGGCACTGACCCAGGGATCGTATACATCGACCTCGGCATGAAATTCCGTAAACGCGCCGATGACATCGATCACGCGGGTATTGCGCAGGTCCGGGCAGTTTTCCTTGAACGCGAGACCGAGAATCAGCACGCGTGCCCCGGCCGTGTGAATGCGACGCTGGATCATCAGTTTGATGACGCGCTGGGCGACGTGGCTACCCATGCCGTCGTTGATCCTGCGACCGGAAAGAATGACTTCGGGGTGATATCCGATCTGCTGCGCCTTGTGCGTCAGGTAGTACGGGTCGACGCCGATGCAATGGCCACCGACGAGACCTGGACGAAAAGGAAGAAAATTCCATTTTGTGCCAGCCGCAGCAAGCACTTCGCTGGTATCGATGCCGAGCCGGTTGAAAATCAAGGCCAGTTCGTTGACCAAGGCGATGTTCAGATCGCGCTGAGTGTTTTCAATGACTTTGGCTGCTTCCGCGACGCGGATGCATGAGGCTTTGTGAGTGCCGGCATGGATGATCATCCGATACAGCGCATCGACGAAATCGGCGGCTTCGGGCGTTGAGCCCGAGGTCACCTTCATGATTGATTCGAGGCGATGCTGCTTGTCACCCGGATTGATGCGCTCGGGACTGTAGCCGGCAAAGAAATCGCGATTGAAACGAAGCCCGGACTCACGCTCGATGATAGGCACGCAGACTTCTTCGGTCGCGCCTGGATAAACGGTCGATTCGAAGATGGCAACGCCGCCGGGCCGTATTGCCCGACCGACGGTGCGGCTGGCCGATTCGAGTGGCCTCAGATCCGGGCGCTTGGCATCGTCGATTGGCGTGGGAACGGTAACGATGAAGACATTGCTAGCTGCAAGATCCTCGGGATCCGCACTGAATTTCAGATTTGGTGTGGCCTTCAGTTCCTCCGAGGTTACTTCCAGGGTGTGATCACGGGATTCGCGCAACTCAGAAATGCGAGCTTCGTTGATGTCGAAACCGAGAGTGGGCATGAGGCGACCAAATCCCACTGCTAGCGGCAGGCCGACATAGCCGAGGCCAATAACGGCTACGCGGGACTGATCGGGGGATGGCAGACTGGCGGTGTCCATGCAGCGCTCCGAAGAAAACAGCGGCGATTCTAGCAGGCGGTTGCGAGCCGCTGTGCGTCCGCGATGTGTTCGGGTGGCGGACGAAACTTCCATCCAAACCGGTCACTCAACTCGAACTGGCTTCATGCGAGGTCTTGCGGGCGAGCCTTTCGCGAGCAAGGCGGAGAGCCCGATAGATATGGCGTAATGGCGCGATGAGCCGAAAGCAAATGCTCGCTACGTTGCCGCGCACGACATACATGGCTCCGCAGGGGGCCTGCTGATTGGCGAGAAAGCGCTTGTACTGATTGTCGCCGTAGCCGAAGTCGATCAGTTCGCCGGGCCGCTTCGCGATGAGGTCCTGTACTGCAAGCTGGACAAGTGCCGAACCCAGGCCGAGCGCGGCAAATTCTGCGTCGTATCCGGTATCGTCGAGGAGGTAGCGCCCGTCCAGGCGATATCCGTGGACATAGGCGATGGGTCGATCAGCCAGCATCAGCAGATGCCCGACCAGGTAGCCACCCTGCGCTAGTTTCGCAAAAAGCGAGCGGCGCACCGGCAATTCCCAGTCGATCGGCAATTCCGCAGAATGCCAGCTTTTCGCGTAAACCTGATTCATCAAACTGCAGTATTCATCGACCGCCTCCGCGCTGTCGAAAACTCGCATGTGCGTCTCGGCGCCCAGTTTCTTGTGGGCATTGCGCAATCGACGGGGCATATCGTTACGGCGCTTGGTGCCGAGTCCGGCTAGATAGGATTCCAGTGATTCTTGAGGAGTGATCGTCCAGTTGACCTGATCCAGAAGGTTCGCCGATATGGACTTGAATGGGCATCGAACCTTTGTCAGGGCAATGGCGAATGCGTTGGGAATTTCCGTTTCCTGAATGTAGATGACGCGAACACCGGGATTAGCGCCAAGGTTTTTCGCGATTTCTGAATCCACAAGGTGCCGTTGCTCAGGAACCGCCACAGTCCACGCGCCGAGCATCCGCAACATGCGGCCTCGGTAGATCGTCAATTGCCGCTTGCCGAAAGCAACCTGTGCGCTGCGCCGTTCGGATAGAAAAGGAGCGTAGCCAATGATGCGATTGCTCTCGTTGCGAACCAGAGACACATGCAGACTGACTGCGGCGCCACGTTTTTCCAATTCGTAAATGAGCCAGTCGGGGTGTTGAACGATGCTCGATGCAGCGCCCGGCAGTTCCGCAAGGGCGGCAAGCTCATCGCGAAGTTCGCGCAGCGTCTTGATGTCAACAATCGCTTCCCCGCGCAGCAGGGCAGGCCGCATATCGTCCATGTCTGTCACCACGCTGGAATCATGGGTGACGCGCTTGCATTGCGCGCCGCATCGGGCATGACGCGTCTGAAAGGCATGATGGACAAGGGTCGATTCATTCTCGGTAAGACTCTATGGCCGTCGATGCTGGCCCGGCAAGCGCCGCCATCGTATCGCGGTATGCAGTCACCGCAACATGCGCTGGTGGAGTCTGCGCAGGCTTTCCAGGCCGCGCAGCGCGATTCGCCCCACTGGGCCCAATCGCTTCGTAATCATTTCAATGAGGTGGAAATCCTCGTTGGTCCAATAACCGACCAAAACGCTAGCGGGGGCGTACACAAGCGTGAACACCGCGGCGCCGATGATGAAGGCATAGCTTGATGTTGTCACGGACATCGAAAACCAGGCGATCGTAGTTGCCAGGCTGCCAACCGCGAACAACCGCAGCATGGCGGCCACAGGCAAAGCTGATTTTGTCACGCGACGCAGGTAGTAGATGGCGAGTCCCAGCTCAACGATACGCGTACCTGCGTACGCCATCACCGCGCCTTGCAGTTTGTAGGGGGGAATGAGTAGCAGGCCGAGTACGGCATTGACGACCAGTGCGATGACAGTGATGCGAACGCGATCGTCCTGACGATCCACAACGGTTTGAAACGCCGAGATTCCGTTGCCTAGCAGGAGCAGCCCTGCAAGTACGAGGATGGTTTGAATGGCCGGGATGGCGTCGACGTAGCGACTGCCGTAGAGCAGCGTGACTATCCCCGGTGTGGCGACCAGGCCGATGCCGGCGATCGCCAGTCCCATGCACCAGTAGAAGCGGGTGGCTTCAGAAAGGAAGCGTGACGCAAATTCCGTACCGCTGTGGCCGAATGACTTGGCCATGTAGGGGAGCAGCGTGGAGGTCAATCCGACGGAAAAGAGCTGCACGGCACCGTTGGTCAAGGTGCCTGCAATCGCGAAGTAGCCGACTGCAGCTGCACTGGCAAACGCGTTGAGGAGAAACGTTTCAATCGTGCGTGACTTGAACGAATTGAGCAGCACCAGTACAGCGGTCAGGCGCAGGTGCCTTTTCAGGCGGACGCTCACGCTTTCGGGAATCGGTCCGCGCACGATCAGTTGGGCAAACCGCCGATAGGCCATTCGGTTTAGCAGATTGAGAGTAAGGCAGGCAATCGCAAAAATTGCGACAAATGCGAAAAGTCCCGCATGCATCAAGGTGGCAGCGATGACCAAGCCGATGCCGGATACCCCGGTTACGACCGTGGCAATTGCCTCGGGCTCAAAATGTTGCTGCCCTTTCGCGATGGCGACAAGCATCGCGTAGTTGGACTTGGCGACGACCGCGACGATGATGATGGCCATCATCGGTAGCAGATTCTGCATCCAATCGTGCGGTTGCACGATCAGCGTGACGAGAACAAACAGGACGACAACCACGAATGAACTCAGATGCTGGATCTGTCTCAGGCGAAAGGCGATATGCGAGGCTACCTCCGGTGCATCGCCACCATCTGCCTCGGCAATGAACTTGGTTGAGGAAGTGGTCAGTGCATGATTGCTGCAGACAATCAGCCAGCCGCATAACCAGACGACGAACGCGTACTGCCCGAAAACTGTCGGCCCCAGCGCCCGAGCAATCCAGATGCTGACGATCAGGCCGAGCGCATACTCGATATATGTCGACACCGAGACTATGGTGACGCTGCGCAAAACGGCGAGACGTTGGTTCACGTCTGATTCCCGGCTCGAATCCAGCGAAGGGAAGCAGGGCATATTCGCCTAACACGGAATTCGTGTCCGCACCTGCCATGTGTTGACTGGCGCTGACAAGCAGCTTGCGACCAAAGTCGGCCATCGATCGCTGTGGCAAGAGCCCGAGAGTGTTGACGCATCTTTGCCGATTATCCGTGAGTGAAACCGCGTTGCGCCGTAACTGTGCTCCCGCGAATGCGCTTCCAAGTGCAATTGCTTAACGAAGCCACGCCACGCAT
>JBBSVJ010000261.1:0-4456 GCA_038233665.1 Lysobacterales bacterium
ATCCATGCCGGGTTTCACTCGCCTCCCGGCGAGCGAGTCACTTCTCTTTGCGTGGCCACTGCACCGCAGGAGCGGCGCGAACAGCGGAGCTGGCCCGCAGGGCGTAGGGCAGGAGCCCGGAGTAAAGAGAAGTAACGCAAGAGAAAGGCCACCTCGATTCGGCGGTCTCCGGGCATTCGGCAACTGCTCCTGCGTTGCTCTCGACGGCTGTTCCCGACGCCGTTCTACCGCATCCATCCTTGGATGCGTACCTCCTGCATCCATGCAGTCGCCTGCCCTCCGACTGCGCGAAGCGGTTCCGGGGTTGGCTGACAGTCCATCCTTGGACTGGCAGCCAACTGGCTCGCATCCCTGCGAGCCACCCTTCGGGCCATTCCTCCACCGCTTCGCCGCTGCATAGGGGCCCCATTCACTGCGCATCCTGCGCAGCCAAGCCAAGGCAGGGCAAGGCAACGGCAAGGCAACGGCAACGCAAGCGGCGAGTGTGGGTTTTGAGATGGAATCAAGGGCCAATACGGCCCGATAGTCAGGTTGCCGTGTAGTTGCCGTCCGTTTCCTGGGCGCGGCCGAGGGTGACCAGCATTTCCAGCAGCATGGGCAGGCGCTTTTTCCAGGGGCCGCGTCCGCTGAAGCGGGTGGTGAGTTCTTCGAGGTTGAGCGGGATTGGGCTGGCGACGAGCACATCCGCAACCGCGCGGACTTGGTCGATGACATCTTTCGGCCATTTGGCCGGTTTGATGGCCGCGGCGATTGCCGTCGGTGATTCCTCGTCGATGTCGGCGACGAGTTCCGATTGTTCGGGTGCTTGAGCCGATTCTGGATTCTGGTACTCGGGGCGTAGCCAGCGCACGAGGCCTCGGGCTTCTTCGGCGGCGCGTTCGGCGTTCAACGCAACCAGACGTTCGAGAATGGCCTCGTCGAATGCGCGGCGGGCTTCGTCGCGATTCAAAGTGCCAAGATCCCCTGTAGGAGCGCCGCCAGGCGCGATGCTTTTTGGCGGTGTGTCGGAAAAGCTCGCGACCGATGGAAGTCCCGTTTTTGTCGAGGCGGGCGGCGCTCCTACAGGAGCCGCTTCGCTAGAGGAGCTCGCGCCTGGCGGCGCTCCTACGAGATGTCCGTGGGTATTGGTATCCAGGCCCATCGCGCGGCGCAGCAGCGGCAGCAGATCGGACCAGCCGTAGGCGTCGAGCACAGCGGCATCGATGTCGTCGTGGAGCTGGCGCAACACCGAGACGATGCCGTGTTCGTGGATCACGCGTTCCTTGGCGGTCAACACTTCACCACTGCGCAGCTTTTCAAGCACGTTGTACATGCCGGTCAGGGTTAGATCGGGATGAGCGGCTTGCTGGCGCTTGCGATGGGCGTCGAGTTGTTCGGCGAGTTGGGCGATGTGGGATTGTTGTTTGTCGTTGGTGATGGGGAAAGGAAATGCTTCGAAGCAACGCGTTTTGACGTAGACAGGATCATTTCCCACACCAAGCCAACTGCCTGCACTTAGCGCCCAGATGACGTGAACGAGTGACGACAACACGCCAAGCGTGCCCGCATTTTCGACTGCGATGCAGACCAGCTTGTTGTCTGGCGCAATGCTTGCGTCGAGGAACTGGAAGGTGCGGTACTTGGCGGTTTCTACGGTGGCGATATAACGGGAAAGCCCTTTCAAGACTGGTCGAAATGCGCCGCGTGGTTCGCCATGAATCCACCAATTGTCGCGGTAGGTTTTGCGATTGTTCTGGTCGCGTTCGGGTTTCACGGTGTCGAGGACATGCTGATAGACCTCGGGAAAACGGTTGCGCACGGTTTCTATGTCGAGTCCGAACAAGTCGATGACAAAAACCCCTCGAGGTTTGTCCGTGAGATCCCGGCCATTCCGATACGGTCGAATATGCGCGTCCAGGCCTTCGATGCGACCCAGCCCAAGTTCAGCGGCCTTCTTGGCTGTAACGATGAACCCCGAGCCATGAAGGCTGAGGCCGCGACAACTTATGTCTTGATTGGATTCGAGCGTTTGTGCGAAAGCGACATTCGCGCCGCTGCGCAAATCGGCATGAATCAAACCGCTGCGATCACGCAACGACACGGCTATTTCATCCTGCTCGGTTTCAATCTCGCTTTCGACGATGCGCAATCGGCCTTCAGCCGAGCCAGCTACGCCGACGGTCATTGCAATGCGCACCGCCGCGCCATCAACCGCGTCGACCCAAGGATGATCGGGAATCGCGAACGCGAGTGAGAGCGGCTGCCCCCGCTCGTCATTCCGGCGAAGGCCGGAATCCAGTTTCTCATGCATGGAGCTGGATCCCAGCCTTCGCTGGGATGACGGTGAGGTGGATTGAGACGGTGTAGAGACTTCGGGCGATGAGGGCGGTTGGGATGTTGCGGAAGATTTAGGTGGCGCGGCGGATTTGGAAGGCGGCTGCATAGCCGCCTCGATCACACGCCGATTGAAGGTCTGACGAATTGAGTTGGTAGTGATGAAGCCGAATCTTTCGAGTGCGCCGTATTGGGTCAGCAACGCCGCGTGATGCCACCAGACCATGACGAAGTCAGCGGATTCCGGAACATCGGGCCAGGCTGCGCGCAAGGCTTCCGTATAGCCATCGCCAAGCGCAGAACGCATCGTGCTCGCGCCAATAAACGGCGGATTGCCGACCACAAAATCCGCTTGCGGCCATGCCGCCTTGCGCGGATTCACATAGCGCTCCAGCGGTACGCGGGCGCTCTCATCGGGAATCGGTTGACCGGTGACAGGCGAGGGTTTCATCGTCACGCCATCCCAGTGCATCACAGGTACGCCGTGCGCATCGTTGACGGTTTCCATGTGGTCGTACGCGAGCACCGCATCGCGGTTTTCGATATTGCGGAAATCGCGGATCACCGGTTGCGGTGGCTTCACATCGCCCTGGGTGCGGAAGTGCCATTGCAGATAGCCGATCCACAAAACCACTTCGGCAATTGCCGCCGCACGCGGATTCAATTCGATGCCGAGCAATTGGTGCGGATCGACGGTTTCGGCGCTGGTCGCGTCGGCGCGTTCGCCATCGATGGCGAGGCCGCCTTGGCGGTAGCCGATCTCATCGAGTGCGTTGAGCACTTCGCCTTCGAGGCGTTTCAGATGTTCCAGCGTCACATAGAGAAAATTACCCGAGCCGCAGGCCGGATCAAGTACGCGCACGTTGCACAGACGATGGTGAAACGCGCGCATCACCTTGACCGCATCGGCTTCCTTGCCTTCGGCGGCGAGGGTCAGCGCGGCGGTATGGGCATCGCTCCATTCGGCGCGCAGCGGTTCGATCACGGTCGGCAGCACGAGGCGCTCGACATAGGCGCGCGGCGTGTAGTGCGCGCCGAGCTTGTGGCGTTCGCTTGGATTGAGCGCGCGTTCGAGCAAGGTGCCGAAGATGGCCGGTTCGACATGTTCCCATTTGGCCTTGGCCGCTTCGATGAGCAGCGCAATCTGCTCGCGACTGAGCGGCAAGGTATCCGGATGCTTGAACAGCTTGCCGTTGAAGCGCAACACGTCGCTCGCGATCGCGGCGGAAAAGCCGCCTTCGTCCATGGTCTGCCACAGATGGCCAAGCATGCGCATGGCCGTAGCGGGATCATCGGCATGGCGGATCAGCAGCTTGCGGAAACTCTCCGGCGGCAGTAGTTGCACATCTTCGGCAAACATCGTGAACAGGCAGCGCATGAGAAATTGGGCGACGAGCTCGGGATCATGTTTGGCTGCTTCGAGACTGCGCGCGAGCGCAGCTAGGCGACTGGCGATCTCGCGGGTGACGCGGGCGGATTCGCGCGAGGGATCGAGGCCAAGCGGATCCATCCAGATGCGGCGCAGGCGCTCGCGGATCTCGGGTTTGCGCAGATCTTCCAGCGCGATGCGATGACTGCGCGGATCGGGGAAGGGTGTATAGGTCGCCCCTGAGCGGGTGAACTCGGCAAACAGTTCGATGCGGTGGCCGACATCAACCACGATCAGGAACGGCGGGCGACCTTCGCTGGCGGGCAGGGCGCGCGCATAGGCTTCGGCCTGGCTGCGCGCACGCAGGATCGCATCATCGAATCCGCGCGTATTCGCGCCGAGCTTGAGCTTCTTCGATTCGAGGACAAACGCAGCGCGCCGATACAGATCGATGCGTCCGGCACTCGTGCTGCCATCGCCATGCGAAAACGTGATCGGGCGCTCGAACATGTAGGCCTGTTCGGCATCCGCGTGCGGTGTCTCGACGCCAAGCAGATGGCAGAGATCAATCAGGAAGGTCTGCGAGGTGGACAGCTCGGAAGCCTTGATGCCATTCCATTTGGCGATGAAATCATCGGCCGCGTCCTTTTCGATCTGCGCCACGTTGCGACTCCTGGATACGTTTGCCAAGGCTACCCGATGCACACGGTGGCGTCAGCTCGGGTGCTTTCTGCACCGAGACGCTTCAATCAAGTTTGCAAGGCGATCGATTCG
>JBBSVJ010000262.1:0-4454 GCA_038233665.1 Lysobacterales bacterium
CGATAGTGGTCTTGGCTCGAAGAAACCGCGCTGACCGATAGTCATGCTGCCGAGCGCGCTGCTGGCCGACAGGGCTTTGGTCAAGGCATTGCTTGGCGGCATCCACGCAGCCATCGCGGCAAGTACTTCGATCGGCCACGCCATCGACGCGCCGTGGTTGCTGATCAGGTTCCAGAATTCGCGCAAGCGATCGATGCGATCGTCCTCGGCGTTGCCCGCAATAATCGCCGAATTGAGCGCACCAATCGATGTGCCTGCAAACAAGTCCGGACGGATGCCCGCCTCATGCAGCGACTCGTACACGCCGCATTGATAGGCACCGAGTGCGCCACCGCCCTGCAGCACCAGCGCGATGCGCTCGTAGTTGGCAATCGACGCAATCACGTGCGCTGACGATTCAGTCCTCTCACCAGCTTTTTGTTTCGAGCTCACTGCATGTGCCAGCCGTGACTGACGGTAATGCTTTGTCCGGTCAATGCATTGGTCTCGAATGCAGCAAGAAAGAGAGCTAGATTGGCGACATCATCAACAGTGGTGAATTGCGCATCGACGGTGTCTTTGAGCATGACGTTCTTGATCACCTCTTCTTCGCTGATGCCAAGTTCCTTGGCCTGCTCCGGGATCTGTTTTTCGACCAGCGGAGTGCGCACGAAACCTGGACAGATGACATTCGAACGCACGCCTTTCGAGCCACCTTCCTTGGCCAGCACGCGAGCCAAACCGAGTAGACCGTGCTTGGCTACGCAGTACGGCGCTTTGAGTTTCGAGGCTTCGTGCGAATGCACCGAGCCCATGTAGATCACCGCGCCACCTTCTCCACGCTCGTACATATCCTTGATGCACGCACGCGTCGTCAAAAATGCGCCATCGAGGTGGATCGCCAGCATCTTTTTCCACTCGGCCAGGCTGAATTCCTCGATCGGTTTGACGATCTGGATGCCGGCGTTGGAAATCAAGATATCGACCTTGCCGAGCGTCTTGATGGTCTCGGCCACACCGGCGTCGACTTCGGCCTCATCGGTCACATTCATCTTGACCCCGATCGCCTTGCCGCCAGCGTCTTCTATCTCCTTTGCCGTGGCGCGTGCGCCATCGATATTGAGATCGGCAATGGAAATTGCCGCGCCGTTCTTGGCGTAGACCTCGGCGATGCGCTTTCCAATACCGCTGGCTGCGCCAGTGATCAGTGCGACCTTGCCTTCAAGTTGCATGGGTGTCTCCTCGTGAGTGAAAGATGGGGCGGCAGAAGCGACGACTCATCGCGCGAATCTACCGGGATTTCAAATCTGCTTCATTCTCGAACCATCGCGGATGGTTTCGGACGACGGCGCCTGATACTCGAGAAATTTCATCGAAACACGCGACGCGACGTGCGTCTATTGTCCGAAAGTTCGATCAATCCTCGCGGCCGACTGATTTCGGATCAACCCCGAGATCCTTGAGCTTTCTATACAAATGTGTGCGCTCCATGCCGACCATTTTGGCCAGCTTGCCGACGCTGCCACCGGCTTCGTTGAGCTGATGCAGCAGATAGGCGCGTTCAAACTGTTCGCGCGCCTCGCGCAGCGGTTGACTGAAATCGATGCCCAGCGCGGTTCCTTTCGAGAGCGGCGTCGCACCGGCCGCCGTGCCGAGCGCAAGCTCCACTTCCTCGATACTGACTTCGGGCGCATTGCCGAGGATGAGCAAGCGCTGGACCAGATTGCGCAATTCGCGCAAATTGCCAGGCCAAGGATAGTTGCGCAGACGATTCTGCACCGCCACCGGAAACTGCCGATATGGCAACTTGTCGCGATTGGCAAAAAAATCCGCATAGAAACGCAGCAACTCGGGGATATCTTCAATGCGATCGCGCAACGGTGGCACATGCAACGGCACGACATTCAGCTGGTAATAAAGCTCCTCACGAAACTTGCCGGCCTGCACCGCGGCATCGAGATCCTGTGAAGTGGCCGCAATCACGCGCAGATCGATCGGCACTGCATCGGGCGCACCGCAACGGATCAGGCTGCGTCGCGCAAATGCGCTGGACAAACGCAACTGCATTTCAGAATCGAGATCGGCTACCTCATCGAGATACAAGGTGCCGCCGTTGGCTTGTTCGATCAGGCCATATTGGATCGTACCGTTGTCGTCGCTGCCGAATAGCGCGCGTGCGGCATGATCACTGGCGATCGAACCGGGTGCAACAGTAATAAACGGCCCGGATCGACGCCCACTTTTTTCGTGCAACCAGCGCGCCAGCGCTTCCTTGTCGGTTCCGCGCTCACCCTGGACCAGAATCCAGGCGTCGTGAGCGGACAGTTTTTCCGTTTGCGTCTTGAGCGCCTGCATGCTGCGACTGGTCGCGACCGGATCCATCGGCATGATCAACTGACTGCGTAAGCCTTCGTTTTCCCGACGCAGTCGACTCGCCTCCAGCGCGCGCTCGACAGTCAGCAGCAGCTTGGCAAGTGACAGCGGCTTCTCGACGAAATCGTAAGCGCCAAGCCGGGTTGCCTCGATCGCAGTTTCGATCGTGCCATGGCCGCTCATCATGATGATCGGACACGGTAAACCACCGCGCTCGCTCCATTCGCGCAACAAGCTGATGCCATCGAGATCCGGCATCCAGACATCAAGCAGCACCACGTCCGGTCGTTCGCCACGACGCGCCTCGCGCGCCGCCGCCGCCGACTCCGCGGTGCTCACCGCATAGCCTTCGTCCTCAAGAATTTCCTTGACCGTACTGCGGATATCGGGCTCGTCGTCGACGATAAGAATGCGTGCCGATGGCATGGACAACTCGTTGCGAAAAAGAGACAGGAGCATAGCGCATGCCGTGGCTGCTGCGGTGTCGCCATCGGCCGAGCAAGCGTGCCTATTTGCTTACCGACATCGCTTCAGCGTTCGCGTAAGGCCAATAATTCGGCGGGTAGCGATCGCCCGGCTGTGCCGGCAGCGGAGGAGTCAGACCTCGTCGCCGCTGGATCCAGGTCTCGACCGGTTCGATCAACAACCAGGTCGAGCGAAACGGCTGCACGAGTTCCGCGTAGCGCAGATCCGCCCGCGTCAGGGTATCGACGTAGTGGATGATCCGCCCGTTCGGGTGCGTCGCGGACCACGCGTCCAGGCTACCGTCAATGACGATGTCCAGCGGCTTCTGCAAACGTCCGAGATACTGAAACTGGTTCTCATAAACCTTGAAATGGGCAACCGGAATTCCTGACCTCTGCAAGGCCGAAATTCGTTCGGCGGCGGGTCTCAGATCGAACTGCACCCAGAACGAATGCGCGAACAACACGTAGGCCAGACAAGCGACAGCGATACCGATGACGCTGACCGCGCGCAACGCTCCGGCGTCGTCGCGCGGCACCAGCAGTATCAACACTCCGAGCACGGCAGCCGCTACAGCGAACCATGGCGTCGTCAGGGAGATGTCGACCAACGCCGGATAGTCGACTCGGCCATCGGCAACCCAGTGCGGCAACATCAGCAATCCGCCAGCAACCGCGAGCAGGGCCAACGCGAGCAACCACGGGCGACTCGCTGCGGACGGCGGTCGCCGGCGTTGCGAAAGAGTCACAAATCCAGATGCGAGCAGCATCGCGACTCCGGCCAGTTCGGGTACGAGGTAGTAGGTTTGCTTGCCACTCACCAGGGAAAAAGCCAGCAGCACGGGAATCAACCAACAGGCAATCAGGCGCAGGCCGGATTGGCGGGCTTGGCCGGAGGCGGCAAACGCCGCAGCCCAAGCGCGCGGCCACAACAACCAAGGCAACAGCAAGGCAGGCAACATCGATCCATACCACCACCACGGTCGCGCGTGGTCGAAGCTGTCGACGACACGCCCAGCCGTCTGCATGAAGAACAATTCATTTCTATACACCTCGCCACCGGCAAGGCTGGCCGGGATCGCCCACGCGATGAGTGCGGCGCAGCCAGCCAACAAGGCCAGTGCGCCGCGCAGATACCAAGCCGCTCGCGAGCGTCGCGCCCACGGATGCCAGAACGGACCGAGCAGATACGGAAAAGCGACGTGCAAAAGCATCACCGGACCCTTGGCCAGCAAACCTGCGGCAAGCGCAACCGCAAACCATCCGAACAGCGGCCGCCGCTCGATATCTCGTCCAGCCAAAGCGCTGATCGCGCCTAGTACGCACAACGTCAGCAGCATCTCGTACATGATTTGCAGGCTGAACAGGAATGTGTAACTAAAAGCGGCGAGCAGCCAAGGGGTCAGACGGGCGACGTCAGGCGAGGCGCGAAACAGCACGCGAGCCAGTCGCCGCGCCTGCAACAGCACGCCGAGCCCGATCAGCACTTCGAGCAATCGCGGCCAGACATCACCGACGCCACCAACAAACCAACCGGCGTGGATCAGCCAGAACAGCAACGGCACTTTGTGACTGTAAGGCAAGCCGTTCGCATACGGCACGAGGAATTGACCACTGTTCCACATTTCCCACGCAACG
>JBBSVJ010000263.1:0-4380 GCA_038233665.1 Lysobacterales bacterium
AAAATCACCGTCAGCCTGTAGGAGCTCCGCCAGGGGCGAGCACTTCGGCACATCGAAGCGAGAGCTCGCCCGTAAACGAGCTCCTACAAAATCACCGTCAGCCTGTAGGAGCTCCGCCAGGGGCGAGCTTTTCAACACATCGAAGCAAGAGCTCGCCCGTAAACGGGCTCCTACAAAATCACCGTCAACCTGTAGGAGCTCCGCCAGGGGCGAGCACTTTGGCACATCGAAGCAAGCGCTCGCGACCAACGGAAGTCCCTTTTTCGGGGCACGTAAACGAGCTCCTGCAACATCACCCCAAGCCTGTAAGACCTCCACCAGGTGGGGTTCTACCGGTTCGGATGTCCCGGCACAATCGAGTTGGCGCCGAGCTGGTGTTCTTGAAGATAAAGCTTGAAGAGCCGCTGCGCGTTCAAGGTGGTTTCTCGCGCGATGCGTTCGCTCGACTCAGCGCGCAATTCAGCGACAGTAGACAGCACTTCGACAAGTCTCGATGGTTCGTTGCGTTGGCCTTGATGGCCATTTAGAGGTTGATCCGGCGAATCGGTTTCGAGCAGCAGATATTCGATTGGCATGTCCGCCACGATGCTGCGCAAGCGTTTGGCGCGCGGATAGGTCAGCGGTCCGCCGATACCGATCGAGAATCCAATTTTCCAGAGTGCTTCAGCCTGTTGCAGGCTGCCCGAGAAGCTGTGCACGACGCCGCGTAAGCCATCGAATTTACGAAAGCATGCGGTGACTTCGTCGAAAGCTTTGCGCGCATGCACAATCACCGGCAGGTCGCGCTCGTGTGCCAGTTTCAACTGGGCCTTGAAATAATGGATTTGCACTTCGCGATCGAGCCCCTCGACGTGAAAATCCAATCCACATTCCCCCACCGCAATCGGTTTTCTGTCATCCAGCAGATCGGCGAGTTCTTGCAGATGCCGGGGCTGATGGCGATCAAGAAACATCGGGTGCAGGCCATACGCGGCGTGCAAACCGTCGTGTGCACGGCAGATCTCGCCCAGTTTCTCCCAACCGTCGCGCGCGATGGCTGGAACAATTTGTTGGGTGATGCCGGCTTTGCGCGCGCGCTCGATAACGCTTGCACGATCAGGCTCGAAAGTGTCGGTGTCGATATGCGAATGGCTGTCAATCAACATCGAATTTCCAAGCGCCTTGATCAGTGAGCGACAAGCCAGGTGGCGAGACCGAGAAACATGGCCAGACTGACGATGTCGGTGGCTTTGGTCAAAAAGATGCTGGATGCCGTGGCCGGATCAGCACCGACTCGCTTGAGTATTTGCGGTACGCCGGCCCCAACGATGCCCGCCACGCCGCAACTGGCCGCCATCGCCAGCCAGGTGATCGCTGCCAGGATCAACGCATCCTCATTGCCTTGATTCCAGGCGAGAGCAAACATGGCGAGGCCACCGAGCGCGCCGGTCAATGTGCCGTTGAGTAGGCCAAGCCAGAACTCTTTGAGCGTCAGCAACCAGCCATGCCCCGGTTTGAGATCACCAAACGTCATGCCGCGCAAGGTGACAGCCAGTGCCTGGCTTCCCGTGTTGTTGCATTGATCCGAGAGTACCGGGAGAAACACCGCAAGCAGGACGATTTGATTGATCGTGCCCTGGAACGCACCGACCACGGCCGCGGTCGCGAATGTCGCGAGTAGATTGAGCTGCAGCCAGGGGTGGCGGAAGCGAAGACTTCTTGGCCAAGAGGTACTCAGGCGTTCCTCTTTTTCAACGCCGACCATCGAGCCGGCTTGGGCGCTGATTTCGAAAGCCTGTTCCTCGAACAATACCGATCCACGGACCACGCCAATCAAGTGACCATGCGCGTCACATACCGGATAAACCGGATAGTGACGACGCACCACCTCGTGCATCGCATCAATCACATCGGTTTCAGGCCGCAGCGAAAATGGCCGCGGCACCATGATTTCTTCAAGACGCTGATCGCTGCGCGCGAAGACCATCTCGCGAAACGTGACCAGGCCGATCAGCTGGTTTTGTGCATCGACGACAAACACATAGGTAATCAGCGTGCGCGATGCAAGCGGGCGAAGGCGATTGAGTACATCGGCGACATGTGCGGTGGGCGGAAACGATTCAGGCGCAAGTTCGGTCAGGCGCCCGACGGAGCCTTCCGGCCAGTTGCGACTCGCCAGCCAATGCTCGGAGGTATTTTGACCAGCGGCCGATGCGATGCGATGGCGTCGTTCAGGCCCGAATCGATCCAGCACCGCCAAACCACGCCCCGGTCCCAGCGACTGTAGAAGACTGACAATCAATTGATCGGGATGATCCGAAAGGCGACGTGCTCCGGCTTCGGCATCCATGTCACGCAGCTCATCGAGCAGCTTGGAGTCGTTATGCATGGCGATCCGTTCCTCGGGCCGATGATGCTAACCGATGCGCATTTTGCTGGGTAGGACGCACTATCCAAAGATTTGCTGCCATCGCGCCAAACAATGCTCGCGCAGTTTCAATCGTGTTCATCTGCGCATCGTCACCATTGAGGACATTGACCGGCGTTCCCGGCTCCATAGTTACCGAGGAGAAAAATCGTGATCAGTAGAATTTTGCTTGCCGTTGTGACCACCTTGGCGCTGGCTGCGTGTGCGCCAATGCAGTCCGCCCAAGCCCGTGGCCAATACTATGAACGCGGCTGCGATAACTGCGGCCGGGTTATTCGTATCAATTCGATCGGACAACGCAACGACAACCATGTCGGTGGCGGAACCGTCATTGGTGCCATTGTCGGCGGCGTACTCGGCAACCAGGTTGGCAAGGGCGACGGGCGCAAGGCGGCCACTGTTGTCGGAGCACTCGCCGGCGGCGCGGTAGGTCATCGCGTTGAGAAAGACAATCGCCGCGGACGGAGCTACTATCAGATCGTCGTTCGCATGGATCAAGGTCGTACGCTCTCATTTGAGCAATCAGACGACTACCGTCTGCGCCGCGGCGACCGTATCTATGTCGACAACGGACGTGTAGTTCCGGCGCGCTGAGCTATTCGCCGAGTTGACCGAACAAAAAACAGCCGACTTTTCGTCGGCTGTTTTTTTTGACTAACGCGAGTGCTGGTCTGACGAAACTTGCTTGAGCAAACGGGTGATTGCCGGCACCCACAGGTCCCAGTTGTGATTGCCTTCAAGCATGATCGAGTGATCTGGCGGCAACGACGGAGCTATCAGTTCGATCGGTTCGCGAAAAGGTTCATCTGCGCCATAGATCAGCCAAACATCTTTCGCACGCGATGAATTTTCGGTCACATCTTTAAGCGTTCGCCAGAGTTCGTGCTGGAAAGTTTTGGAATCGAGAGCCTGTGGTGGGCCGGGTTGCCAAGCCTGCAAGCCCCCTGCGTCGCGGATTTTTGTCTGAATTGCCTGATCACCCAGATAAGGCGAGAGCAGAAGCAGACCCTGGGTCTGGCCCGGGTACTCGTGCTCGTAGAGCAAGCATCCCATCCCACCCAGGGATATTCCCATGAGCCAGATTTCCTTTGCACCTGCGCTTTGCGCCGGGCCGATGATTTCATCGTGCAAACGCTGCGCCGCCCGACCTTCGCGGTAGAAAGGCATGGTCAAGCCGGTCAGAATCACATCGGCATCCGGCCAGGATCGTTGAATGATCGAAGCGACGTCCTTGCGCTTCATGGATTGAAGATCATCACCGCGGCCCGGAAGCATCACCACGAGCCGGTGCGAGGGATTTTTTGCGGCGAAGAACTCGCTCGGGATCGGTTTGCGCACATCGCCGCCAGCCGCGCATGCGCCAAGCAGCAGGCTCAAGCCAACAATGGCCAGAGTTCGAACGAACGATTCGGATGTCATGGGCGGATTCCGCTTGGGCGAGTGGGAGTCTGATTATCCTCCTGCTCCCTCAACATCACGACCAGATCGGTTGCGCCGATATCAATTGCCGATTGATTGAGCAGGGTGGTGACTTGGCCGCGATGATGGGTCTGATGGTTGAAAAAGTGTTGAACCAGAATCGCGAATTCATTGACGAAGCTCTGTCCCGAGGTGGTCACGTAGCGAAGTGCTTGCGCGTAGTGATCCTCGCTGGCTTCCGAACACATGCGAATGATGATCTCGTCCATCGACCTCCGTGCGGCGTCGAGTTGCTCAAGATCGGCATGCAGAATCTGCGAGAGCGAGCTCGGTGCGCCGACGTCGCGCAACGTTTGCAAGGACTGAAGTTCGTGTGGATGGCCACAAAAGCGCTTCAGCCATATGGTGTCGGCGACGAGGATATGATTGAGCGTGCCGAACACCGATCCGAAGAAAGCGCGCTTGTCCGCATGCAGTTCAGCGACTCCCAACTCGGCGGCAGCGTGATAGACCTTTCGATTCATCCAGCGGTTGTAGGCCGCCAACCGTTCGAA
>JBBSVJ010000264.1:0-4363 GCA_038233665.1 Lysobacterales bacterium
ATCGCGGCAACATCACGCCAACGCGCAGCTACGCAAAGAGGGGGGACTTGGTGCGACGCCTCGCGCAACAACTGATTGACCGCTAGGGAGTCGAGGAAGTTTCACAATGGCCGGTTGAGAGCTGGAACGAGCCCAACCTCAAGGCTTTCTGGACCGGCACCAGGGCGGCCTACTTCAAGTTGTTCAAGACGACGTATGACGCGCTCAAGTCAGTCGATCCGGCGCTGCGTATCGGGGGGCCGGTGACGGCAGATAATGAATGGCTGGAGGAATTTTCCAGCTTTTGCACGAAGGCGAAGCTCAAACCCGATTTCGTCAGCACCCATCTCTACCCGACTGATGCGTTCGGCGAAATCGACACCGATACTCGCAGCCAACTACGCGACTCACCGCTCGACTTCATGCGCAAGCGCGCGAAGCAAGCACGCAAGATCGCCGGCAAGAAGCCTCTCTATTACACCGAGTGGAGCATCAGTTCCAATCCGCGCGACGCATTCCACGACAGCTCCTTTGCAGCGGCTTTCGCGGCGCGCATCGTCATGAGTGTCGACGATGTCGTCGATGGCTACAGCTACTGGACGTTCAGCGACCTTTTCGAAGAGAACTATCTTCCGAGCATGCCTTACCACGGCGGTTTCGGAATGATGAATCTTTACGGCGTCCCCAAACCGATTTACCGCGCCATGCAAATGTTGCGTGCGCTCGGTGACGAGCAAGTCAAGGTTGACGGTGGCCATGACAACGTTGCGCTGTGGATCGGCCGGCACGAGGGCGACAACACACGCACTGACATCGTGCTCATCAACCAAGCCTTGCCCGATCACCCGATCGGCAACGAGCCAGTCAGGTTGCGTTTGACGCACCCCTCAAAATTGGCAGTGCGGGGAATAATGCGTTCTCGGGTAGACGAAGATCACGCCAACCCGAAACGAGCATGGTGTGAAATGGGATCGCCGGAATATCCCAGTCACGCACAGGTAAATGTACTCGAAGTGGCATCAGTGGCGACGCAGCAGGCGTTGCCGTTCGTCGCCAGCGATGGCATGGTCGAAATCGACCTCACCCTTTCACCGCAGTCTGTGAACCATCTTCAGATAGACTGGATTCGCATCGATTGACCACGGGTAGTGTGCAGGATTGGTTGGGGCGATGCTGGATAGGTAGGGATCGTGCGTGGTGCGCTCCGATTAAAAAATCTGGATTTAGTTGCTTTTCGTTTCCGTCGATTTACCCGTGAAGGTCTGACGCATCTCCGGATTTCGGGCCATCTGGGCGTTCTTTGACGAGCTCCTTGTGGCAATCAGATTGGTGTCACCGATCGTTCCGGTCGTCAACTAGAGACCCTGCGATTCCAGCGTCACATCCGCCTTTCGATGGCTTTCGTCCAAGCAACCGCGCTTCGAATTTTTGTTGGAGAGTTGCCTCTTTCCAGCCTTTACGGCGCTGTTCTGGTCGCGACTGCGCGGGCTAGGGTCTCAGCGCGATTCCCGCATTCCTCCTCGATTTTCAGCTCCCGCGCATGACTCAGCGCATGGATGAGCTAAGCACTTCGAGTACCGAAAAGCTGCCTTCAATCATCGCTGGGCGACTATTCGCACCTTTGGCTATCGGCTCGAAGCGCGCAGCGGGCAGATACATGCGATGCGTTTCGCGATCGAGTGTGATGGTGCGTGCGCTGGTTTGCGTGGCCAGGGTCTGCGCGACGCGGAAATGATTGGGGTCGTCCTCATGCACGATTTTCAGCGTGCCGGATTTTCCGCACGGTATGAAAACGAGCTGTCGATCCGCATCGAACTCGGCACCGTCAGGTCCTTCATCAATCGCAACACGTGCGACCTGTCTGCCATTGTTTGCAGCCGTGATTACCATGGTTCGATTCTGGCATACCGAAAACAGCCGCTGGTGATCGGGGTCCAAGGCCAGTCCGGTGGGTTCTTCGCATCCACTCAAGGGCCAAACATGCATGATCCGCATGGCCGCCGTATCGATCTCAACCAGCTCGGCTTTGTCTTCAATGTTCACGAACACATGGCCCTTGCCGTCGCTTGCTGGCAACTCCGGGTTGCCGTTGAATTTGATCGTCGCCAACTCCTTTCCGCTGACTGGATCAAGTACCGACGCATTGTTGCTGTGCGCATTGAATACGAACAGGCGTCCGCTGTGTGCATCGAACAGGATGGCATCGGGAGCACGGCCGCTAACTTTGAAGTCACGCTCACGTTTTAGTTTCACGAGATTGAACTCGGCAACGCTATCGGATGCCCCCACGGTGGCGAATCCGCGACTCAGCACGGGCGCAATTGCAATACCATGTGCGCCATCAATACCCTGAATATTGGCGATCAGTTGCCCCTTGCCGGTATCGACAACATCGATGCGATCACCGCGACTCAGAAAGAGATGTTGGTGGGTGGAATCAACCTCCAGGAGATCCCAACGACCGCTACCGCCAAGCTTGAACTGCGCAGCAAGTTTGTAAGTAGCGCCTTGCTCAGATGCGCGCGTCGTGTGTGCGAAAGCGCCAAGAATCATGAGTGAAGCGAAGAACACAATACGAGTGGAATGTTTCATTTAGTCTTCCTCGATCTACCTGTCAGTGGCTCGTTGTTTGGCGTGTTGGCTTTTACGCATAAATAGATCAGTTTCGGAATATTCAATGGTGGCTTTCGATTCCCGCCCTTCGCGAATGCGGCGATGCGTTATCCACTCTGCTGTTTATGCTTTCCATCGGCGATCAAGCAGTAGAAAAATGCTCGGCATCGCGAGCAGTACAAGCGGTACCGCAAACAACAGCCCAGAAATGATCGTTATTGCGAGCGGGCGTTGCATTGCGGAGCCGGTACCAAGGCCGAGTGCGAGGGGAGACAGGGCGAGAATCGCGATGGCCGAGGTCATCAGGATCGGGCGCAATCGCGCCGAGCAGGCGCGCAGCAAATCGTCGATGCCAATCGCCGCGTTGGTATCGAGTTCGGCGAAATAGAACACCGCCACTTCGGTGACGATGCCCATCACCATGGTCAGACCCATCATCGAGGAAAGATCGAGTTCGGTGCCGGTGAGGAACAAGCCGGCGAATACTCCCGGCAAGGTCAGCAACGCCGTGATGAGGATCGAAAGCACGATCGAGATGCGTTCGTAGAGGTACATCAGCAATGTGGCCACTAGCAACAGGGCACCAATGAAAACCAGAATCAATTCGTGGAACGAGCGCTGCTGCTCGGCGTAGATACCCCCGTATTCGATGCCAATTTTCGGCGGAAGCTTGAGCGTGCCCAACTTCGTTTTGATCTCGCGGATCGCGCTGCCGAGATCGAGCCCTTCCAGGCGCGCGGTGACGGCGACCATTTCGCGCAGATCTTCGCGGCTCTGTTGCGCTTGACCAGCAACGGTGACGACATCGGCAATCCGCGCCAGGGGCAGGCGATGGCCATCCGGACTACGCAGCTGGAACTGGTGCAATTGTTCGACGCGTTCGCGGGCGCTTGGAGGCGTCCAGACGCGAATGCCGATCATCTTCTCGCCGGACTGGATCTGGCTGGTGACGTTGCCGGCGAGTAACTGATCGACCTGGGCCGAGGCCGATTCCGGGTCAAGACCTTCGAGTGCGGCGCGGACCCGATCAAAGCGGATTTCAATGGCATCACCGGCGATGCGGCTGCCGTCGAAGACCTCGACAACACCGGGAATCTTCTCGATCGCCGCCGCCACGGTCACGCCGGTTTCACGAAGGGTTTTGCCATCCGCGCCGAACAATTTCACTTCAATCGGCTGTGGATTGGAGATCAGATCACCGATCAAATCTTCCATCAATTGCGCGGTCTCGACGGTGAGGCCCGGAACCGATTGCTCGACCTGCTGGCGCAGATCACTCATGACCGCCTCGATCGGACGACGCGGCATCGGCTTGAGTTTGATGAACATGTCGCCCTCGTTGGCCTCGGTCAGGCCACCGCCGAGTTGCAAGCCGGTGCGCCGCGAATAGCTTGCGACTTCGGGCAAGCGGGTCACGATCGATTCAACCTGGCGCATCATTCGATCGGTTTCGCTCAGCGAGGTTCCGGGTGCCGCCCGGTAGTCGAAAATGAAGCCGCCTTCGTCCATGCGTGGCATGAAACCACTGGCCAGATGCAGATAGGCGCCCGCGCCGAGCGCAATCAGCACCAGCAGCGGCGCAAGCAGAAATAGCGGTCGACGCAGGGCGCCGGTGCTGACTTGCAATACTCGATCTCGACAGCGGCTCAGCCACGGTCCGGAGTTTTCCAGCGCAGCGGCATCCTTGGCTCGCAAGAGCATGCGCGCGAGCAAAGGCACGGCGAGCAGGGCGACCAGGAATGAAACACTCAAGGTGATCGCCATGGTCAGC
>JBBSVJ010000265.1:0-4326 GCA_038233665.1 Lysobacterales bacterium
CGCGACGAGAACACCAAGACCAGCGAATCGAAAACCTTTCGAGTGGCAGCGAATGATTCGCAGCTCTGGCACGGATGGACGCGGACGATAGGCTTGCAGTTTCTGACGGGCGATTTCAAAGTCGCCGATGTCAAAGGCAGCACGACTCTACTTTATCCAGAAATTTCTCTAACCAAAAAGCGTGCTGACGATTTCAATTTTCCGCGCAAGGGCTGGTCGCTGACCTTGGCTGCGCGCGCTGGCCAGAAAGGCCTGTTGTCCGATACCAGCTTTGCCCAGATCACGGCAGACGCCAAGTGGATTCATGGCATCGGCGACAACTCACGCTTTATTGCGCGCGGCTCCGCGGGCTACACGCAAGTTGGCGATTTCGACAAACTGCCGCCTGAACTGCGCTTCTTCGCTGGCGGCGACCGCTCGATTCGTGGTTACAGCTATCAAACAGTCGGACCGCGTCAGTTCATCGCTGATGATCCCGAGCCCAAGGTGATCGGAGGTGAGCAGCTGCTCGTTGCTAGCGCCGAGTACGAGTACTACTTCACTCCAAAGTGGGGTGCAGCGGCATTCGTCGACGCCGGCGATGCTTTCAGTGGCAAGGAATTCGATCTCAAGATCGGTGCGGGTTTCGGCCTGCGCTGGCGCTCGCCGGTCGGCCTTGTTCGGGTCGATCTAGGCACACCCATCCGCGACAAGTACGCCAGTGGCGTCGAACTGCACATCGTCATTGGGCCGGATCTATGAACACGCCAGCAAAAACGGCGACAACCGTCACGCGCGCAAAACCACGGCGACGTATCCTTCGCGTAATCGGCTGGCTGGCATTGGCCCTTTTCGTTGGCCTTGGAATCGTCTTGTTCTGGGCGCTCAACACCGAGTCGGGTGCGCGCTTCGCAATGGCACGTGTGCAAACCGCGCTTGATGGAAAGCTTGTCGTCGGACGAAGCAGCGGCAGCCTATCCGGCCCGCTCGTACTTGATGATGTGCGTTATCTGGATCCCGCATCGGGAATCGATGCACGGATCAAACATCTGAGTATTGATCCCGACATCTTTTCCTTGCTTGGGCAGCGCGTTGAAATCGGCGATATCGTCGCCAACGATGTCAATGTGGCATTGACCACGGTGGCAGCAAAACCCGATGACGGCAGCGCGTTTTCGCTGACTCCGCCGATTGACGTGATCGTCGACAAGCTCGCCCTGCAGCGAGCAACCATTACCCAGGATGGCAAGCCCGTGCTGGTGGTTGATCGGCTCGACCTGGTCGGCGGCTGGACCTCGGAAGGCCTGCTGGTCAAACAACTCGAACTGCGTTCACCGGATGGAAGGGTGGATCTCAGCGGCTCGCTCGGTACGCTGGGCGGCTATTCGGGTAGCGGCGAAACGACCTTTGCTTGGCGTCTCGGCGAGACCGATCTGGCCGGCGTGATCAAGAGTCGCAGTGATGGCAAGCAGGCCCATATTGATGTCAACTTGACCAAACCTACCCCAGCAACTGCGACCATCACGGTCGGTCAGACTGCCACGGCGGCGTGGACTCTTGTGCTCGATGCGCCTCGCTTCAATGCGAAATCCGTATTGCCTGACAGCACGCTCGGCGAATTCGCCGTGCAACTTCAGGGGAGTGGGGATAAAACCAGTGCGGAACTGGCTGGTTCGCTGGAAATCGACAAACGCAAGCTGATCCTTGATCCGCTGCGCGCAACGCTCAATCAAGGCATCGTGACGATTGACCAATTGCATTTGACTTCGCCCGAGACGCCTGGCTCGCTCGATGTGACCGGCACGCTCGACACCGCAGCAGCCCCATTGAGTGCGAATCTTCAGGCCAACTGGAAAGATATCGTGTTGCCGGCCGATCTGGCTGGCCAGGAACTCGCCAGCCACGGCGGGCTGTCTATCAACGGCAGCGCCGAGCAATTCGCGGCCAAGGGTTCGCTGGCGTTGGGCCCACCCGGAGCACTCGCCGATATTGATGTCGATGTGAATGGCACAGCGGAGCTGATTACGCTCAACACTGTTCGCCTGAAACAGGCAAGCGGAGGACTCGATGCTCGCGGCACACTAACGTTGCAACCGACGCTCGGCTGGAATATCAAAGCCACCGCAAACCAATTCGATCCGGGCGCATTTTTTGCCGACTGGAAAGGCGCAATGGATTTCGTTCTTGATACGGTTGGTACGCAGACCGCGAAAGGACCGGATGCCACCTTTGTTCTCAGTCAAGTGGGTGGCACGCTGCGTCAGAAGCCTTTGAGCGGATCCGCAGACCTTCATCTCAAGCCGGACTACATCGTCGACGGCCAACTGGAGCTCAAGTCCGGCGGCAGTCGTATCCGTGTTGAGGGCAGCGGCGGCAGCGAAACTGATGCCAGCATCCGCTTCGAGGTTGCCTCGCTGGGAGACTGGCTGCCGCAAGCCGCAGGTACGGCCAACGGCAACATTAAAATTGGCGGCAAATGGCCCAAGCTTGATGTCGATGGAGACATCACCGGCAAACAGCTCGCCTGGTCCGGCGTCCGCGTCGATACGCTTGAGCTGGTAGCCAAAATCACCAATCTGGAGAAACCCGCCGGCGCCCTGACCCTCAAGGCCACCGACGTGAATCGTGGCGATGTACATTTTGATACTCTGGATCTGGCGGGCGATGGCAACGCCAAATCACATCAGCTCACCCTTAGCGCCAAGGGAATACCGGCGAGCCTCGACCTTACAATGAGTGGCGGCAGTGAGAAGGGGCGCTGGGATGGGCAGCTGAAGAAACTGCATCTGGATCCCTCAGGCCGGAATCTGCCGGATTTCAATCTCGACAAGGCAGCTGGTCTGAGCTGGGAGAAGGGTCGCTTCGCGCTCGCCGAGAGTTGCCTGATCGGCAAAGTGGCGACTCGCGCGCAAACCATCGCAACCGGTTCGACGTCGCCCGCGACTCCCCAACAGGTTGCCGAGGAGTCGGGTGAACCTGAGCAGAAGGAAACACCCGCTCGCTTGTGCATCAGCGGGAGCAGCGAGGCCGATGGATCACTCGCCGGCAAATATCAGCTTGAACATCTGCCGCTGCGCTTGCTCGTCCGACTCGCCTCACCCGATTCCCCGATGCGCCTGCGCGGCGAGATCCACGGGTCAGGTGATATCGCGCGCAACAAGAACGGCCCGATCAGCGGAAACGCACGTTTGCTCTCTGATCAGGGCGAAGTGTTTTATATCGGCGGTGGCAACAAGCCGTTGTTGAGCTACACCGGATTTACCGTCGAGGCCAATCTGACCGGTTCGGCAACCACCGCGAAAATTGGCGCAGCGCTTGATCATGACGGTCGCATCGACGGCAATCTCACGATGACGCCCACAGAAGGCAACAGCCAAGCGCTCGCTGGCAACATCAAACTCAATCTCAATAGCCTCGGCTTCGTCGAGTTGCTGACCACGGAGGTGAGCAACACCCAAGGCAAGCTTTCCGCCGATTACACGATCGCCGGTACGCTGGCCGAGCCTCGGCTGGATGGCGCATTGAATCTTGTTGGATTTGCCACTGAAGTGCCTGGGGCGGGCCTCAAGCTGCATGATGGAACGATGAGTCTGCGGGCGGTCGATGCGAATCGCTACGTGCTCGAAGGCACCATTCAGTCCGGCAAAGGCAGCTTGACCATCTCGGGCGAGGGCGGCCTCGGTGCCAACGAACCCATGAAGGCAACAATCAAGGGCGAGCAATTTCTCGCGGCCGATATTCCGGCCGCGCGTGTGATCATCGACCCTAATCTTTCCATTCAACGCAGTACCGATGGCATTCTGGTTACCGGCCAATTGGGCATTCCCTCAGCCAACGTCGACCTTTCCAAACTGCCCGGTGGTGGCGCAAGTTCGATTTCGCCCGATGTGGTCGTTGTCGATGCGAATGAGCCTGCACCCGGTCAACCGGTGCCGATCACGGCCAGAATAGCAGTCACGCTAGGCGACAAGGTCAAGCTCGCGGGCTTCGGCTTCGATGGCAGTTTGAGCGGCACCTTGGCCGTCATCGAGCGCCCGGGCCGCAGCACGATCGGAAACGGAACGCTGAATGCCGCTGGCACCTACAAAGCGTACGGACAGGATCTCAAAATTGAGACCGGTCGCATTCTTTTTGCCAGCAGCCCGATCGACAACCCGGGCCTTGATATTCGCGCCACGCGAACCATCAAGGCTGATGACGTGACCGCTGGCCTGCTCGTGCGCGGGACTGCCCAAGTCCCGCAATTGACTGTATTCGCCAATCCCGCGATGGAGCAATCCGGAGCACTCTCATACCTGATCACCGGCAAGCCGCTATCTTCGCTTAAGAGCGGCGAAGGCGACATGC
>JBBSVJ010000266.1:0-4326 GCA_038233665.1 Lysobacterales bacterium
ATTGCGGTCCGTAGTTGACCGGTATCTCAATTCCAACCAACAACACCTTGGCACCCGCGTGCCGGGCAAGAACAATGATTTTCGACAGATTCGCCCGCGGGGTTGCAATCGGAAGGCCTCGCAATGCGTCGTTTGCGCCAAGCTCAAGTACCAGGATGTCCGGTTTATGCTCGCTCAGCAGCGCGCTGATCCGGGCCAATCCTCCGGCCGAGGTTTCGCCGCTGATGGATGCATTGATGACGTTGCGGGCAGGATGCTGCGCCTGCATGCGTTGCTGCAGCAGATTGACCCAACCAGACTCCGGCGCAATTCGATAAGCGGCCGATAACGAGTCACCGAGCACCACGATCGGTGACGTTGACACATCGGCTCGCGCGATGGGCGCTTGCAACAACACGAGCAGGATCAAGAGAAGAATGCGAAACATGAATATCGATTCCAAAATTGTGTTGAATGCCGAGAAGCTTAGCAAAGCCGTGGATGGCCCCGATGGTCGCCTGGTCATTCTGGATGAGGTCAGCCTGTCAGTTGAGCGCGGCGCCAGCCTGGCCATTGTCGGCGCCTCGGGTTCTGGCAAGACCACGCTGCTTGGTCTGCTTGCCGGACTCGATCGACCCAGCTCCGGTAGCGTGACACTCGCCGGTGAATCTCTCGACGCGCTCGACGAGGAAGCGCGCGCACGCGTTCGACGGCGCATGGTCGGCTTTGTTTTCCAATCCTTCCACCTGCTCCCGGCACTCAATGCCGAAGAGAACGTGATGCTTCCGCTGGAACTCGAAGGCCGCGACGATGCGCGTGAGCGGGCCAGCCACGCGCTTGCAGAGGTCGGACTCGACAAACGCCTGCACCACTATCCACACCAACTTTCCGGCGGTGAGCAGCAACGTGTCGCGTTGGCGCGTGCGTTTGTGCATGGCCCACAACTGCTGTTTGCCGATGAACCCACCGGCAATCTCGATCAACGCACCGGCACGGCAATCAGCGACCTGTTGTTTGCATTGAATCGGGAGCACGAAACGACCCTGATACTGGTCAGTCACGACATCAGCCTGGCATCGCGCTGCGCACGCAGTTTGCGTCTGCGCGATGGGAGAGTGGTTGAGGACGACGCATGAAGCCGCTGCTGTTTGCCTCACGCAGTTTGCGTCGCGAATTTCGCCACGGCGAATTGGCAACGCTGGCTGCTGCTTTGGTCCTGGCTGTTGCCGCGTTGACTGCGGTCGGCACGCTCGCTTCGCGGGTCGAAAGCGCCATCCTGGCTTCAGCAGCCGAGCTTTTGGGTGGTGATCTTGGCGTCAGCGCACGACGCACCGCATTGCCAGATTCTTTTTCCACAAAAGCGGCTGAATGGGGGCTCGCGAGTAGCCGCAGCGTAGAGTTCTCAAGCGTGGTATTTGCCGGGGAAAACAGTCAGTTCAGCGAAGTTCGAGCACTTGATCAAACATTTCCGCTGCGCGGCAAGCTGTTGGTCAGCGACGCGAATGGAAAACAGCGTTCCGCATCGGCACCCGTGTCAGGCGAGGTTTTCGCCGATCGTGCCGTGCTCAACGCCTTGTCCAGCGGGGTCGGTGACAGCTTGCAACTTGGCGGGCGCGATCTGCGTATCGCTGGTGAAATCGTCAGCGCCCCTGGCGGATCGGTTTTCCAGTTTGCCCCCACCGTGCTGATGAATCTTGATGACGCCGACGCCAGCGGCTTGCTCGGCGAGGGTAGCCGAGCGAGTTACCGACTTCTGGTTTCGGGTAGCAGCGATTCAATCGCACGTTATGCGGCATGGGCCAAAGCCAACTTGCCACCGAGCGCGAGCGTGACCACGGTCGCCGATGCCCAGGCCAATTTGCGTAATTCTTTTGAGCGAGGCGAAAATTTCCTGCGCTTGGCATCCTTGCTTGCCGCTCTGCTCGCCGGCATTGCCGTCGCACTCGCCGCACAGCGCTTTGCCCGGCGCAAGACCGAGGAAGTCGCCGTGTTGCGTTGCCTCGGCGCCAGTCGTGGCGAAATCGTTCTTGCTCTGCTGCTGGAGTTGACCCTGCTTGCGCTGCCGGCGTGTGCGGTCGGCGCGCTGATCGGACTGGGATTGCAGCAGGTTGCTTTTCTGTTCGCCAGCCAACTACTCGGGGGTGCAACCCCGGCGCTCGGTTTCGGCCCGGCGATTTCGGCCTTCGCGATCGGTATCGCGGTCCTGCTCGGCTTCGCCTTGCCACCACTGCTGAGGTTGCGTGATATCGAACCCATGCGCGTTTTCAGGCGCGATCTGCAAACGAAATTGCGCCGTTTCGATGCGCTCTACGCGATGCCGTTGGTTGTCGGCGGAATCCTCATTCTGCTCGAGAGTGGATCAGCTCAACTGGCCGCTGTACTTGCTGCAGGCCTGACCGCGGTCGCACTCGCTACACTGATCGTCACGCTCTCGTTGCTGAAAGTCTTGCGCCTCAGCTCTCGACGAATTTCCGGGGCTCTGCGTTTCGGTTTGGCCAATCTGAGCCGGCGCCGTGGGTTGACCCTGCTACAGGTCGGCGCGTTTGCGCTCAGTTTGACTGCACTCGATCTGCTTGCAGTCGTCGGCCCCTCCTTGCTCGACCGCTGGCGTGCCGAGCTGCCGACCGATACGCCCAACTATTTCGTCCTCAATCTGCAGGCCGACCAGCGCGCGGAATTTGAGCGTCGGCTGCAACTGCTGGGTGCCGACAACATGAGCCTGTTGCCGTTGGCGGCTGGAAAACTTCTCGCCATCAACGGCAAACCGCTCAAGGCTACCGACTATGAAGATGGGTCGCGCGCAGGCAATCGCGTCGAAGGCGAAGTCAGGGTTTCCTGGAGCAAGGATTTGCCACCCTCAAACCGAATCATTGAAGGACAGTGGCCGACGAGCAACGCAGGCGCGGCCGAGATCTCGATCGACAAGAGTTGGGTAGACATGTTCGGGGTCGGCATCGGCGACAGCATGAGCCTCGGCTTCGGAGATCAGAAAATCACGGCAAAGATCAGCAGCATTCGTGAGGTCAACTGGGATTCTTTCCGGGTGAATTTCTTTCTCATGCTCGATCCGTCTCACGGCGAAGCGCTGCCACACAGCCTGATATCAAGTTTCCATGTTCCGGCCGATGCGAAACTATCCAGCTTGTCGCGACAAATGCCGAATCTATCGCTGATTGATGTCAATGCAATTCTCGATCGCGTGCGCGACATCATCAGCCGGGTATCTTCTGCGGTGACCTGGGTGCTGGGCTTCAGTCTCGCCGCAGGTATTCTGGTTTTACTCGCTGCACTTGCGGCCACCGCCGACGAGCGGCGCTTCGAAACCGCCCTGCTACGTACGTTGGGGGCAGATCGACGGCAACTGACGGTTGCGGTTCTCGGCGAATTCGCCTTCCTCGGTCTGCTCGCGGGCACGGTGGCCGCGTTCGGTGCGGCCGGAACCGGGCTTGCGCTCGCGCGAAATGTATTCCGCATGGCTGACTATTGGCCGCCGATCGGTCAACTGATCCTGATATCAGCGGCTTCGGCGCTGATTGTGATGCTTGCAGGGCTCGCTGGGACGAGGCGGATTGCACGAACACCTCCCATGCAGGTACTCAGACACGGTGCCTGATCGCAGGCTTGCGTGTCGACCGGCGAGACGATTATCTTCAACGCCATGAGCACGGACGAGAAACGCCATTTTCCCCGACTGCCGATTTTTTCGGCGGCACTGATTACGCGTGACGGACAAGGCTGGCTCAGCGAAGTGCGTGATCTCTCACAGGGCGGTGCCTGCATGGGAAGGCCGGCTCAGTGGGTGCCGAGCGAACACGCGGAGTGTCGGATTTACTTCATCTTCGATCAAGAGACCGTTATCGCGGTCGTTGCCGACTGCGTTCGGGAAGACGACGAAGACCTTGGCTTCGAGTTCCGATCCGGGCAAGAGCCCGCTATTGGGAGCCTGCTCTACGAATCGAACTTCATCGACAAGAACAATCCATGACAGCGCACTGTCCTGGTTTGATTCGCATTTGCACAATCGGGTAACTGCCCACGCGATCCCAACGCGAGGAATTGGCACAGATCTTAATTGCAGCGTTTCCTATCCTTCGTCAGTAACCCGAGCATTTTTGCTGAGATGGCGCCAGCCATGAAGCGGAGCCAGAAGAAGAAAGTGCGACCAGATCCCGCACCAGACCAAACCACGCAAGATGGGATTTTGCGCGGCCGGATCAAACTTGCAAAAATATCGCCACATGCTGCGGTGCTTGTGACGCGAGACGAACAAGGGGCGCCGATGACTGGAGCTGCCTTGCTGATGGCGCACCACGATGGACGCCACGTAACCGATAGCTAAACCAGCAG
>JBBSVJ010000267.1:0-4296 GCA_038233665.1 Lysobacterales bacterium
CCCGGTGCCTGGTTACCCTCGGCGACCACCACGATGGTGTAATCCATCGCTCCCTTTTCACGCAGATTGGCCACCGCCTTGGCCACCGCTGAGGCGCGTTGGCCGATCGCGCAATAGACACAGACCACATCGCGACCGTGCTGATTGAGGATCGCATCAATGGCAATCGCCGACTTGCCGGTGCGTCGATCGCCAAGGATCAATTCACGTTGACCGCGACCAACCGGAATCAGCGCATCAATCACCTTGAGACCGGTCTGCAGCGGGACGCTGACCGGCGCCCGATCCATGATGGCTGCGGCTGGTCGTTCGATCGGCAAACGAGCACTCGATGCGAGCGCTCCCTTGTCATCAAGTGGTCGGCCGAGTGGATCGATGACGCGACCCAGCAATCCATCGCCCACCGGCACATCCATGACCCGGTTGGTGCGCTCGACGCGATCGCCGGCATGCAGATTGGCGTAGTCGCCGAGTAGAACGACACCGATGTCGTCCTCATCCAGATTGAAGGCGATACCGTAAACATCGCCGGAAAACTTCAGCAGCTCATCCGAGCCGACATTCGGGAGGCCCGAAACTCGGGCAATTCCTGTGGAAACACGCGTGATCGTACCGATTTCCTGCGCCGTGATCTGCTGCGCATAGCCTTCCCGCGCCTCGCCGATTTCGCGAATGGCGCGCTCGACCGTTGCACTCAGCTCGGGCGATTCGGCAATCATGCCGCGGTGGCCTTCGCGGGAGGAACGTCGCCTGCCGGTGGTTCTTTCGCAACCTCCGTGTCGCTGCCGGAGGCTGGATTAAGCACCGGTTCGCCATTTGCGTCCGCCGAGGATTTGTCAGAATCGGCTTGCGTTATTCGCTCGCTCGCAATCCGTTCAATCTCTTTCTTCAGTGACAGCAGATAGCCATTCACATTCCAGGACACGAGTAGGCCGTTGGCACTGAGCTCGATGCCGCAGATCAGGTCCGGGCGGACTTCAAACATCAGCGGCATGGCGAGGGAAAACGACCCCTCCAACATTGCTTGTATGGCATCCCGCTGCTGCTTCGACAGGGTCAACGCGCTGCTCACCGTTGGCGCTGGCGATGCGACCTTCAACGCAGCAACAAGATCGGCTTTCGCATTTGCGTCCAGCGCGCGCAAGCGCTGCATGAAGATTTCGGCGATGCTCGATTCAAGATCAGTGGTGGCAAGTTCGTGCAACGCTTTGCGCGTGATCGCCAAGACTTCATTTCGCGCACTGCCTTCGATCGCTCGGCTCAGCCCATCGGCCTGAGTGCGCAACGCTTCCTGGCGTTTCGCGGCCCAGTTGTCCGCTTTCTCGCGGGCTTTTTTAAGCATCTCCCGACCTTGCGTTGCAATCTCGTCCGTGGCTTTGGTCAGCAGCTCGGCGCGTTGCTGATCGAAGGCCTCGTTCTTGTGCTCGAATTCCTCCCGTTCATTTTGCGCTTCCGATTTTTTTGTCTCAGCATCCTTGAGCTCCGCTGCGATGCGCTGCTCGCGTGCATCGACTGCCTTAAGGATCGGCGCGTACAGATATCGCTTCATCAACCACAGCAGGATGAGAAAGTTCAGCGCTTGCGCAGCCACCGTGAACCAGTCGATAAGCATGGGCTACTTGCCTGTAACCAACGCGATGCCGTAGTTCCAGAACGGATTCGCGAAAATAAGAATCATCGAGATGACAAAACAGTAGATCGCGGTCGACTCGATCATGGCGAGGCCGACGAATAGTGTCCGGCTGATCGTCGCGGAGGCATCCGGCTGCTGCGCGAGTGCGGTCATTGCCGCGGAAAGCGCGCGCCCTTCGGCCAGGGCCGGGCCCATGGTGCCGAATCCGGTGGTGATACCTGCAATGACAATGGAGGCCACTGCGATGATCGTCATGCTGTCCATGGTGTTTCCCTTGTTTTAGCTAAGCTGCTGTCGCGGGCGCAGCGACGGCTTTTGGTTTCGATGAATGCGTCGCCGCCGCGATATAGACGGCTGCAAGAATGCTGAAGATGTAGGCCTGAACCATGCCGGTGAGCAGGCCGAGCAAGGTCATGACGACCGGAAAAAGAAACGGCGTGATCGTGAGCAAGATTGCGATGATCATCGCGCCACTCATCATGTTGCCGAACAAACGTACAGCCAGAGCCAGCGTGCGCGAGGCTTCACTGATGATGTTGAAAGGCAGCATGATGAAGGTCGGCTCGATGTAGGACCTGAGATAACCGCCCAGACCCTGTTTGCGAATGCCGAAAAAAGGAATGGCTGCAAACACGCAAAGCGCGAGCGCAACGGTCGTCGAGAGCGATCCGGTCGGCGGCTCGAAACCCGGAACGATCGTGGCCAGACTGATCGCCGCGAGAAACAGAAATAACGTGCCAAGAAAAGGCAGGTAGGTGCGTGCCTGGCGCAGACCAATATCCGCAATCTGTCCGCTCATGCCGATGACAATGATTTCAAGCAGGTTCTGCCAGCGCGCACGCTCCAGACCCATCGATAGCTTGCGCGTGATGAGCCGCGAGCCGACAACCAGCACGAGCATGATGGCCCAGGTGAAGACTATCGTGGCATTGAGCTTGAACAGCCCAAACTGCCAATAGACGATGGCGTCAGGGCTGAGATGCACGTCGAACCTCGGCCGTGACATCAATCCGGCGCATGGGCATAGGCCCCGGCAGCAATGTCAGCAGCAGACGCGCGATGAGGAATCCCGCGAGGCACGCCAGCATGCGTTTCCAGTCTTGCCCGCCAATCAACCAGAATCCGTACAACGCGATGCTCATTCGCAGCAGCAGACTACCGAGCATCCACAATGCGGGCCGCGCTGAATGCAGCATGCGCTGAACTGTCCACCAGAGGCCGCCGAAAAAAATCAGGCCGAGCAGAAATCCCATCGAAGCGACGAGCAATAGCGGGAGCAGATTATTCATCGTCATCGCGTGATTCATCCTGCGTCGATTGATCCTGACGGGAAACCCAATGCCAGGCGTTTGCGCAGCCGAGTACGAGGCCGGCAACGAGCAAGGCCAGCGTCCACGAATGCGTGCCTGGATACTTTCCGTCCAGCCACAGCCCGAGCATCGCGCCGAGCAGCGTAGGCACGACCACCGACCAGCCGATCAGGCCCATCATGCCGAGCCCAAACCAGACGCCCGGCGCCGGGTTACTGCGCGCTCTGGCCTTGCGCGCCGCCTTGGCAGCCACTTGAGCGACAAAGGCGCCGTCATCTTTCGAGCGCTGGTTGGCTGGATCACTACTCATGTTGGAACTGTGCAAGACGGCGCATGAAACCGGTCTCAAGGCCGGCCATGACCGAACGCATGCCTTGCTCACTTTCATCACGAATCATGAAATCCTCTTCTACCTTTTTTCGCAGAGAAACGAGGTCGGTTCCGGCGACCGCACGACGCACCGATACCTGAACCTTTGCGCCAACTTTGATCAGCAGACCTTCGTCGACCGCGAGGAATACCTCGCCTTCGGATTCAGTTTCGTAAATCAGGATTCCGGGCACCAGGGCGGCGACACAATCCAATCGGTGCGGCAGCACGCCGAAAGAGCCTTCGCCGGTTTCGGCAACAATGCGCGAGACTTCGATCGGTTCGATCAAAACACGAAAAGGCAGCAACACTTCAAGCTTCATGCGCTGCCCCGGATTTTCTGTCTTTGGAGCTTTCCGCGGCTGCCGGCTTTGCCTTTGCTTTCGCTTCGTCGACGGCGCCGATCATGTAGAACGCGCTTTCCGGCAAATCCTTGAACTCGTCGGCAAGAATGCGCTCGCAACCATCGAGCGCGTCGGCCAGGCTGACCAGCTTTCCTTGCAATCCCGTGTACTGCTCAGTCGTAAAAAACGGTTGAGTCAGAAACCGCTCCAACCGGCGCGCACGCGCGACGACCTTGCGGTCATCCGGCGAAAGCTGTTCGAGCCCGAGCATGGCAATGATGTCCTTGAGATCGGCGTATTGGGCCAGCGTGCGCCTGATTGCCTGAGCCAGGCGGTAATGACGATCGCCCGCGATGCCAGGCGTCGCCATCTTCGAACTCGATTGCAACGGATCGATCGCCGGATACAAGCCTTCGCTCGCACGTTTGCGCGAGAGCACGATCGATGCTGACAGATGTGAGAACACATGCACCGCTGCCGGATCGGTGAAGTCATCCGCTGGCACGTAGACCGCTTGAATCGAGGTGATCGCGCCACTGTCGGTATTGGCGATGCGCTCTTCCAATCCAGATAGCTCGGTGCCCATGGTCGGTTGGTAACCTAGTCGCGCGGGCATCTGACCCATCAGTCCGGAGACTTC